>DASWJP010000174.1:0-4518 GCA_036397065.1 Kiloniellales bacterium | reverse complement strand
ATGACCCTGGCGACCGTGGGCGCGGACGGCATGCCCTCGGCGCGCATGGTGCTGCTCAAGGGGGTGGATGAGGACGGCTTTGTCTTTTACACCAACCTGGAAAGCTATAAGGGTCGGCAGCTTTTGGCCCATCCCAAGGCGGCGCTGGTGTTCCATTGGAAATCCGTGGGCCGCCAGGTGCGCGTGGAAGGCGCGGTGGAACGGGTCAGCGATGCGGAGGCCGATGCGTATTTCGTCTCCCGCCCGCGCGACAGCCGTATCGGCGCCTGGGCCAGCGACCAGTCCCGTCCTATGGAGGGGCGCTTCGCCCTGGAAAAACGGGTGGCGGAGTACGCCGTGAAATACGCCGTGGGCCAGGTGCCGCGTCCGCCCTACTGGTCCGGTTTCCGGGTGCAGCCGCGGCGGATCGAGTTTTGGCAGGAAGGGGCATTCCGTCTGCACGACCGCCTGGTCTATCATCGCGAAGGCGACTCCTGGCGGACGGAGCGGCTGTTCCCCTGACCGTTGGATCGGATGGCCTGAGCACGCACAGATCCGGAGGCAACCCCTGAGCGAACACGGTACAGATTATCCGATAGCCAGCCGCAGCATGCCGTCCGCGGACGCGGCGCGGCTGATGCGGACCGCCACCTATGCATCGGTGGCGGTGGCGGTGATTTTGATCGCCGCCAAGATCGTGGCCTGGATCCTGACCGATTCCGTCAGCCTGCTGTCGACCCTGATCGATTCATTGCTCGATCTCGCCGCGTCCCTGGTCAATCTGGTCGCGGTTCGCCATGCCTTGACGCCGCCCGACCGCGAGCACCGTTTCGGCCATGGCAAGGCGGAACCCCTGGCCGCTCTCGGGCAATCGACCTTCATCGCCGGCTCGGCGATCTTTCTCGTCATCGAAGCGATCCGCCGGCTCTACAACCCCCAGGATCTGGCGCACGGCGATGTCGCCATCGGCGTGATGATTTTTGCCATTGTGCTGACCTTCGCCCTGACCCGGTTCCAGACCCACGTGGTGCGCAAAACGGATTCGATGGCGATCAAGGCCGATTCGCTGCACTATTTCAGCGATCTTCTGGTCAATGCCGCGGTCATCCTCGCCTTCGTTCTGGTGAACCAGTTTGGCTGGCTGTATGCCGATCCGCTGATCGGTTTGGCGATCGCCGGGTACATTCTGAAAGCCGCCTGGAGCATCGCCAAGGGCGCGTATGACATGCTCATGGACCGCGAGCTGCCGGACGAGGACCGGGCGCGCATCAAGAGGATCGTGCTCGACCATGGCGAGGTGATCGCCGTGCACGATCTGCGCACCCGCGCCTCGGGGCCGCTCACCTTCATCCAGATCCATGTCGAGATGGACGGCAATATGAACCTCTACCAGGCCCACGAAGTGGCCGACAGCGTGGAGGCGCAACTGCGCGAGGTGTATCCGGGCGCCGAGGTCATCATCCACCAGGACCCGCACGGCATCGAAGAAGATCGCGCCCGCTTTGCCTAGCCCCCCGATTCGCCTAGCACCGGGGTGTTACCCCGTTGACACAGGTCAATGATCGCAACACCCGCCCGTGCCAGCCTCCACGATGAGCGGCGATACTGCCAAACATAGGGAGGACATCATGTCCATAGCGGAAATACTGGTTGTCGTCGATGGCGCGCCCGGCGGCGAGGCGGCCGTGGATGCCGCCCTGCACCTTGGCCGCAAGTTCCATGCACGGGTCGAATTGCTGCATGTCGAGATGGACGTGGATAGCGCCATGCCCGTGGTCGGCGAAGGCATATCCGGCGCCGCGGTCGAACAGATGATGCAAAGCCTGCAGGCCGAGGCGGAAGCCCGCCAAGCCGAAGCCAAGCGCCTTTTTCAGGTGCATGTAGTGGCCAAGAAAATGCCCGTCGTCGAGCCGGATGCCGAGCCGGTGGCCGGCAAGTTTGCGGTCAGCTATCGGCAAGTGGCCGGACGTCAGGCGGCGGCGGTGATGCGCCGCGCCCGGCTGGCGGATTTCACCGTCCTGGGCGGACCCGGGCGCGAAGGCGGCATGCCGGCGACCCTGGATGCCGTGCTCTTCGAGAGCGGCCGGCCGTTGCTGATGGTTCCCGCCGCGCCGGCTGGCGATATCGGGGCGACGGTGGCGGTGGCCTGGGACCGCTCACGCGAGGCGGTGTGCGCGGTTCAGGCGGCCTTGCCGATCCTGCGCCGGGCCAAGTCCGTCATCGTCATGACCGCGCGCGAAGCTGACGACGATGTGGAGCCGAGCGAGTTGTGCCGGTATCTGGCCGCCCACGGGATCACCGCCCGAACCTGGGCCTTTTCTCCCAAATCCGGGTCCATGGGCGAGGCCTTGCTGCGCGAAGCGGCCAAGGCCGATGCCGATCTGCTGGTCATGGGCGGCTATGGCCACAGCCGACTGCGCGAATTGGTGCTCGGGGGCGCGACTCGCTATATCCTGGCCAAGGCCACGATGCCTGTGTTCATGATGCACTAGGCGTGTGCGGTCGGCTCCGTCAGGCCGCCGCGCGCATTAAACCGCAGCGGACGCTTGCACCGGCGGCCAATCTGCGCCATGTCGTAAGAAGACCCCCGTTTGGCCGCGGTGCCCGGCGGGGGCGGAGAACGTTTAAGGAAATGCCTATGACTCTAAGCATCGTTCGATTGGAACTGGCCCGCGATAAAGATTTCCCCGATGGCAGCAGCGCCAACGGCTATGAGGTCGTACTGCCGCTGACCGCGGACAGCCACATCGATACCGAGGCTTGGCGCAAGCACCGGGAGCGTTGCCGGGTGCGCCGGTTCTGGGACGGCGAAGCGGACGAGCAGGGGCATGTGGTCCATCGCCCCGGCGGGACCTGGGTCTTTCACTACGATCTAAAGGGCGATCCGGACGAGGACGAACCCGGTTACAAGTTCGGCAGCCATGTCTTTCGCACCGGCGAATATGTTTCACTGCGTGAACAGGACGGCGAGATGCGCACCTTCCGCATCGTCTCCGTCAAGCCGGCACCCTAGGGAACTGCCTTGACCCCCATGGGGCATGAGCCATGAGCCAAGAGCCGAAGATCGCCATCCTCACCGGGGCCAGCCGCGGCATCGGGCACGCCACGGTCAAGCGCTTCAGCGACGAGGGGTGGCGCATCATCACTTGCTCGCGCGAGGCGGTGCCGCAGGAATGCCAGCGCGACCCCAACTGGACCCATCACATCACCGCCGACCTGAGCCGCCAGGACAGTGTCGAGGCGTTCGTCACCCAGACCAACGGCATTCTCGGCAAGCAGCCGGTCGGCGCCCTGGTCAACAACGCCGCACTGTCGCCAAAGACGCCGTTCAAGGAGCGGCTTGGCTGTCTGAACGGCGACGTGGCCACCTGGCGCGAGGTTTTCGAGCTCAATTTCTTTACGCCCTTGATCCTGGCGCGCGGCTTTGCCTCGGCCTTGCGCCGTGGCCAGGGCTGCATCGTCAATATCACCTCCATCGCCGGGCACGTCATCCATCCGTTCGCCGGCTCCGCCTATTCCACGTCCAAAGCGGCGCTGTCGGCGTTGACCCGCGAGATGGCCGTGGAGTTCGCCGAGCTCGGGGTGCGCGTCAACGCGGTGGCACCGGGCGAGATTGAAACCGAAATGATCGGCGACGAGTACGAGGCTTTGATCCCGCGCATCCCCATGCACCGCATGGGACGGCCGGAGGAAGTGGCCTCCGCCGTTTTTCAATTGTGCGCCCCTGATTTCGGCTATGTCACCGGCACCGAAATTTTCGTCACCGGCGGCCAGCATTTGTATTAAAATTACCCTTCAAGACATAAGCGCCGGCCCAGAGGAGCGGAAATGAAATTCCTGGTTCTACAACATGTTGCAGTCGAACATCCCGGTATTCTGCGTGACTTCTGGCGCGAGTCCGGTGTGAGCTGGGACGCGGTCGAGCTCGATGAGGGCGAGGCGATACCGTCGGATTTAGCCGGCTATGACGCCATGATCGCCATGGGCGGGCCGATGGATGTGTGGCAGGAAGACGCGCACCCCTGGTTGAAGACCGAGAAGGCGGCGATCCGCGAGTGGGTCGTCGGCCGCGGGATGCCGTTCCTCGGCATATGCCTGGGACATCAGCTCTTGGCCGAGGCCATCGGCGGCACCGTCGGGCCGATGGCCGTCCCCGAGGTCGGCATCATGCGCGTGGCGCGCACCGCCGCCGGGCAGAACGATGCGATCATGGGCCGTTTGCCGGCGGAATTCGACTGCCTGCAATGGCACGGCGCCGAGGTCAAGACCCTGCCGCCCGGCGCCGAAATCCTGGCTGCGAACACATACAGCACGGTTCAGGCCTTTCGCTATAAATCCAATGCCTACGGTTTCCAGTACCATGTGGAATTGACCGATACGACCGTAGCGGACTGGGCCGATATCCCGGCCTACAAGACGTCGCTGGAGACGGTGATGGGCGCCAACGCCTGTCCGCGGCTCGATCGGGACGTGGCCGCCAAACTCCCGGATTTCCATGGCGCCGCCCGCAAATTGAGCGACGGGTTCCTCAAGCTCGCG
>DASWJP010000173.1:0-31365 GCA_036397065.1 Kiloniellales bacterium | reverse complement strand
GGTGTCCTACACGTGGAGATTGAGGTGCGTCACGACGAAATAGAGAGCGAGGCCGGCCAGGAGAAATGGGCGGCACGACTGTCGCACATGCTTTCCCGTTCGGTCGCGCACCTGGCGGCGAAGGCCAACGCACCAAGTTCCCTGAGCCAGCCTCGCTAAGCGAGACACTTCACGCCCTTTGGTCTCCCTTTATTGCGGTGCATGGTGGAAAACCCGCATTTCAACGCGGGACCGCCAAATCCCGCAGCACACTTTCAAGGATATCAAGGCCCTCGTTGACGATTGTTTCGGACGCCGTCAGCGGCGCCAGGAAGCGAATCACATTGCCGCGAACGCCACAGGCCAGAATGATCAGGCCCTTCTTGGCGCATTCCTGTACCAGCGCCTTGGTCAGATCGGCGGCCGGCTGGCCGGCATCGCCGTTTTGCACCAGCTCGACCGCGACCATGGCCCCCAGGGCCCGCACCTCGCCGATGGTGGATTTCAGGGCATTGGTCTTTGCCATGGCGTTGAGCCGATCGGCAATCTGACGGCCCTGTTCCACGGCGCGGGCGCACAGGTCTTCCTCCTCGATCACGTCGAGGACGGCATCCGCCGCCGCGCAGGCCAGGGGCGAACCGGCATAGGTGCCGCCGAGTCCGCCGGGGGCCGGCGCATCCATGATCTTCGCCTTGCCGGTCACCGCCGACAACGGGAATCCGCCGGCCAGGCTCTTGGCCATGGTCATGAGGTCCGGCTCGATGCCGGCATGCTCGACGGCGAACATCTTGCCGGTGCGGGCAAAGCCGGTCTGGATCTCGTCGACGACCAGGAGGATGCCGTACTCGTCGCACAGGCGCCGCAATGCCTGCAGGAACTTGGGCGAGGCGATGTAGAAGCCGCCCTCGCCCTGCACCGGCTCGATGATCATGGCGGCCACGGTGGCCGGATCGACGTCCGACTTGAACAAGGTCTCGAGGGCCCGGAGCGAGTCCTCCTCGGTGACCCCATGGTAGGCGATCGGGAACGGCACGTGATAGATGCTGGCCGGGAACGGACCGAAGCCCGTCTTGTACGGCACCACCTTGCCGGTCAGGGCCATGCCCATCATGGTCCGCCCGTGGAAAGCGCCGCTGAACGAGATGATCGCCGGGCGGCCCGTATAGGCGCGGGCGATCTTGATGGCATTCTCCACCGCCTCGGCACCGGTCGTCAGGAAGATGGTTTTCTTCGGCGTCGAGCCGGGCATCAGGCGGTTCAGCCGCTCGGCCAGGCGTACATACGCCTCGTAAGGCGTGATCTGAAAGCAGGTGTGGCTGAAATTCTCCAACTGCGCCGAAACGGCGGCGCTGACCTTGGGATGCATGTGCCCGGTGTTGAGCACGGCGATGCCGGAGGCGAAGTCGATATAGCGCTTGCCTTCCACATCCCACATCTCGGCATTGCGGGCGCGCGCGGTGAAGACCGGCAACATGGTTGCCAGACCCCGCGGGAGCGCGCTTTCACGCAAGCTCTGCAGCTCGGCGTTCGACGACTTTTTGGGTGCGGCCTTGGCCGGGGCTTTTTGGGAGGCGACTGATGCGGACATGATGAACCTCGAAGCTTTCCTTGTTGCCATACCTGAAGTGGCTGGGATCCGGTGCGGCGTACCCGCCAAGCCCCGGCTGCCAGCGCCCTGGAGTGTGGGCCACCCGGCCGAAACACCCCAATGAGAGCCAATCTGCCATATTCCGGCCCGCCGAACACGCCCCAGTTTTTCCCAGGAATTCACCGGTTTGCGGGCACGTCAAAGGACACGGAAAGGTAGGAGATGCGCAATCTGGCGCAGCGGGCGGCCACCGCGCTGGCGCAGGCACGGTCGGGCGATCCCCTAGTCGAGCTAAAGCCCGAGTTAGCCTCGTAGCCCTTCGCGGAATCGTTCACGGCACCATGGACGGTCATGCCTCAGATTGATTGTGACGCGCCGAAACCACGAAGCGGATCGACAGGCCGCCGCGGTCGCATGGGATGAACGCGGCTTACAAGCAAACCCGCTCCCGCCGTGCCGGTCGATCCGACGCGGATTGGCCAAGCTCCCGCGCCGCCCGATGGCCGTCATACACCGCCGTTGCGATGATACCCGGCGCCCGGCAGTCTCCAATCCGGTGGATGGTTTTGAATTTGGTCCGGCCGACCGTCAATTCGTGCCACAACCCATCATTCGGTTCCCGTGACGTGACCGGAAGTATGTGCGCGCTCGGAACGATGAGAGTCTTGCCGGTATAGATGCACGCCAGCTCGGCCTGGCCAGCGGCAAATGAATTGAGTGCGTGATTGGCGATGATCGACACGCCAAGATCGCACAGGCGCTTGTGAACCTGGGCCTGTTCGGTCGTGTGGGTGGTCCACTCCGACACCTTCGAGGCCGGCGTCACGTAGGTGACGGCGCATCCCTCCGCGGCCAGAAGTTCAGCGAGCGCGGCAGCCATATAGTAGCCATCGTCGTCGTAGACTATGACCGGCCCTCGGGGACGCTTGCCTTGCATGACATCATCGGGGGTCAGGGTTTCTTCACCGCCAAGACCTGGAACAGGCGTGACGCTTGTGCGGCCACGGCCGTCCCGGCGCCAGTGGCTGCCGGTGGCAATGAACACGTGCTCGGCATCCGTGTCGCCAACATCTTGCGCCGTCAATGTGCTGTTGCGATAGATGGATACCTTGGCGTTTTGAGAAAGAGCATGAACCCGGTATTCGCGGACCCGGATCCACTCCGCCAGTCCCGGAAGCCGGGATTCTTGCGCCACCCGGCCGCCGAGTTCTTCACCGGCCTCGGCCAGTATCACGCCATAGCCGCGCTTGGCGAGAATATGGGCGGCTTCAAGACCCGCGGGTCCGGCACCAACGACCAGTGCCGTTTCGGGGGAATGCGCCGCCGGCACGTTCTCCGGATGCCAGCCGCGCCGCCATTCTTCGCCCATGGTCGGGTTTTGCGTGCAGCGTATCGGCACGCCCTGGCCATCGCCCGCATAGCAGATGTTGCAACCAATGCACTCGCGGATTTCGTCAAGCCGACCGTCGCGTATCTTGGCGGGAAGAAAGGGATCCGCAATCGACGGTCTCGCCGCACCGACCAGATCGAGGATGCCGCGGCGCACTTGCGACAGCATGGTCTCCGGCGAAGTAAACCTGCCCACGCCGACCACAGGCTTGCCGGTCAACGCGCGCACATGGGCAACCTGATCTTCGAGGCTGGCCTCATTGACGAAGCGCGACACACCCATCTCACGGGCGTAGTCCGTAACCGTCACGTCGAACAAGTCACAGTATGGCACGATGGCCGAGAGCAATTCCGGGCGGTCTTGTGTGCTGCCGTCTTCATTGTCGACTTCGATGCGCACCGCAATGGCACAGCTATCACCCGCGTCTTCTTTCGCGTCTTCCAGCAGTTCACGCAACAGCCGGGCGCGGTTTGCCGCCGACCCGCCATATTCGTCGCTGCGCCGATTGAGCACCGGGTCGAGAAACTGCGCCAGCAGATAGGTATGGGCGGCATACACGTAGATGATATCGAATCCCGCCTGCCGCGCCCGCCCGACCGCCGCGCGATGCCAGCCACGGTATTCCCGAATGTCGGCCTTATCCATCCGCTGCGATTGCAGGGGATTGGTATTGACCGGCACACTCTCCGGTCCGAGAGGCGTATAGCGCGTGTGCAGGTTGGAAGAGCGTAAACCCCCATGCCACAATTCCACACCCGCCAGCGCCCCATGCGCATGCACCTTTTCCGTCATCAGGCTCATGTTGCGCACGTCCTGTTCATCCCAGAGGGAACAAAACGGATAGGGCGTGTCGTCGGAACTGGGGTGGATCGAGCAGTACTCCGTGTTGACGACACCCCAGCCGCCTTCAGCCTTGATCTCGCGCATCGCCGCCAGGGTTTGCGGCAGGACGTAGCCCATGCCTGTACAATGCGGCACTTGATAGAATCGATTGGGGGCCGTGACCGGACCAATCTTCACCGGTTCAAAGAGAACATCGAAACGTTTGTCGCGCACGGATCATCCCCCTTGGTGCAAGCGCCATGTGTTGAGCATGAAAGCCGCTCACCGAAAATATCCATCAATTTGACAGGGTTAGACAAGCATCTCAGATTTTGAGTCAAAAGTATCCCCGGAAGCGGGCGCCAGGGTTTGCTGAGACAAGACTCCCCTGACCGGGTTATGGACATTGCGGGACGATTTTCGCAGACTCACACGTTGACTCCTGACAATGACAATTGCGAGCGCGAATGGATGCACACGGTGTTGACCTTACCGGCATAGCTTTTGTCACGGCGGCCGCCGTTGCTTCGGGCCTGGCGCTTCAGTGGCTCAAGCAACCGCCGATCATCGGCTATATCCTGGCCGGTGTGATCCTCGGGCCCACCGGCGCCGGGCTGGTCGAGCAATCCGAGCAGGTCGCCATCCTGGCCGAGCTCGGCGTTGTGCTGCTGCTCTTCCTCATCGGCATGGAATTGAGCCTGAAGGCCTTCGTGCGCGTCTTGCGCCCGGCCGGGATCACGGCG
This sequence comes from Kiloniellales bacterium, assembly GCA_036397065.1. Lineage (GTDB taxonomy): Bacteria > Pseudomonadota > Alphaproteobacteria > Kiloniellales > J153 > JAJFGI01. The sequence continues at coordinate 26,843 of DASWJP010000173.1, read as the reverse complement.
GCCGGGCAGATCGGCGCGTCGCTCGCCGTCACCTTTGCTTTCGGCTGGTGGCTCGACTGGCGGCTAGAACAATCCCTGTTGCTCGGCTTCATCATCGCCCTGTCCAGTACCGCGGTGGCCATGAAGATGCTAGAGGAGATCGGCGAGCTGCGCACCGGAATCGGACAGATCACCGTCGGCGTGATGATCGCCCAGGACATCGCCGTGGTGCCGATCCTCATTTTTGTCGGCTCCTTTGGCGGCGACAACATCTTCAACTACCAGGTGCTGATCAAGATGATCGTGGCGGTCGGCCTGCTGAGCGGGTTCATTTGGATCCTCGGCCGCCGCGGCAAGATCGTGCTACCCTTCACCGAGGCGATCACCGGCAAGGTCGAGCTGCTCACCCTGGTCGCCCTAGCATTCGCCCTGGTCGCCGCATCGATCACCGGCGTGCTCGGCCTATCGCCCGCCTATGGTGCCTTCCTGGCCGGCCTCGTCATCGCCAACTCGACCCTGCGGTCCGAAGCCATTCGTGTGACCGAGCCCATTCAAAGCGTGTTGCTGGTGGTCTTCTTCCTATCCATCGGCCTGCTCATCGACGTGGGCTTCATCTGGGCGAATTTGGGCACCGTACTGCTCTTCGTTCTCGGCGTCATCGCCCTTAAGACGGTGCTTAATATCTGGCTTTTGCATATGGTGCGCGTGCCGTGGGAGCATGCCTTCCCGGCCGGCCTGATCATGGCCCAGGTGGGCGAGTTTTCCTTTATCCTGGCCGCTGTCGGATGGAAGAACGGTGCCATCTCGGGCGATGGCTACCGCCTGGCCATCGCCGTGATCGCCGTATCCTTGCTGGTCAGCCCGTTGTGGATGCATTCGGTGCGCCGTTTCCACGTGGTCGCCAACCATGGCATCACCAGCTTTCGCGAGGCCATGGCCGAGGTCTATGCTGGTGAATTGGCCGAGATCGAGCGCGGCTCGGTGCTAGTGCGGCTAGGGCTGAGTTCGGTGCGGCGGCGGGCCGAGGCCGCGCGCCTCGCCTGGCGCAAGCGCAAGGAACTGCCGGGCACGGCCCCGGCCGATGACCCAACCGCAAAGGCGGAGACGGACCCGGAGACCTCGAAGCCAGAGCCGGCCGGCGGCGGTGTCAAGGACACCGCGCCTTCGAAGCCAGGCAAGAAACGTTCCTGAGCGCGATCCCTAGTCGGTGCTCGCCGTCGGCGCGGCGGAGAGAGGAAACGACACCGGCATGTCGACGAATCCGGTGCTGCGTAACGTCGATTGACCGATGGACAGCGTTTGCAATTCCTGAGGCGGCAAAGTGGAACGCTCGGCGGGGCTTGGCACCGGTTCGACTGTAGCCGTCAAACGAAACACGCCGTCAACCACTTCCCCGGCCGCGCCGGGCAGAACAGACTTTCGATATGCAGTGATGAGGCTGGAGCGATCCAGGGGTATGACCACGATCCGGCGGCCGAGCTCCAGGGTCACGGCTTGGCGTCCCTCGGCCAGAACTTGACCGGATTTGGTTTCGGTGACCCGCCACCCGATTTGATAGTCGCCGCTGCGGTTGCCGTGCAGGACGATACCGGCACTTCCGCGCTCCGCGTTCCAGCCGAAGAAATCGATCCGGGTGACAGTATGCCGCTGGGCATAGAGGCGAGAGAACGCGTTTTCCTGGGCCGCGGCCGTCTGCTGATCGATCTCTTCCTGCTCGACGCCGACAATGACCACCCCCACAAGGACCAAGGCAGCCACAACCCACAGCCCGAGCAGGCCGAGTCCAAAGCGCCGCGCCCGCCGCCGGTCGACGCCGGAAGCCTCCGCCCGACCGCCCGCGACCCAGCCGGCGGCAGTACAAGCGGCGAAGGTGACGAGTCCGGTCAGGATGGCCGAAACTGGCAGTCCCCTCCCGGTGGGAACCGGCTCGGTATCGCCGCCGATGAGATCGGGCCAGCCCACGCCGAAAACAAAGACATCCGCCGCCAGGCCGACGAGAATACCGAGGAGCGCACCCCAGCTCACGCCGGCGGCAAGATAGGGCCTCCGGATACTCATGAAACTGTCCCCTCCAGGTTGCAGGCTGGCGGGGATTTTCTACATTTGGATGCGCACTCGAGGCACACGGTCGTACGGTCCCTTCATGAAGACCGTAGTGTGGCAGGGAATAGTTCCGAAAACTCTAAACCCTTCGTGGGGGCCGTGACAACCGCGCCGAGGGGCGGCCGGGCCCCTGAAAAAACCCATGAAAACGCCCTTGTCGCTGCCGGGAGGAGGCTCCATGCTCGTCAGGCCATGACCCGGCGGTTTGCGCCCCCTACCCGGTTCCCCATCCTCGCCAGAGATGGACTGGGCGAGCGGCAAATTTGCCACCTCTGAGGGATTGATGTTCATGAGGACCCCTGACCGTATGATCCTCTCGCGGCGCACGTTTCTCGGTGGTACCGCCGGTTCCGCCCTGCTGGCGGCGCTGCCCAGTCGGTCCGCCCAGGGGGTGACCCAGGGGGCGACCCACGACTACCGGCTGGCCCTGGACACCGCCAGCGCGCCCCTCGTCGGCGGCACCTATCCTGCGACAGACATCTGGGCCTACAACGGCACGGTTCCAGGCCCTGAAATCCGCGTCCCTCAGGGCAGCCGCTTGCGGGTCGCCGTCGAGAACAAGCTGGCCGAGGCAACGACCGTCCATTGGCACGGGATCAGGCTGCCCAACGCCATGGACGGGGTCCCCTTTCTGACCCAGACGCCGATCGAACCCGGCGACTCGTTTGTCTACGAGTTCGACGTGCCCGACGCCGGCAGCTATTGGTACCACCCGCATCAGCGCAGCTTCGAGCAGGTCGGCCGCGGTCTTTACGGCCCGTTGATCGTCGAGGAGCGATCACCGATCCAGGTCGACCGGGATGCAACGTGGGTGCTGGATGACTGGCGCTTGCAGCCCAATGGGCAAATCAGCGGCGATTTCGGCGATTTTCGCGACATCGCCCACGGCGGCCGTATCGGCAACACCGTGACCGTGAATGGCCGCGTGCCCGACACCTTCGCCGTGCGCCAGGGCGAACGGCTGCGCTTGCGCCTGATCAACGCCGCCAATGCTCGCATCTTTGGGCTCGACTTCGCCGGCCACCACCCCATGGTCATCGCCATCGACGGTCAGCCGGTCGAGCCGCACGCACCGGCCGGCGGCCTGGTGGTGGTGGCGCCGGCCATGCGGATCGACCTCGTCCTCGATTTCATGGACCAGCCGGGGCAACGATCTGCCGTCGCCGACCGCTTCTATGAACGGGGCGCCTATCACTTGCTCGATCTGGTCTATGAGCCGGAACCGCTCAGGCAAGCGTCGCTGATCACGCCCATCGCCCTACCCTCCAATACCATGCCCGAACCGGACATGGCCGCGGCGGAAACCCATGCCATCACCTTCGACGGCGGCATGATGGGCGGGTTGATCTCGGCGATGATGGACCACCAGCGCGTCAGTCCGCAGGAGATGATGCGCAACAACATGGCCTGGAGCGTCAACGGCGTGGTCGCCACGGGCCATACGATGGAGCCGATGCTGTCGTTGCGGCGAGGCCAGTCCACTATCCTAGCCCTCAACAACGAAACCGCCTGGCACCATCCGATTCACCTGCACGGGCATTCGTTCCGGGTGATCAGCCGCAACGGCCGCCCGACCGCACACCGCGAATGGCAGGATACGGTCCTCATGGCACCGCGCGACAAGGTGGAGATCGCCTTTGTCGCGGACAACCCGGGCGGTTGGATGTTCCATTGCCACATCCTGGAGCATCAGGCCGGCGGTATGTCCGGTGTCATCCATGTTGCCTAGGGAGATGATACTCAACTGCGCGGCGTGGTCACGCACCTGATCGACAACAGCGGCCGACTGTGCGGCCTAGGGTGCGCGCGCGGTCACCACCCATATCGACGTCCCCAGGACCACACCGGCCGGCGTCAGGTAAGGCCGCAATCCGTCGCGCAGATCCGCCGCTATGCGGGCTTTCAGCGCCTCGTCCGCACCGGCATCGGCCACCGCCCGGCCGGTCGGGCCGATTTCCAGGAGCAAGTCGACCGCGGTCTCCAGGTCGCCACCGGCCAGGGTAATAGGTATGTCGTGGCGAACCGTCGCCACATCGGCAAATCCGGCATCCGTCAGGATGCGCCGCACGCGCGCGTCATCGGCGAAGGCAAACTCGCCCGGCTCGCCCGGCGCCGCGGGGGACGGCATCGGCACATGCGCCCCCACGATACTGACCGGCACCTTGACCCAGGGATTCTCCCGGGCGGCCCGCCAACTGGCGAACGCCACCCGTCCCCCCGCCTTGAGCGCCGCCCGCAAGTTGCGGAAAGCCGCCACGGGATCAACGAAAAACATGACTCCGAAGCGGGAGTAGACCAGGTCGTAGGCCGGAGCCGGAAAACGGTAGTCATGAACGTCGGCTTCGGCAAAGGTCACATTCTTTGTCTTGCCCATGCGCGCCTCCGCCCGCGCCAGCATGGGCGCCGAAATATCGACCCCCCGGACATGGCCTTGCCCGCCGACACGGCCGGCCAAATCGAATGTCGTATCGCCGCAGCCGCAACCTACGTCGATGACCCGCCAGCCGGCGCCAATGTCCGCCGCGTCCATGGCGGCGTGGCCCAGCGGTTTCAGGCTGCGGTCCATCATCTCCTGAAAGCGCGCCCATTTTTGCCCGTTCTCGCCATTCCAATAGGCGACGATGTCAGCCTTCGATGCCGTCTGCATGCGGTCACCTTCTGTTGAGTCCCGGCGCAACTCCGCGAGGATGAAACAGTTTCCCGCATCGCGCAACCTAGGCCCCCCTCGACGGAGCCCGGCGACTCCACCATGATCGGCGCGCACCCGTGAGACGGATCGGTGAAGCCGATGACCATGCACGCCTATGTGATCGCCGTCTTCGCCGCTGTTTACGCGGGCATGGCTTTGGGGCGCTGGCCTGGCTTACGGCTGGATCGTACTGGCATCGCACTTCTGGGCGCCTTGGCGCTCTATGCGGGCACTTCGGTCACCGGGCCGGATGTTCTCGCGGCCATCGATTTTCCGACCCTGTTCATTCTCTTCGGCCTGATGATCCTGTCGGCCCAATTCGCGGCCTGCGGGTTTTATGACTGGACCGCCCAGCGGCTCGCCAGTAGCGACGCCTCGCCAGCGAAAATCCTCGGCTTCGTGATCCTGACCGGCGGCGGGTTGTCGGCGATATTGGCCAACGACGTGGTGGTCTTCGCCATGACGCCCATGCTGTGCGCCGGGTTGCTGCGCCGGGGCCTGGACCCACGGCCGTACCTGATTGGTTTGGCCGGCGCGGCGAATGCGGGCTCCGCCGCCACCGTCATCGGCAATCCGCAGAATGTCCTGATCGGGCAAGTCGGCGATCTGGATTTCTGGCGCTTCCTGGCGGCTTGCGCAGTGCCGGCCCTGATCGGCTTGGCCGCCGTGTATGGCACCATCTGGATCGCCTGGCGCCAGCGGTTCGCCCTGCCGCGAGCCGGCGTGAGCGGAAGCCCACCTGCCCCTCAGCCCCTGGACCGCTGGAGCCTGGGCAAGGGCGTCGTCGCCGTTGTGGTTCTTCTGGGGCTGTTCCTCTCGCCGGTGGCGCAAGCCCACGCGGTGCTGTTGGTGGCCGGCTTTCTGCTGGTCAGCCGGCGTCTAGCGACACGGCAGATTCTCAGCCTGGTAGACTGGCATCTGTTGGTTCTTTTCGCCGCCTTGTTCGTGGTCACGGCAGCGTTCGCCGCGACCGGCATTCCCGCTGATCTGCTGGCCCGGGCCGCGGACGCCGGCGATGGCATTGGCATTGCCATCATCTCGCCGCTGACCTTGGCGGGCAGCAACACCATCGGCAACGTGCCCCTGGTCATGCTGGTTCTCCAGGCCATGCCCCATCTGGACGCCGATACCCTTTACGCCCTGGCGGTCTTTTCCACCTTGGCCGGCAATCTGTTTTTGGTGGGCAGCTTCGCCAATCTGATTGTCGTCGAGCGGGCGGCGGCGGCCGGGGTGAAATTGAGCTTCGCCGACCATGCCCGGTGCGGCGTGCCCATGACCCTGCTGTCATTTCTGGGAGCCGGGGCCTGGTTCTGGGTCGCCGGAGCCGCGTTCTGACCGGCGCCGGCTTATTCGGTCAGCAGCACACCAGCGCTCGCCGCCCAGGATAGCCACACGTTGGCTTCGTCGCGGTGGATATCGCTCAAGAAACGCGCCGAATTCTGCAAGGCCGCGGCAAAGTGTTTCTCCAGACCCTCGACCTTGACCAGGAAGTGATTGCGGTCGCCCAGGTAGACCGAGGCGGCGATACGCCCGGCCAGAACGTCCTCTTCGGTGCTGAAGATGGAGTAGTTGGGCGAACGCCTATGTTTGGCAACGAACGACTGGATATACTCGTCCGAATCATACCCGCCCTATTCCATGGCGGTGATCATCTCTGCCCCAAGCGACAGGCGCGGCAGCAACGAAACGCCGACCCCGAAGGCCGCGGCACTGGTCATCATTTGACGGCGCGACAGCCGGCCAGCACCCCGGTTTCCGGTTATAATCCAAACAGTTGTGGGATTGGGCCAGCCATCCCCTCAGGTACAGCCGGTACAGGGTTGGTCCCGCGGTTGGGCCTCCATGACCCGGCCACGCCCGTCCACATGGATGGCGCAGCAGCGCAAAAGCGCCTCACGCAACTTGGCCCGGCCACGGCGCACGCGCGCCTTGACGCCGGAAACGGTCAAGTCCAGCCGGCGGGCCGTCTCAGCATGGGGCTGGTCCGCAATATCAGCCAGCAACAGGGCCTGACGATAGGGCTCGGGCAACCCTTGAATAAAGGGGACCAGGCAGCAGGCTAAATCGGTTTCATCCGTATCACGGCCCTGATCCAGCGTCCCGGCATCTTCGGCTTGATATTGCGAGAGGGCTCGCCGCTCGACGTTGCGGCGGCGATGGTGATCGCTGACCGCATTGGCGGCCACGCGCAGGACCCAGGCGGTCGGGTTGCGGGTCGTGGCCAGTGTCTCCCGGTGCTGGACCAGGCGCAGCATGATATCGCCGACCACATCCTCCACCGATGCCGCGCCGACGCGTCGGCCCACGTAGGACCTGAGCCGGGATTGGAAGCCGGCCCAGGCATCGTTGGGGATGACGGCCGGCTCTCCAGCCATGAGGATGCCGTCAGGCACCGGCGGGCGCGGCGGTATTGCCGCCGGCGCAACAGACGGCGCCGGTGCGGGCTTTGGTGTTCTCGACGGCTGGGTCATCGTCGGTGATCCGATACCACTCCCACCGAAGCCCTTGCGGCTCTTCCGACCAGAGCTTGTCCTGGGTTGCATGGCAGCAGGTAGTCTCCCGTTCAACCTCGCTCAGGATCCCTGCCTGATCCAGCCGTTGCAAGGTTTCTTGAACCTGGTTCTGTTCGAATACCTCGACTCCCAGGTGATTCAGGCGATCGGCCGCCCCCGGGTGCTCGAAAAGCACCAGTTTCAGAGGCGGCGACTGGATGGCGAAATTGGCATATCCAGGCCGCCGCTTGTGCGGCTGTGTATCGAACAGCTTGGCGTAATAGGTCACGGCCTCGTCGAGGTCGCGCACATTGAGGGCAAGTTGCAGGCGCATGGGGGCAGACTCCTGTCCGGTTTTCATACCCCTTTAGACGCAGGATGCGGTCAAAGGTTGCGGACTTTCGTGGTCGCCTGCCCCACCGGCCCTATTCGGCAGCTCGGGTTACCCGGGCGGGCCCGGTTTCGACCGGAAATCCGGCCGCCAGCCAATCCGCCTTGCCCTCGTGATAGTCGAGGACGTTGGCATACCCCATTTCGATCAACCGCTGGGCCGCGATCCCCGAATTCTTGCACGGGGCATTGGCACAATAGACCACGATCTGCGCCGATTTGTCGGGCAGAATCCCGGGCGCCAGGGCGTCCACCGCATCGTGCGGAATATTGATGGCGCCAGGTAAGTGCTTGTCTGAATAATATTTTTCCGGCAGGGCTTCGACCAAGACCAGCGAGTCGCCACGATCCAGCCTTGCTTTCAGATCCGTCCGGGTGATTTTCCGTACCATTGTCGTCCTCCATCACAGTGAGCCGCGGCTGAGCCGCCGCCGTGGGTCTAGATGTAGTTTGCAATTCTGATTACAAAATATGCATTATTGCCACTTATATTCTCATTTTTGCGAATTGAAGCTCGCATGCTCGATTGGAACGATTTACGCTTGGTCTTGGCAGTGGCGCGTGCCCGCGGGGCCGCCGGGGCGGCCAAGGCCTTGGTCGTGCACCCCTCCACCGTGTTCCGCCGGTTGGGTAGCCTGGAAGACGGTCTCGGCGTGCGCCTGTTCGAGCGGTTACCGGAAGGGTACGTCCCCACCGCCGCCGGAGATGAAGCATGCCGCGTCGCCGAACGGTTGGAAGCGGATGTGGCCGCCCTGGATCGACGCATTGCCGGCCGCGACACGCGGCCCAGCGGCACGGTCCGGGTAACCACCACCGATACGCTGCTGGCTCAGCTCACACCCGCTCTTGCCGCTTTCCGCGCGGCGCACGACGAGATCGAGTTGCGGGTCATTGTCGATAACCGCTTTCTCGATCTGGCCCGGCATGATGCGGACGTGGCTGTGCGCCCGGCGGCAGAACCGCCCGATACCCTGGTAGGCAGGCGGTTGGCGCGCATTGCCACCACCATCTATGGTGCGGCCGCGTATCTGGCCAACCACCCGGCCGGCGACGATCTTGCGGCGCACGATTGGATCGGCCTGGACGAAAGCCTAACGCACCTGCCCACAGCCCGCTGGTTGCGTCAGACGGTGCCCGGCGCCAGTGTCCACACCCGGGTCAATACCTTGATGGCGGCGGTCGAAGCTGCCAAGGCCGGGCTCGGCCTGGCCTTGCTGCCGTGCTTTCTGGGCGATGCGGCTCCGCAGTTGCGCCGGGTGCGGCCGCCATTGCCCGATTGGGATACCGCCTTGTGGCTCTTGACCCATGAAGACCTGCGCCATGTGGCGCGGGTGCGGGCGTTACTCGATTTCCTGCCCGTGGCGTTGGCGCCGGCGCGCAAATCCCTGGAAGGTGGCGGGTAGAGCCTAGTTGCTGCTGCCCGGCGGCGGGTAGAGCAACTCGCTGTTCGGGTTGAGCTGGTAGCCGGGGCCGACGGTGGTCGGCTGTTTCGGCAGGATCGCCTGGTCGGCGGTGGAGCGGTAGGACCGTTCATAGCTGGCCAACAGCTTCTCCGTGCCCGGTTCGAGCACGCGCAGCTCCACGTGATACCCTCGGTCGGCCTCGACCCCTTGAACGCCCGGCGTCCGGAAGACGTAGTCGGCCCGGCCCGCAACTGCTGTCTGGCGCACCACCAGCGGATCGCCGCCGTCCGGATTCTCGAACACGGCCTCCAGGACCGCCCCCTCGGGAATGCGCCGCAGGACCCGGGCGACAAACCCGTAGTACGCCTCGGCAATGTTGTAGTTGAAGACAAAACCGCCACCGGCGAACTCGAAATAGGGCTTGTCGGCACCATCCTCGCCACAGGCGGTCAGCAGCAATGCGGAGACCAAAACCACGACAAACTTTCGTTTCATCCCGCGGCCCTCCCATCGTTCCCCTACCGAGCCGATCCGCGAAAACTCTAGGCGGGAACCGGCCGCGCAAGCAAGGGCGCGTCCACCCTCTCTGCCATGATGTGCAACAAACCCGGTGGCATCCCGGATGATAGGATAGTACAGTGGAACTACTGAAAAGCATGAGTGGCTGTCTTTCTTTGCGGGGATCGGTGTGAGGCCATCGGCGAGCACACGGCGACTGGCTATTTGGCTGGGTGTCTTGGCCCTTTTCGGCCAGGTCATGATCCCGACCTACAGCATGGCCATCGGCAGCGGTGGCGCCAGCAACGCGGTTCCAATTTGTACCGCCGGTGGCACGGTTTGGGTCACCCTGGACGAGGACGGCTGGCCGGTCGAAAAGCAGGATATCCCCGCCAACAAGCCATGCCATTTCTGCTTCGGCCCAAGTGTTGCGTCGTCTCTGCCCCAGGCCAGCCCAACCGCGATCTCGTTCTCCCGGTCCATTTCGCCCGTGACCGCGCAAGACAGCATGATTGTGGCCGGTCTACCCATATCCCCCCTGCCCATCCGCGCACCGCCCGCCACCGCCTGAAGCCGCAGGCCAACCACGGCCTGACTCCAATAGAATGTGTCGGCCGCGCTGGTTCACGGCGGACGCTGTTTTCCTAAACTGATTGCAAGGTCAAGTCGATGACCCGCAGGACTCTGATTCTCCTGGCCCTGATGGCCGTGGCCGGACTAGCCGGGTTGTGGCTGGTTGTCCTCCGACTCCCGGCCGATTCGCAGCCGCCCGCCGTCAACACCGCCAGCGCCATTCAGCTGGGTGGCGCCTTTACGCTCGTCGCCCACACCAGCGAAACGGTCCGCGACACCGATTTCCAGGGCAAATACCTGCTGATCTTCTTTGGCTACACCTTCTGCCCCGATATCTGTCCGACCGCGTTGCAGGAAGTGGCCTTTACCCTCGATGCCTTGGGCGGCGATGCCGCCAAGATACAGCCGCTGTTCATCACCATCGATCCACAGCGCGACACCCCCGAGGTGCTGGCGGAATACGTGGCGGCGTTCAACCCGCGCATCGTCGGCCTCACGGGCACACCGGAACAAATCGCGTCGGTGACAAAGGCATATCGCGCTTACTACGCCAAATCCGACCCGGCGGCCGGTGACACCGACTACCTCATGGACCATTCGGCATTCATCTATCTGATGGGCCCGGACGGGCGGTTTCTGAACGCCTTGTCCTTCCGCGAGCCGGCCACGGAGATCGTCAAAGCCATCCGGAAATATTTGTGAAACACAACATTCTAGGAGCGAAATCTCACATGCAGCGCATACTTGCAGCAACCCTACTGGTATCCGTATTGGCGTTTACCGGCGTCGCGTCGGCGCACGAGTTCAATTTGGCCGATCTGCTCATTGAAAAGGTCTGGGCGCGCGCCTCGATCGGCCAGGCGAAGGCGGGCGCCGTCTACCTGACCATCGTCAATGCGGGGAGCGAGCCCGACCGGCTGATCGGGGCCAAGACCCCGGCGGCCCGCGAGGCCGCGACGCACGTCAACACCATGGTGGACGGGGTGATGAAGATGCGTCACGTCGCCGCCATCGAGGTTTCTCCCGGCGAGCCGGCGGTCCTGCAACCCGGCGGCCTGCACATCATGCTGATCGGCTTGGCATCGCCGTTGGCCGAGGGGGCCACTTTCCCCCTGACCCTGACCTTCGAGAAGGCGGGCACCATCGAGGTGGACGTGTGGGTCGAAAAGGCCGGGGCCATGGAGACTCACGGCGGACATTCGCCGGGGTCCTAACCCGGAACACGGCACGGAACACGGCCCCGAACGCGGCATGTGCGCGGCCCTGGGTTTTTCTTGTATGGTGTTGCGGGCAAAGAATATCTGACTGAGCCAGGCACACGATCGGGAAAGGCAGGGCGTGAAATCACCGGAGGCTGTGGACTACGTCACGGGTATCGTCGGCGCCGGCGCCATGGGCCAGGGCATCGCCCAGGTGTCGGTCCTGGGCGGCATGCGCACCTTCCTGCTCGACAGCCAACCGGGGGCTGCCACAGCCGCCGTGGCCAGCATCGCCGGGCGCCTGGACCGCCTGGTCGAGAAGGGCCGCCTGGACCTGGCGGAAGCCGGAGCCGCGAAGGCCCGCTTGCAGGCGGTGGCGGGCGTCGCCGACCTGGCGCCTTGCGACGTGGTGATCGAGGCCATCTTCGAAGACTTGGAGGCCAAGCGGGCGCTGTTCCAGGAGATCGAGGCCACGGTCACGCCGGAATGCCTGATCGTCTCCAACACCTCCTCGATCCCGATCGCGGCCATCGCCCGCGCCTGCGACCGGCGCGAGCGCATCGCCGGCCTGCACTTCTTCAATCCGGTGCCGGTGATGCAACTGGTCGAGGTGATCCGGGGACCGGAGACCGGCGAGGCCGCCATCACGGCCCTGGCCGCGCTCGGCCGGCGCCTGGGCCGGGTGCCGGTCACGGTCCAGGACTCGCCCGGCTTCCTGGTCAACCTGGGCGGCCGCGCCATGACCACCGAGGGCCTGCGCCTGGCCCACGAAGCGGTGGCCACGCCGGCCCAGATCGACGCCATCATGCGCGATTGCGCCGGCTTCCGCATGGGGCCGTTCGAGCTGATGGACCTGACCGGGATCGACGTGAACTTTCCGGTCAGCCAGATCGTCTACGACGGATACATGCAGGACCCGCGCCTGAGGACCGCGCCCAATCACAAGGCGCTGTTCGATGCCGGGCATCTGGGCCGCAAGACCGGCGGCGGCTGGTACCGATACGATACGGGCGGCCGGATGGTGGATCCGCCCTCGCCCGACCATCGCAGCGATGCCGCGCCGGCCCGCCGTGTGGCCCTGGCCGAAGCCGACGAAGGGTTGAGCGCGTTTTGCACCCAAGCCGGCTTGAGCGTGGCCAAGGACGACGGCGTCCTGCCGATCCTGGCCGCGCCTCTGGGCGACGATGCGACGCGCACGGCATTGCGCACGGGGGTGGACTTCCGCCGCCTGGTGGCCCTCGACCTGACCGGTGAGACGACCAAGCGGATCACCCTGATGACCGCCCCCGGCGCCGATCCGGGGGTGCGGGATGCAGTGGCGGCGGCAATGGCCGCCTCCGGGCGCAAGGTCACGGCGATCAAGGATTCGCCCGGCTTCATTGCCCAGCGCCTGTGCGCCATGATCGCCAATCTGGGCTGCTACATGGCCGAGATCGCCCTGGCCTCGCCCCAGGATATCGACCTGGCCATGAAGCTGGGCCTGAACTACCCGCACGGGCCGCTGGAGTTGGCCGAGTGCCTGGGCGTCAAGACCACCTGCGCCATCCTGGAACGGCTGCAGGCGATCACCGGCGAGGACCGCTACCGCCCGACCCTGTGGCTCGGCCGGCGGGCCGCCCTGGGCCTGCCCATTCACACGCCGAACTGAGGCGATCCCCATGACCGATGCCCTTGAAACGCGCCGTCAGGGCCGCGTGCTGATCGCCGTCAACGACGATCCGGCGACGCGCAACGCCCTGTCCTGGGCGTTCACCGATGCCTTCCGCGAATGCGTCGAGGCGGCGGGCAAGGACCCCTCGGTCGGCGCCATCGTCCTGACCGGGGCCGGCGGGTTCTTCTGCTCGGGCGGCAATATCAACCTCTTGCAAGAACGGGCCTCGCAGAGCTTGGCCAAACGGCGCGCCAGCGTCGAAAAGGTGCATGCCCTGATCCGCGCCATGCGCGCCTGCCCCAAGCCGATCATCGCCGCTATCGAGGGCGGCGCGGCCGGGGCCGGGGCCTCCCTGGCCCTGGCCTGCGACATGATCGTCGCCGCGCGCGATGCCTATCTCTCCATAGCCTACGTCAAGATCGGCCTGACCCCGGACGGCGGCGCCACCGTCTTTCTGGGGCGATCCGTGCCGCGTCAGCTGCTGGCCGAGATGGCCATGACCGGCGACCGCATTCCGGTCGAGCGCTGGCATGCGCTGGGCGTTGTCAACGCCATCGTCGCCCCCGGCACCGCCCTGGAGTCAGCCGTGGCACGCGCCCAGGTGCTGGCCGAGGGGCCGCCCCAGGCCCTCGCCGCGATCAAGCGCCTGATCGAAGCGGCGCCGGGGAACACGATGGAGGCGCAGCTCGCCCTCGAGGCCGACAGCATCGCCCGGGCGATCGGCGGGGCGGAAGGGCGCGAGGGCCTCGCCGCCTTCCTGGAAAAACACAAGCCGGTATTCCGCCCGGATTGACCGGCCGGAGCAGACCTCAAGTTTTGGTGCCGTGCCGTATCTGGCTGTCTTGCGGCGCCTGCTCGCGCCGTTCGGTCATGCCGTAATCGCGCACGACCTCGCCGATGCGCAGCCTGTAGTTCGCAAAAATACCGCCTCGGCCGGCCGCCTGGGTCGCCCGATGGCGTTCGTGGTTGCGCCACTGGGCCACCGCCGCTTCGTCGCGAAAGAAGGACAGGGACAGGATCTTGCCGGGCTCGGTCAGGCTCTGGAACCGTTCGACGGAGATGAACCCATCAATCTTTTCCAGCTCGGGTCGCAGCCGCGCCGCATGGTCCAGATACTCTGCCTTGCGCCCCTCCGCGGGGATCACTTCGAATATCACGGCGATCATGCTGGATGTCTCCACCTGTATTGCGCGGCCACACTCACGTTACGGCCTCAGCCTGGCGGAGAAAAGGTCACGCTTCCTGCGGATGAACAGGCCGCGATCCGAGGTGAAAAATTACACGAAGGACAATAGTCAATTGTCTGATTTCAAGTGATTGTGTTAAACAACGAAAATGTGGCTTTCGAGAAACTAATAATCCAAGCAAAATATGGCGCCAGAACTTACTACCTTGAATTGAGTAATTCTATATATTTTAACTCGGCTTTGTAGATTCCTCATAGCTTCAGCGAATTAATATTCCATAAACGCCAGATAGTTACCCTACCGGCTGTTTGGAACTCCGATGAGGTTGCGGCAGTGACGACGGCCAAGGGAAAATCGCTGCTCGGAGATAACTTTTTTGAACAGGTTGGCGGCTGAGCTTGCCTGCAGCAAGTGCACCGTATTCTTTACACCAAACTGTTCGCCCATCCCTGGCTGAAGGGATTCTTCGCTCATACCAAACGGGAAGTGGTTGAGACTCAGCAGACGGATTTCTGGACATCCCTGATGGGCGGACCAATGGTCTATGGCGGCCGGTCGCCGCGCGATGCCCACGTCCACATGTTCATGCCCGCCGAAGTCTTCGCCATCCGGCACAAGCTGCTGGGCGATGCGCTGGTGGAGGCCGGTGTTGCGCCTCTGCTGCGCGAAAAATGGCTGGCGCTCGATGCCGGTTTCGAACGCGCGATCGTCAACAACTCGCCCGACGAATGCCACGGGCGCTATAACGGGGAAGAGGTCATCATCGTGCCAAAGCCCGCCACCTGAGCCAACGCAGGCATTTTCACGTTAAACGAAATCACGGCGATCTTGGATGACAGCCAAGCGCCTCGTCAAAGATTTACCCTGACAGCAAAACGCCGCCATCTTTTTCAGATAGCGGCGTGATTATTGGTTGCGGGGGCCCGCAACCATATTCGCTCCAGCGCTCCCACTGCGACCAAGCCCTTCCGCCCTACGCTTTTGTACGCCCTCTCGATGCGAGACATCGCAAACCCTGCAACCAGTGTGATCTTCGTTCATATGCCATATCGTTGGCCTGCAACACCCGATTCTTGCGATTGAGCGAACGAGCCATACCGAGGTTAGCGGCACAAACGTAACAGGTAAGTGGTAAGATCGTGCGGCTGGCCTTTCGTATGTTCAGGCAAATACTACGGGCGAGAAGTTGAACCGCCTCCTCCGACAACAGAGCCCTATTCGGCAGCCGTTGCCGTTCGCAATTCCGGTTCTTCCGTCGAGTCCTCATGGATATCATCAGCAGTCGGCTTGATCCGGAACCACGCGGCATAGAGCGCAGGAAGGAAGAGCAGGATCAACACCGTGCCGACCGCCGTGCCGCCGATCAGCGTATAGGCCATAGATCCCCAGAAGACGGAATGCGTGAGGGGGATGAAGGCCAGCACGGCGGCAAGTGCGGTCAGGATCACGGGCCGCGTGCGTTGCACCGTGGCCTCGACGACGGCGTGATAGTCGTCAAGGCCGGCCGCGCGGTTTTCCTTGACCTGTTCGGTCAGGATCAGCGTATTGCGCATCAGGATGCCGGCCAATCCTATCAGGCCCAAGATGGCGTTGAATCCGAAGGGCTGGTTGAAGGTGAGCAGCATTGGCACCACGCCGACGAGGCCAAGCGGTGCCGTCAGCATGACCATGGCCATCGTCGAGAAGGATCGCACCTGGAGCATGATTACGATCAGCGTGACGGCGATCATGGCCGGGAAGACCTTGCCCAACGCGGCGTTGGCCTTGGCAGCCTCCTCGATGGATCCACCCAGTTCGATGCGATAGCCGGCCGGAAGGGATGCGATCAGCGGCTGAAGGGCTTTCAGGATCTGCTTGGAGACCTCTGGAGGCTGGGTCGCCTCGTTGATGTCCGAGCGGATCGTGATGACGGGCGTGCGATCGCGGCGCTTCAGGATCGGCTCTTCCAGACGGATTTCCGAATGGCCGATCTGGTCGAGCGGAATCTGGCGGCCGTCCCGGCTCATCAGGGAAAAATCCGCCAGACGCGCCGGATCCAGCCGCTCGCCGCCGGCGCTGCGTGCCACGATGGGGACATTGCGGATGTCCTGGCGGACCTGCGTGACGGCGATGCCGGTGAGGAGGAACTGGAGCTGCTGGCCCACCTCCGCCGGCGAGAGGCCGATGAGGTTCAGTCGATCCTGATCCGGGATGAAGCGGAGTACGGGTGTGCGATTGCCCCAATCGCGGTTGGCCTGCCGCACGTCCGGGATGCCCCGCATGATATCGAGGGCCTTCTCGGAGATGCTGTAGAGTTGCGTGGGATCAGGTCCCATGACCCGGAACTCGACCGGGAACGGCGTGTAGGGTCCGAACACGAGCTGGGTGACGCGCACATAGGCCTCAGGTGCAAGCCCCTGTGACACCGCCTCTCGGAGCCGGTGCTTCAACGCCTCGCGCGCCTCCGCGTCCGGTGTCAGCACGACGATCTTGGCGAAGGCAGGATCAGGCAGTTCCGGCGCCATCGCGAAGAAGAAGCGGGGAGCGCCCTGACCGACATAGCTCGTGACGATCTCAGCCTCCGGCTGACCGTCCAGCCAGTGTTCGAGCTTCTCCACTGTCGCGGTCGTCGTCTCAATGCTGGTACCTTCCGGCAGACGAACTTCCACCAGCACTTCGGGGCGATCTGATGTCGGGAAGAACTGCTGTTTGAGGCCGCCCATGCCGACGCCGGAAAGCGCCAAGGCGATGATAACGATACCGACGGTTACGAACTTGTGGCGCACGGAAAAAGTGATCAGCCGTCGCAGACGCTGGTAATTCGGTGTGCCGTAGATCGCGTGGTGACCGCCTTCGATCGGTTTAATCGCGGGCAGCATCTTGACGCCGAGATAGGGCGTAAAGACCACCGCGACGATCCAGGAGACGATGAGGGCGAACCCCACGACCCAGAAGATGTTGCCGGCGTACTCGCCGGCCGTCGAGCGCGCGAAGCCGACCGGCAGGAACCCGGCGATTGTCACGAGTGTTCCGGACAGCATCGGCGCCGCAGTGTGGCTCCACGCATAGGCCGCCGCCTTGATACGGTCCATGCCCTCTTCCATCTTCACCACCATCACCTCGATGGCGATAATGGCGTCGTCCACGAGAAGACCAAGCGCCAGGATGAGAGCGCCAAGCGTGATGCGGTCGAAGAAGCGACCGGTTTCCAGCATGATGAGGAACACGACAGCAAGCGTCAGAGGGACGGCAGCCGCCACGACGATGCCGACGCGCCAGCCGAGGCTTAGCAGGCTCACCAGCATCACCACTCCGAGCGCCATCGCGAACTTCATCATGAATTCGTCAACCGCCGAAGTGATGTTGACAGCCTGATCGATCACCTTGTCGAGCGTCATCCCGAGCGGCAGTGTCTGTGCGATGGCGGCAGTCCTGGCCTCCAGCGCCTTGCCGAGCGCGAGGCCATCCCAGCCCTCCTGCATAACCGCCGCGAGCATGATGGTGGGCTCACCCTGGTGTTGGATGAGATAGGTCGGAGGATCCTCGTAGCCGCGGCGGACATCGGCAATGTCGGAGAGCTTCAGCGTCCGCCCCGCAGCGACGATCGGTGTGTCGGCGATCGTCTGGACACTGTCATAAGCGCCGTCGACCCGGATGAAGACTCGTGGGCCCTGGGTGTCGATCGAGCCTGCCGGTGTGACGGTGTTCTGCCGCTGCAAGGCGGCAATAAGATCCTGGGCCGACACGCCGAGGGTTGCCAGTTTGGCATAGGAGAACTCGACGAATACCTGTTCGGGACGTTCACCGAGGATGTTGACCTTCTTGACACCGGGCACGTGCAGGAGGTCCTGGCGGATCACCTCGGCCTGCCTGGCCAGCTCACGCATTGGCATGCCCTCGGCCTTGAGCGCATAAAGGGCGAAGCTTACGTCCGAATATTCGTCGTTGACGAAGGGGCCGAAGACGCCGGACGGTAGGTTGCGGGCTTCATCGCCGATCTTCTTACGGGCTTGGTAGAACTCCTCCTGCACGACAGATGGCGGTGTGCTGTCCTTCAGCGTAACTGTCATGTACGCATAACCTGGCTGTGTGGTCGTCTCCACTCGGTCGTACCAGGTCAGCTCCTGAAGCCGCTTCTCCAACGGCTCGGCGACGAGGTCCTGCATCTCGCGCGCCGTCGCGCCCGGCCATACCGTCGTGACCGTCAGGGTCTTAATGGTGAAGTTGGGGTCCTCTGCCCGCCCAAGCATGAGGAAGGCATAGGCGCCGGCGGCCACCAGCAGGACGATGAAGAACAGGGTGACGGCCCGTTCGCGAACGGCGATCGCGGAAAGATTGAGGTTCATCAGTTGCCCCGGCTTTCGGACGCAGCCCTGACGCGAGCACCCTCCTGCAGGAGGTGAGCGCCGAGCGAAACAATCGGCTCACCAGAACTCAATCCGGAGACCACGGCTGTTTCGCTGGTCACACGAACAAGCTTGACGGGCCGAAAGTGTACGGTCGAGGTGGTGCGGTCCAAGACCCAAACGCCGGTCTTGTCGCCGTCATCGAGCACGGCTCCCAGCGGCACCTGGACTTCCGGCTGACTCGCCTGGCTTGCAAGCAGAATGGTTACCGTCGCGCCTAGCGGTGCTGCCGCGGCCTCACCGTCGAGCACATAGCGGGCCTCATAGGTACGGGTCTGGGCCTCGGCGGAGTCCGATAATTGCCGGAGATGTGCCGCATAGCGCCGCCCATCGCCCCCATATACGCTAGCCTCGGCCACCGAGCCGATCGCCGGCCGGATCGTTTCAGGAAGCGCGACCACGGCCTCGCGAGGGCCGGCCTGGGCAAGTCGAGCCACGGTCTGACCGGCGGAGACGACCTGACCCGGCTCGCCAAGCGTTTCGATGACCGTTCCATCCACGTCCGCCACCAGGAGCGCGTAGGTCGCCTCATTCTCGGTGACCCGTGCTTCGGCTTCGGCGGCGGCGAGTTGCGCTTCCGCCGTATCCAACGCGGCCTTCGCCTGCTCGTAGCGCTGTCGGGGGACCCATCCATCGTCGAGCAAGCTGGCGTATCGCCGTTCATCCGCGTCCAACTGAACTACAGATGCGCGTGCCGCGACAACAGCATTGCGCTTCGCCGCGAGCGCAAGGCGAAGGTCGGTGTCGTCGATCCGCATCAGCGGCTGGCCAGCATTGACCTCCTGACCGACATCCACGAGCCGTTCCACGATCTTGCCGGGAACGCGAAAACCGAGATTGCTCTGTACCCTCGCCCCTACGATGCCCGTGAAACCGCGTTCGGATCCCACCACCCGCACTGCCGTCGCCAATCTGACGATCGGAGGCTCCTGCCTCGGGTCGCTCACGGCAGAGGCTTCCTGCGTGCGCATGGAAACTGTGGCGAGGGCGGCCGCCCCTGACACCGCGATTAGGAGCCCCCCCAGCACAACAGCGGGTCTCATTTTCATGCCAAAGCCTCGCTTGAAATAGATTGCGTTCGAACTCTATATAGGCTATATAGATTTTGAATGCAATCTAAAAGGAGATTGACGATGCGCGTGAGTCGCATTCAGGCTGCGAAAAACCGTCAAACCGTGATCAACGTGGCAAGTCGCCTTTTTCGGGAGCGCGGCTTTGACGGCATCGGCCTTAAGGATCTGATGAAGGGTGCCGGGCTGACCCAAGGCGCCTTTTACAAACAGTTCGCGTCAAAGGAGGACCTGGCGGCACAGGCGTCCAGACGGGCATTGGAGAGCGCCTTCAGCCGATGGTCGGCCGCGGCGGCCGCGAATCCTAAAGATCCGCTTGGCGCGGTGATCGCTTTCTACCTCAGCACGGAGCATCGCGAAGAAAGGATGGACGGTTGCCCGATCGTGGCGCTCGGCTCGGATGCTGCCCGGCAGGGCGTCGACGTGAAGGCGTCATTCGAAGCCGGGATCAGGGAATACCTCGAGCTGCTCGGTAGTTGGGTTGGCGATGTCGACGGCGAGGAGCCCAATGGCAAGGCCATGGCTATTCTCTCGACGATGGTCGGAGCGCTGATTCTCTCGCGGACGGTCAACGACGAGCGGCTGTCAAAGCGGTTCCTGCAAGCGGCCGCCAACAGCGTGCAGACGGCGTCGTCCGCCAGCGATGCCGCACAAGAACCGCTCCAATGACGACGGATTCTCCGACCGAGGCGCGCAACGCAACTGCTTCTGTCTCCGAGTTAACGGGATGCTCCGGACTTGAGCTCGTTGCGGGACTGGCAGACGGAAGCATCCGTCCTCCATCGATGGCGGAAACGTTCCCCTTCACCTTGCTCCCCCCTGAGGAAGGCAGGGCCGAACTCCGAGCCACCCCCGAGCCGCGTTTTTGCAATCTGACGAATACCGTCCACGGCGGCTGGATCATGACGATGCTCGACACCGCCATGGCGCTTGCCGCACAGACGACTCTCTCGCCTGGCGAGATGTGTCCGTCACATGAAACCTCTGTCAAGTTCGTCCGCCCGATATCCATCGATTCCGGTGTAATCCACGTCTTCGGCCATGTCGTTTCGCGCGGCCGGACCGTCATCACGCTGGAGGGCAGGATCGAGGACCTGCAAGGCAGGCTCCACGCCCATGGCACGTCGACATGCCTGATCGTGCGCAGGAAGCCGTGATCTCTGCGCTTTCGATCATGAACTCCGGCCCAGCCGCCAATGCAGTGCGCTGTATCGTCGGGCTTGGAGCCATCTTCACAATCCTGGCGCTCAGGGATCAGGCGGCACCACCGACCCTCAATTTGAGCGCTCCCATTCCACCGGGCGCCGCGGCCGACAAGCGGCCGCGACATTTCGAAACGCAATCCAGCACGAAGAAAGAAGTGATCTCCATGAACAAGACCAATCCTGGCGTCGCTCTGGTGACGGGGGCATCCTCCGGCATCGGATACGCAACAGCCAAGGCCCTGCAGAGCGCGGGCTTTCGCGTGTTCGGAACCAGCCGTCGCGCCGTCGCTCAAAGGAGCGACGGCGTTACCATGCTGACCTGCGACGTGACCGATGACGCGTCCGTAGCGAAACTGGTCGATGACGTGCTGGCCGAGGCCGGGCGCATCGACCTGCTTGTCAACAATGCCGGCATTGGCCTGCTCGGCGGTGCGGAGGAGTCCTCGACCGCCCAGGCTCAGGCGCTGTTCGACGTGAACGTCTTCGGCGTTCTCCGCGTGACCAACGCGGTGTTGCCGACGATGCGGCGCCAAGGGAAGGGCAGGATCGTCAATTTGAGCTCGGTGCTGGGTTTCATCCCAGCTCCCTATTCCGCGCTCTATTCGTCGACCAAACATGCCGTTGAAGGCTATTCCGAATCGCTTGACCACGAGCTGCGCCCGTTCGGGATTCGCGTTGCATTGGTCGAGCCCGCCTATACCCGGACGTCATTCGAAGAAAATCTCGCCAAGCCGGATCAGTTGCTCGATGTCTATGACTCTGCGCGCGCTGGCATCAGTGTGACCCTGCGGAAAGCGCTGGAAACAGGCGATGCGCCCGAAGTCGTCGCCAGGACGGTCTTGAAGGCGGCGACCGACTCCGTTCCGAAGAGGCGCTATGCGGCGGGAAAAATGGCGCGCCAGGTCAGTTTCCTGCGCCGTTTCGTCCCCGCATCCGCATTCGACAAGAGCCTGCGAAAGCAGAACGGGCTGCCGGTTTGAGCTCGACATCCATGACATTCTGTTTTGCTCGAGGTGGCAGGAGCTGTGGGCACGTTTGAGCGGGTGGCACTTAGGGTTCTGCGCGAGGAAGGCGCGCGTCACCCAGGCGCCAGCACCTGCGACTGAGACGGGCGTTCATTCGGACCGGAGGCGACATTCGCGCTCAACCGTCTCCTCGACCTCTCTGCGACCAAGCTCACGACGCGACCCGAAGCGCCGACGCGGGGAATCGATCGCCTTGATGTCTGCACATACAGCCCAGGATCAACCGATGACCGACGCGTCCCGTCCGGAGGCTCCAACGGACTCATCGCCCGCGCGCAAGGTGCCACTTGGCATTCTCGCCGGGCCAATCACACCGACGATGCTCCGTCTTGCCTTGCCGACGATCGTAGTGCTCGTTGTCCAGACGCTTGTCGGGGTGGCTGAGACCTATTTCGTCAGCTTTCTTGGAACGGACGCGCTCGCCGGGGTCGCCCTGGTCTTCCCCTTTCTCATGCTCATGCAGATGATGTCGAATGGCGGCATCGGCGGGGGCGTCTCCTCGGCCGTTGCGCGGGCATTGGGGGCCAATCGCCCCGTCGATGCCGATGCGCTGATCTGGCATGCGATCGTCCTCGCCTGCGCATTCGGCCTTATCTTCACGGCAGCGGCTTTTCTTGGCGGACCGATCCTTTATCAGGCGATGGGCGGGGAGGGACCGACGCTGACGGTAGCGCTCACCTATTCAGGCGTTGTGTTCGCAGGCTCCATCCCGATCTGGATCACTGCTTTGCTATCATCAGCGCTTCGCGGCGCTGGGAACGTGAACGTGCCTGCACTCGTGATTTTTTCCGGCGCCGTTATCCTTGTCCCTTTGTCGCCGGCCCTGATCTTCGGTTGGGGCCCCGTTCCTCGGCTCGGCGTTGCCGGCGGCGGGGCCGCAGTGGTCATCTATTACGTACTCGCCGCGCTTGCGCTGATACTATATCTGAGATCGCCACGCAGCCTCCTGAAACTCAGGATCGTTCCTCTGCAGGGCCGCCTGTTCAAAGACATCCTGGGCGTCGGCCTCCTGTCTGCGATCGGCACGGTCCAGGTCAATCTTACGGTCGCGTTCGTGACCGCCGCCGTCGGCCGGTTCGGCGCTGACGCAATTGCCGGGTACGGCATCGCCTCGCGCCTCGATTACATTCAGATTCCGGTGATCTTCGGCCTCGGCACCGCCATGGTGACCATGGTTGGCATTAACATCGGGGCTGGGCAGATGGCGCGGGCGCGCCGCATCGCCTGGATCGGCGCCGCCCTTGCCTTCGGAGTGACCGAGTTCATCGGCCTCGCTGCCGCGATCTTTCCGCATGCGTGGATTGGCCTGTTCAGTGATGATCCTCAGGTGCTGGCGATGGGCACCCTCTATTTGCGGAACGTCGCGCCAGTCTATGGCGCCGTCGGATTGGGCCTGGCGCTTTACTTTGCAAGCCAAGGGGCGAAGCGGGTCCTGTTTCCCGTGCTGGCCGGCACCGTGCGCATGATCATTGCAGCCTTCATCGGCTGGTCGGTAGTTGCCTGGTTCGGCGTCGGTCTTTCGACCCTGTTCCAGATCGTCGCCCTGGCGGCAGTCTCCTACGGCCTCCTCACGGCAGCAGCCGTGCTCGGCGGCGCCTGGGGCCGGCGTCCTGCGAACCAGCCGCTCGCCCAAACCGGCCCTGCGGAATACCCGGAGCCGCATTTCCGTGCCTCTCACGGGCATAACGGAAAATTGCACGGAGCCGTTGAAGACACCGCCTGATCGGACGCCTCGACATGAAGCAGGTGCGCGAGCGCGGCGCGCTGGAGGTGAAGGGCCTCTGGCTGGAGCCGAAGGTGAAGCTGTCGCAAGCGCGCCTGGACCGCCTCGATGCGGAGCTGGAGCGCCAGCGCCGCTTCATCGGGGCCGACAAGGTGACCTTCGCCAAGGGCTGGCTACGCGGAGGCCGCTGAGTCATCGCGCGCGCCATGCTTCATCATGGTGCGCACCAGGCTGTAGAGCACCACGGCGTTCAGGAGGTGCCAGAGGAAGTGGGTGCCGACGGGCAGCACCGCGCAGAGCGGCAGGTCCGCGGTGCGCAGGGCGAGCGACAGCGCGAAGATCCCCGCGGCGCGCAGAATGCGCGGGCCGGCCGGGTGGCGCCGGCCGAAGTGGAGGAAGCCGCCGACGCCCAGCATGGCCGCCAGGGCGACGCCGTAGGTCGAGGCCGAGAATCCGAAGACCAGCGGCAGGGCCACCGTGAGGACCAGCACGACGGCGACGCCCAGCCAGCAGCCCCAGAGCGGCGCGGCGATGAGGCGGCGCAGCGCGAGGTACATGTAGAGCAGGATGAAGAGCGCGATGGGAGTGACGTCGGCCAGCACCGCCCACTTCGTCGCGAAGGTGTGGAACAGGCCGCTGCCGAGGCCGATGGCGAAGAGCAGCGCGGTCAGTGCCAGGATCGCGGGGTCGCGCCGTACCTCGGGGTCGGCGCGCCGCAGGGCCACGACCAGCAGCAGCGCCGCCAGGATGAAGGCGAGATTGGTGAGCGCGTTCAGCGGCTCGTTCCACAGCCCCGGATCGGTGCGCTCGCAGTAGAGGTCGATGTAGTCGGGTTGCATCCCGCATTCATCGCCGGATCGACGGGAAAGAGCAACCCTGCGGAAGAGCCAAGGACTTCCGCTCTCTATCCCTCACCGGACCAGGAAGTCCGGACACCTATAGTCGCCCAAGTGCCAGGAGCGACCCTCGGGACATCACCGATTTCAATAGAGCGGTGGCCTTTCGCTCAACCTGACAGGCGCACTACGATTGCTGCTTCGGCGCAGCGGACTGACGCGTGCTCGTCGTGAGATTGATTTCACGACGCTTAGGGCTTTTGCTTCTCGTCAAATTCCACATCCGCAGTGGGAGCGCCCTTCAACTCGAGATCCAGAGACTCACGGTAGGCGATGCACCCGCGCATAAACTTGGGCCAAGGCGGCACCGCGACTTCCGGGTCGGTCCGCTCGGGGAGCAGGCTCCACAGTTGAGGATGATGCCAGCATAGATCATGACCCGAACTGTCCCGATGAGCGCGGATCCCGGCTCTCAGCCGTTTCACTTCTTTAACGAGTTGCTGCCGGCTCATACTGCCTAAATCTTCATCCATGATCTGTTCTCACTCTTTCGCGACCGAATTTCAGAACGCCAGTTTCGCCCGACGACTGAAGGTCCGCAATGGGTCGCTTTCAGACCTGCATCTTGACTGCGGAAATTCCGCTTGCCGTCCAAATCCGGACGCTCTTGCACAGTTCTTCTCTTCGAGTGCGAGAACAGCATCCCTCAGAATGAAATCTTGGGAGCATGAGCCCGGATTCGACCGAAAGGCGGGGCGCCTAGCCTCGGTTCCGATTGCTCGGCCGCAGGGCGCTGTGGTGCTTTGCAAAGCCGGAGCCCGCGCCTGCCATGGACCCCGGCTCGCGCTCGCTTGCGCTCGCTTGTCCGGAGTGACAGGAGGGGTGTGACCGTTAGAGGCGTGTGAACACCGTCGCCTTCGATGGGAAGAGGCCGGAGTGAGGGCGACACCCTCTCCGCGCAGAGACGCTTGCCGAATGCGAACGCAACTGGCGTGAAGGCTACTGTTGCGGCGGCGGCGCGTTGAAGGCGTTCTCGATGTGCTGGATGGCCTGGGATACGGGGATGGTGAAGACGCCGGCCTGGCCCTGTTCGAAGCTGAGCAGCCAGAGGGCGTAGCCCTCGGAGATGTCGGGCATCGCGGCGTCCGACTGCAGCAACTGGGTGACGCTGGCCTCCAGCGCCTCGCGGCTGATCGGCAGGTGAACGAGGTGGTCCTGCTCGCCGCCCGGAAATTTGGGATTCTTCAGCTGCAGGCCGTCGATGTAGAGATGGAACAGCGCGCGCGTGCCGAGGCCGCGGTCGATGCGGGCGATGTAGAGCTTCGAGGCTTCCTCACCCGCGCGGGTCTGATAGCTCCAGATCTGGCCGGGCTTGAACTCGATCGCCCAGGCCGGCGCGGCGGCCAGGAGGCCCAGCAGCAGCAGGACGGCGATGGTGAACTTCTTCAGCATGTCTTCTCCAATCAACTCTCTCAACCCCAGAGCGCCGCGTCCGGCGGCCAGACCAGGCTGTCCTCGATCCGCAGCGCCGGGTCGCGGTCCTCGGCCAGCAGCAGCGGGCCGTCCAGGTCGACCACCGGCACCCCCTGGGCCAGCAGCACGCCCGGCGCCATGGCCAGCGAGGTCGCCAGCATGCAGCCGACCATGATGCCGAACCCTTGGGCCTCGGCGGCGGCCTTGAGCTTCAGCGCTTCCGTCAGTCCGCCGGTCTTGTCGAGCTTGATGTTCACCATATCATAGCGCCCCGCGAGGCCCGCGAGGGTGGCCGTATCGTGGCATGATTCGTCGGCGCAGACCGGCACCGGCCGC
The DNA here is from genome assembly GCA_036397065.1 of Kiloniellales bacterium. Lineage (GTDB taxonomy): Bacteria > Pseudomonadota > Alphaproteobacteria > Kiloniellales > J153 > JAJFGI01. The sequence goes on along the minus strand of DASWJP010000173.1, from coordinate 626 downwards.
TCGATGCCGGCGAGCGCCGCGTCGTCGCCGGCGGGCAGCGGCTGCTCGATCATCTCGACGCCGAGCTCCATCAGCTTGGGCGCCAGAGCACTGTATTGCGCCGCGGTCCAGCCCTCGTTGGCGTCGACGACGATGCGCGCCTTGGGCGCGTTGCGGCGCACCGCGGCGACGCGGCCGAGATCCTCGGGACCGGCCAATTTGAGTTTGAGCAGCGGCCGGGTGGCGTTCTCCGCCGCCTTCCGGCCCATGACCTCGACCGTGTCGAGCGACAGCGTGTAGGCCGTGGTGACGGGGCCCGGCGCCGGCAGGCCGGCAAGCTCCCAGTGGCGCCTGCCGCTGAGCTTGCTCTCGAGGTCCCAGAAGGCGAGGTCGACGGCGTTGCGCGCCGCGCCCGCCGGCAGCAGCGCCTGCAAGCCTTCGCGGTCGAGCCCCTCCGCCAGGGCGCCGTGCAGGCCCTCGATCTGGTCGATGACGCTCTGCAGGGATTCGCCGTAGCGCGCATAGGGCACCGCCTCGCCGTATGCACGCATGCCGTTGCGGCTCAGCTCGACGACGACCACCTCGGCGGTGGTCTTGGTGCCGCGGGAAATCGTGAAGCTGCCGCGGATCGGCCAGGACTCCGAACG
>DASWJP010000172.1:0-2166 GCA_036397065.1 Kiloniellales bacterium | reverse complement strand
TTGACCACCACCTCGGCGGCGATATCGCCCTGTTCGGTGCGGACTCCTGTGACCCGGCCGTTGGCGGTGTTCACGCCGGTGACTTTCACATCTTCCAGAATACGGGCGCCCGCCTGGCGAGCCCCCTTGGCCAGGGCCATGGTGGTGTCGGTGGGGTTGGTCTGTCCATCGCCCGGCAGATAGACGCCGCCCACCACATCGTCCCCGTCGAGCAGCGGCCACAGCTCGCGCACCTGCGCCGGGGAAATCACCTCCACATCCAGGCCGAAGGTCTTGGCCATGGAGGCGCCGCGTCGCAGTTCCTCGAAACGGGCCGGGGTGCTGGCGATGCTGACACTGCCGGTGCGTTTGAAGCCGGTGGCCTGCCCGGTCTCCGCCTCCAGGCCCGCGTACAATTCCGCGGTATAACGGGCGAGCTTCGTGAGATTGAGGGTGGCGCGAAGCTGCCCCACAAGCCCGGCGGCATGCCAAGTGGTGCCGCAGGTCAGCTTCTTGCGTTCCAGCAGCAGCACATCGGTCCAACCCAGGCGGGTCAGATGGTAAGCAACAGAACAGCCGACAATGCCGCCGCCAACGACGATCACCCGCGCCCCCACAGGGAACCGTTCCGCCACGATTGCGACCTCCCGCCCTAAGAGACTTCAGCGCCGTCCGGACCGAGCAATACGTCGTGCAGAGACTGCCAAGCCGTGGCATCGGGCGCCAGCAGCAAACCCGCCGCCCGATAGCTGCGCGCAAGATAGTCGGCCCCGTCCAAGGTTCGCGCCTGGCCGCCCGCCTCCCGATAGATCAGGGAGCCGGGTACATGATCCCATGGCATCAGCTTGGTAAACAACGAGAAATGGATATGGCCCGAGGCCAGGCGCAGGTATTCGTGCCCGGCGCACCGCAAGCTGCGGATCGCATGCACCAGGTTGCGCCGGGATTGAATCTGCTTGGCCATTTCCGGCGGCGCGAAGGTGCTGGCATGCAGGGTGCCGCGCATGTCCCTGAGGGACGTGGCGGGCGCAGCCGTCAGGCGGGATCCGGCACGCCAGGCGCCGGATTTCAGTTCCGCCGTTGCGGTGGTCCCTGAGACCGGGTCGTGAATCCAGCCGGCCACCGTGCGCCCCTTCTTCACCAATCCGACCATGACGGCGAAGACCGGATTGCCGCGGGCAAAGTTGGCGGTGCCGTCGATCGGGTCGATGACCCACACCAGCGGCTCTTTGCTGATCGCGGGCAGAATGGCCGGGTCGGCGGCCACCGCCTCCTCGCCCACCAGATAGGCGCCCGGCAGCAGATCGCGCAAGCGGCGGGCGATATGCTCCTCCGCCTTCACATCGGCGATGGTGACCAACTCGCCGCTTTCCTTTTCGCGCACTTCGTGGCTGAGCAAAGACTGAAAACGCGGCAGAATCTCTACCACCGCGGCTTCTTCCAGGATGCGGGTAACGGCGTCGATGTCCAAGGGCATGCGGCGCCGAGTATCCGGTTCGCCACCGCAATTGCAAGGACCGATCGGTGATGAAACGCGGTTAAATCTCGGTTAAGTTGTGGGTTCCGCGCCACCGTGCCGGCGGCGGAACCGCGCCAAGTCGGCCGCGTCCAGGCGCACGCTCAAATGTGCCCGCTCGTCATCGTCGTACCGTTTCAGGACGTGGCCATGGTCGTAGAGCCAGGCAATCGCCGCGCCGTCGCTCAACAAAACCGAAATATCCGTCAATTCCCGGAATTCCGCGAAATACCGGTCGATCAAGGCCAACAGTGCCTCAATTCCTTCGCCGGTGACCGCGGAGCATGCGGTTTGCTGGTCGACCCGTTCGCTGCGCCCCAACAAGGCGGTGCGGGATTCGGCGTCCAGCAGGTCGATCTTGTTCAGAACCTCGATAACGCCATGCGCCAACGCCTCGCCCAGGCCCATGGCTTGCAAGACCGCCAGCACATCCTGGCGTTGCGCATCGCTATCCCGATGGCTGATATCGCGCACATGCAGGATCAGATCGGCCTCCACCACCTCCTCCAGGGTGGCCCGGAAGGCGGCCACCAGATCGGTGGGCAGATCGGAGATGAAGCCGACCGTGTCGGAGACGATGACCTGCGTCCCCGACGGCAGGCGCACCCGGCGCATGGTCGGATCCAGGGTGGCGAAAAGTTGATCCTTGACGACGACCGCCGCCTTGGTCA
>DASWJP010000171.1:0-9050 GCA_036397065.1 Kiloniellales bacterium | reverse complement strand
CGTAATATCCTGCGTTGTCTCGCCTCGCTCGGCTGCGCCGTGACCGTGGTGCCCGCCGATACCAGCGCCGCCGATATCCTGCGGCGCCGGCCGGATGGCATCTTCCTGTCCAACGGCCCCGGCGATCCGGCGGCCACCGGCACCTATGCGGTACCGATCGTGCAAGAGCTTCTGGCCAGCGGTTTGCCCGTGTTCGGCATCTGCCTGGGGCATCAGATTCTGGCCCTGGCGTTGGGCGGGCGCACCAAGAAGATGCACCTCGGCCACCACGGCGCCAATCACCCGGTCAAGGATCTGGCCACCGGCCGGGTGGAGATCACCAGCCAGAACCATGGCTTCGCCGTGGACCCAGACTCCCTGCCCGACTCGGTGGCGGTCAGCCACGTCTCCCTGTTCGATGGCAGCAACGAGGGGCTGCGAGTCAAAGACCGGCCGGTCTTTTCCGTGCAGTACCACCCGGAAGCCTCGCCCGGCCCGCGCGACAGCCATTATCTGTTCGAGCGGTTCGTCGACACGATCCGCGCCCACAAGCAAGGCGCCTGAGACCACCATGCCCAAGCGCTCAGACATCTCATCGATCCTGATCATCGGCGCCGGGCCGATCGTGATCGGCCAGGCGTGCGAGTTCGACTATTCCGGGGCGCAGGCATGCAAGGCGCTGCGGGACGAGGGGTACCGGGTGATCCTGGTCAACTCCAATCCGGCGACCATCATGACCGATCCGGACCTGGCCGATGCGACCTATGTGGAGCCGATCACGCCGGAGGTGGTGGCCAAGATCATCGCCCGCGAAAAACCCGATGCCCTGCTGCCGACCATGGGCGGCCAGACGGCGCTGAACACCGGCCTTGCCCTGGCCAAGTCCGGGGTGTTGCAGCAACACGGCGTGGAGATGATCGGCGCCAACGCCGAGGTCATCGCCAAGGCCGAGGACCGGCAGCTCTTCCGTCAGGCCATGGACAGCATCGGCCTGGCCACGCCGCGAGCGCGCATGGTGCGCGACGTCGCCGAGGCTATGGAAGCGCTTTCCTATGTCGACCTGCCGGCGATCATCCGGCCGTCGTATACGCTGGGCGGCACCGGCGGTGGCATCGCCTACAACAGCGAGGAATACCAGGAGATCGTGCGCAACGGCCTGCGCGCCTCGCCGGTGCATGAGGTGCTGGTCGAGCAGTCGGTGCTCGGCTGGAAGGAATTCGAGATGGAGGTGGTCCGCGACCGGGCGGACAACTGCATCATCGTCTGTTCCATCGAGAATCTGGATCCCATGGGCATCCACACCGGCGATTCGGTGACCGTCGCCCCGGCGTTGACCCTGACCGACAAGGAATACCAGGTGATGCGCGATGCCTCCATCGCCATCCTGCGCGAGATCGGCGTCGATACCGGCGGCTCGAACGTGCAGTTCGCGGTCAATCCGGCGGACGGCGCCATGGTGGTCATCGAGATGAATCCGCGTGTCTCGCGCTCCTCCGCCCTGGCGTCCAAGGCGACCGGCTTTCCCATCGCCAAGATCGCCGCCAAGCTGGCCGTCGGTTACACCCTGGACGAATTGGACAACGACATCACCCGGGCCACACCGGCCTCCTTCGAGCCGAGCATCGACTACGTGGTCATCAAGATGCCGCGCTTTACCTTCGAGAAATTTCCCGGCACGGCGCCGCTCCTGACCACGTCCATGAAATCGGTGGGCGAGGCCATGGCCATGGGCCGCTGCTTCACCGAAGCCATGCAAAAAGCCCTGCGCTCGCTTGAGACCGGCTTGACCGGCCTGAACGAGATCGAAGTGCCCGGCGCCATCGGTCCGGACGGCGTCCTCGACCGGGACACCATCACCGCCGAGCTGTCGAAACCGAAGCCGGAGCGCATTCTGCATATCGCCCAGGCCATGCGTTATGGCCTGAGCAACGAGGAGATTCACGCTGCGACCCGGTTCGATCCCTGGTTCCTGCAGCGCATCGCCGAAGTGGTCGAGATCGAGGCGCGTGTGCGCCGCGACGGCTTGCCGGGCGACCGCGCCGGTCTTTTGAACCTGAAGAAGCTGGGTTTTTCGGATGCCCGCCTGGCCGAGCTTGCCGGCCTGGAGGACGCCGCGGTGGCGGCCCGTCGCGACCAGTTGGACGTCCATCCGGTCTACAAGCGGGTGGATAGCTGCGCCGGCGAGTTCCCGGCGGCCACGCCATATATGTACTCCACCTATGAAGGCAACGGTTTCGATACGCCGGAGTGCGAGGCGGCGCCGAGTAGCCGTGACAAGATCATCATCCTCGGCGGCGGCCCGAATCGCATCGGCCAGGGAATCGAGTTCGACTATTGCTGCGTCCACGCCGCCTATGCCCTGAACGAGGCGGGCATCGAGACCATCATGGTCAACTGCAACCCGGAGACGGTGTCCACCGACTACGACACCTCCGACCGCCTGTATTTCGAGCCCTTGTGCACCGAGGATGTGATCGAGATCGCCCGGGTCGAGCAACGTGCCGGCCGTCTTCTGGGCGCCATCGTGCAATTCGGCGGGCAGACGCCGTTGAAGCTGGCGCATGCGCTGGAAGCCGCGAAAATACCCATCCTCGGCACCTCGCCCGATGCCATCGATCGGGCCGAGGACCGGCGACGATTTCAAAAGACGCTTGCGGATCTGGGCCTGAAGCAGCCGGAAAACGGCACCGCCACGACCGCCGAGGAAGCACGCGAGGCGGCCACGCGCATCGGCTTTCCGGTGCTTCTCCGGCCATCCTATGTGCTCGGCGGCCGGGGCATGGAAATCGTCGGCGACATGACCGCCCTCGACCGCTTCATCGGCTCCGCGGTCAAGGTCTCGGGCCGCAACCCGGTGCTTATCGACAGCTATCTGCGCAATGCCATCGAGGTGGACGTGGATGCGGTCTGCGACGGCGAGGCGGTGCATATCGCCGGTATCATGGAGCACATCGAAGAGGCCGGCATACATTCCGGCGACTCGGCCTGCGCGTTGCCGCCGCATTCGCTTTCGGAGACCTGCCTCGCCGAGATCGGCCGGCAGGCCGAGGCGCTGGCCAGGGAGTTGAACGTCATCGGCCTGATCAATCTGCAATTCGCCGTGCAGAACGGCGATATCTACGTGCTGGAGGTCAACCCGCGGGCCAGCCGCACGGTGCCCTTCGTCGCCAAGGCGACCGGCGTTCCCATCGCGAAGATCGCGGCCCGGGTGATGGCCGGCGCCAAGCTGAAAGACTTCAAGCTGGTCCCGGTGCGGCTCAAGCACGTGGCGGTCAAGGAAACGGTCTTTCCCTTCGCCCGCTTCCCCGGGGTCGATGTAATGCTGGGCCCGGAGATGCGCTCCACCGGCGAGGTCATGGGCCTGGACACGGATTTCGCCCGCGCCTTCCTGAAGTCGCAGATCGGTGCCGGGGTTTTGTTGCCGCAAGCCGGCAATGTTTTCATCTCGGTGAAGGACCAGGACAAGACGGCCATGGTGTCCCTCGGCAAGGCCCTGGTGGAGATGGGCTTCGCCCTGATCGCCACCAGTGGCACCGCCGCCTTCCTCGGCCAGCACGGCTTGCCCGTGGAGACCATCAAGAAGGTGCGCGAAGGGCGGCCGAACATCGTCGATGCCATGATCTCCGAGCGTGTTCAGCTTTTGTTCAATACCACGGAGGGAGCCAAGGCGGTCGCCGACAGCTACGAATTGCGCCGGACCGCTCTGATCAACGGCATTCCATATTACACCACGGTGGCCGGATCGAAGGCGGCGGTCCAGGCGATTGCAGCCTTGCGCGCCGGACAGCTTGAAGTCGCGCCCTTACAGTCCTATTTTAAAGGCGCGTTTTAGGCTGGCCCGCCGCGGGGGCGGTAGGGTGCGGTGATCTTTGTGCTGTTTTCACGGTCAGTATTGGCGTTGGATGATCGCTCATGAGTGACAAGATTCCCATGACGGCCGAAGGCTTGGCCCGGCTGGAAGAAGAGTTGCGCCAGTTGCGGAACACGGCGCGTCCCGAGGTTATTCGCGCCATCGCCGAGGCGCGCGAGCATGGCGATCTGTCGGAAAACGCCGAATATCACGCGGCGCGCGACCGGCAGAGCTTCATCGAGGGCCGGGTGGGCGAGCTGGAGGACAAGGTCGCCCGCGCCGAGGTCATCGACGTCTCGAAGCTGTCCGGTAAGACCATCAAGTTCGGCGCCACGGTGACCCTGATCGACGAAGACACGGACGAGAAACTGACCTATCAGTTGGTCGGCGAGGACGAGGCCGATGTCAAACAGGGGCTGCTGGCGATCACAGCACCTCTGGCCCGCGCCCTGATCGGCAAGAGCACCGGCGATTCCGTCGAGGTGCACACGCCGAAGGGCGAGAAAGCCTACGAAATCCGCCGCGTCAAATACGTCTAACCGTCGCTCTCATTGCGTTCGGCAACCCGGTCGTCGATCGGAACACCAGGCAGACATTTCGCCGTGCGGATCGCTTGAATGGTGTGCACGGTCGCCACATGCGGGGCCGAGGTCAGCTTTTTCGTCAGGTCGTTCTCATGGGCGGTGTTGCGCGCGACGATTTTCAGGACGAAATCGCTGGGGCCGCGCGCCATGTGGCATTCGCGTACCTCCGGCCAACCGCCCACCAACTGCTCGAAGGCGATCAGCACGCTTTCCGACTGGCTGTCCAGGCCGACCAGGGCGAAAAACAGAATGTCGTAGCCTAGCGACTCGGGGGCCAGTTCGGCGTGATAGCGGCGGATAAAACCCGCCTCCTCCAAGGCGCGAACCCGGCGCAGACAGGGCGGCGCGGAAATTCCGGCGCGCCGCGCCAGCTCCACGTTGGTCATGCGCCCGTCTTCCTGCAAATCGCGCAGGATGCGCAAATCGATCCGATCGAGTTTGACTCGACGCATACCGGCCTCTCCCGAAACGTTTGGCTGAGTTCTTGCCGCTCCCACGCAACTATATTACCCAAACCGGACGCCGCCGCCAAGCCCGGGCGGTGCCCTTGCCAGCCCTGCGGCGAGAGGTAATAGTCCGCGCCCATGAACGAGCGAGCCGGCGCCGCGGCGCCAATCTGTTGGGTGGTCAGCGACGGCAAGGTGGGCATGGAGGTGCAATGCCGCGGCCTGGCCGAGGCCATGGGATTCGATCCGGTCATCAAGCGGATCGACGTGCGCTGGCCCTGGCGCTGGCTGCCGCCGCACTTCAACCGCGCCCCCTTGGCACACACCACGCCGGACGCCGATGCTCTGGCCCCGCCCTGGCCGGATGTATTGATCGCCAGCGGCCGGCAGACGATCGCCATGTCGATCGCCATCCGCCGGCAAAGCGGCGGCCGCACATTCACCGTCCAGGTCCAGAACCCCGTGGTCGACCCGGGCCATTTCGATGTGGTGGTGGCTCCCCGCCACGACCGGCTTGATGCGCCAAACGTAGTGACCACCACCGGCAGCCTCAACCGGGTGACCGAAGCGCGCTTGGCCGCGGCGGCAGCGGAATTCGGTCCTGGCCTTGCGCACATACCGCGGCCGCGGATCGCGGTGCTGATCGGCGGCAACAGCAAGGTGCATCGCCTGAGCGCGGTGGCGGCCCGGCACCTGGGCGAACAGCTCGCGGCCTTGGCCCGGCGCGCGGCGCTTGGCCTGTTGGTCACCCCATCGCGGCGGACCGGGGATGCGAACAACGCCATCCTGCGCCAAGCCTTGGCCGGTGTGCCGGCCGAGATCTGGGATGGGACCGGCGAAAACCCCTACTATGGATATCTTGCCCTGGCCGAAACCATCGTGGTCACCGGCGATTCGGTGAACATGGTCTGCGAGGCGGCAACCACCGGAAAGCCGGTGTACATCGTCGATTTGCCCGGCGGCTCGGCCAAGTTCCGGCGATTCCACGCCACCATGCGCGCCGAGGGGATCACCCGCCCCTTCACCGGCACGCTGGAGCATTGGGACTATGTACCTTTGCGCGATACCCAGTATGCGGCGGGTGAGATTCTCCGGCGCATGGCGGCCCGGTCCAGCGGCAATCCGGCATCCCACGCCGGGGCCGGGCAGCTCGATTGATCTTTCGCCGGGCAAGGGCTAAGTAGGATCGGTTCTCTGACAACAAGGACGCACGGCCTTTGCACACGGGCGTAGCACAGACAGGCGCGGTCCAACTCGCGCGCCCGGCGGCATCCTTGGATGTGGAAGGCTTCGCCGCGGCCCCCTTGCGCCATGACCCGTTCGACCATGTGGTCCTGCCGGGCTTTGTGCGGCCGGCGGCGTGCGCGGCGATCGAGGCGGCCTTTCCGCGTATCGACCGCGGCGGCAGCTTTCCGGCCACCGCCTTCGCCTGCGATCCGACCTTTACAGCATTCCTGGAAGAGCTGGAGAGCCCCGCGGTCACCCGCGCCTTCGCCGAAAAGTTTTCCATGGACCTGACCGGGCGGCCGACCATGGTGACCTTGCGCGGCCAATCGCGCGCCAAGGACGGGCGCATCCACACGGATTCGAAATCCAAGCTGATCACCGCGCTCATCTATCTCAACGACGGCTGGGACGCGGAGGGCGGTCGCCTGCGTCTGCTGCGCGGGCCGGACGACATGGCGGACTATGGAGCCGAGATCACGCCCGAGCGCGGCACGCTGATCGCCTTTCGCTGCACCGATACGGCCTATCACGGGCACAAGCCGTTCATCGGGCGCCGCCTTTCCGTGCAGCTCAACTGGCTGACCGACGAGGCGGTACGCACGCGCGAGCTGGCCCGTCATGGCTTTTCCGCCTGGAGCAAGCGCCTGCTCGGGTTCGCCCGCCCGTGGCGCACGGCGGACTAAGCCCCATGGCCTTGCATATCGAGACCTATTCCAACATCAAGGGCGGCAATGCCCTGGCCAAGGCGATCGGCCATCCCCTCACAGCGCGGCGGATGCCGGCGTTGTTGTGCCGCCTGGGCGATGGGCCGGTGGCGATCTACGACCCCTATGGTTTCGCCGGCGCCGTGGCCGAGATCTACGATCTTTCCGGCTTGGATGTGGCCGCCGTGTTCGTGCAGGACATCGGCGATCTGGGCAAGACCGTCCTCGGCCAAGCGACCCAGCCGGTCACCGCCTTGCAGGGCGCGGCGGCGCGCCATGTCTTCGTCGCCGCCTTCGATGCCGGGCGCCTGATCGAGAATATCGCCCACCTGATTCCGGCGGGCGCCGAGGTGGCCAGCCTGGACGACGTACGCCTGGCCGATGACATGCTGACCGACCGGCGGCAGTATCTGAACAGCCTGAACTTCGCCACCAACCTGGTGCTGTTCCGCGAGGCCGGGGGCCAGCACACCCGCCTGGTCACCGCCAACTACTGGTCCGGCTATGGCGCCAAGGCGCCGGAGATGTGGTGCTGCCTGATGGACGACGGCGGCACCGTGCTGGCCGAATGGCGCGATGCTTTGCCGCCTGCCTACGCCACCATCGTCATTGACAGCGCCGAGGTGCGTGCGCGGTTTTCCTTGGGCGAGTTTACCGGCCACATCTTCCTGCATGTCCTGGGGGTCGCCGGCCATGACGTGGTGAAATACGCCCTCGATACCTACGGCGATTCGCCGGAGACGTTGTCGTGCACCCACGATGCCAACGCCTGGCCGGCGGAGTTCTATGCCGGCCTGCCGGCGCCGCGGGAGGACGAGCAGGTCATCCTGTGGGTGCAGAACAGCTATCCGACGCCGATCCCCGCCGGCAGTGTCGGCCTCGCGGTCATGGGCTCGTCCGATGCCGCTTGGCTGCAAGAGGAGATTCCGCCCTTTGGCGTGCACGCCCTGAACACGCGCACCCTGCTGCCCACGGCGCGCTGGCCGCAGCAGATCGAGGTGCACGCCGGCAAGTATTTCGTCCGCCCGCGGTACGAGATCGTCGCCGGGAATGGGCGCAGCCGCATCGCCCATGCGAATGTCGAGCGCACGGATTTGCAACCCGATCCGGGTATTGCCGACATGGGCAATCTCATGGGCAAGGGCTACATCCTGCCGGCGCCCGTGTTACCCGCCGGACGCTTCCGCTCCGTGGTGCTGCCCACCCCCATGGCCACCACGCAAGAGACCCTGCCGGTCAAGGTTCTGGTCTATGACGCGCACGGGCGCGAGGTGGCGGCCAAGCGCTTCGGCTGCCTGCGCCGCGATCACGCCGAAGCCATAGAGGTCGGCGGCCTGTTGGCGGAGGCGAATGCAGGGAATGGTGCCGGTGATTGGGGCCATATGGAGCTGATCTACGATTTCGCCGACGGCGGCGAGGCGGACGGCTGGCTGCACGGACTGTTCCGCTACGAGGACCGGCATTCCGGCCACGTGGCCGAGACCAGCTTCGGCGCCCACATGTTCAACACGGTCCTCACCTACCGCGGCGAGCCGCAATCCTACGCCGGCCGGGCGCCGGGATTGAGCACCCGCCTGTTCCTGCGCTTGGGGCCCGCCCCGGCCGATGCCCTGTGCCACCTGATCTACCCGGCCTCCACCCCGTGGCACGCGCGCAGTCAAACCCACCTCATCCTGCACGATGCCACCGGCGCCGAGGTGGCCACCCGTGAGGTCGAGATCCCCTGCGGCGGCTCCCTCCTCTGGCGAGCCTCGGAGATGTTCGAGCCCGCCCAGCGGACCGCCGCCGGCGCCGCCGGATACGTCCTCATCCGCGATACCACCTGCCGCCTGTTCGGCTACCACGGCCTGACCAACGGCGAGACCGCCTTCAGCTTCGATCACATGTTCGGGTTTTAGCGGCCGGACAGGGTCATGCCGCGGTTTGCGCGCGGGATGAGCCAACAACGGCCATTCTATTGTCACCTGGCCTGAATAAAATCTTCACTGATTGTTGGCTAATCTTCCGCTCAAGTAAGTAAAATACGGGCGTATTCAAAATAGCGCCATGCCTACTAATGACAATATTCAATAGTAAATGTTCTCTATTTTAAGTAACCGTCTTGGCTCAATGCTGGGCTTATTAGATATTTTTGACTATTCATTCATATTTTTTCCGTATGTTTCCGCCCATGCGAACCGAGCCCCAGCAACGCGCATATGATCTTTCCCACATCGAGGTTGTTGTCGTCGATGACTGCCCGATCGTTGTGAAACTGCTG
>DASWJP010000170.1:0-48514 GCA_036397065.1 Kiloniellales bacterium | reverse complement strand
CCTTCGATGCCCCAATGCACGCTGGGCGGAAAGCGCTCCGGATGATCGAGGCTGCCCACGGAGACGCTGATCTGCTCCGGCCGGCGCACGTACGTGTAGGTCAATGGCGTGCCGCAATCGGCGCAGAAGCCGCGCTGCCCGAACTCCGACGAGCGGTAGTTTTTCGGCGTCCCCTTGGTGAAACGCACCTGGTGGTCCGGGAAACTGGCGTAAACGCCGACCGGGTTGCCGAAGTGCTGCTGGCACATGCGGCAGTGGCAATAGCTCACATCGCTGGGCGCGGCCGTCGCCGCGTAGCGCACGGCGCCGCACAGGCAGCCGCCGGTGATGGATTCACGCTTGCTCACCGGCCCAGCTCCCGCACATCGGCGATGTGCCCGGCGATGGCCGCGGCGGCGGCCATGCCGGGGCTCATCAGGTGGGTACGCCCGCCGCGCCCCTGGCGGCCTTCGAAATTGCGGTTCGAGGTGGAGGCGCAGCGCTCGCCCGGCTGCAGCTTGTCGGCGTTCATGGCAAGGCACATGGAACAGCCCGGCTCGCGCCACTCGAAGCCGGCGGCGCGGAGAATCTTGTCCAGCCCCTCCTCTTCCGCCTGGTGCTTCACCAGGCCGGAGCCGGGGACGATCAGGGCCTGCACCCCGTCGGCGACCTTGCGCCCCTCGACCAGGGCGGCAACCTCGCGCAAATCCTCGATGCGGCTGTTGGTGCACGAGCCGATGAAGACCTTGTCGATGCGCACATCGCGCATGGCCATGCCCGGCTTCAAGCCCATGTAGGCCAGCGCCTCTTCGATCGACTGGCGCTTGCCCGCATCGGCCGCGGCGGCCGGATCCGGTACCCGGCCGGTGACCGGCACGACGTCTTCCGGGCTGGTGCCCCAGGTGACCTGCGGCTCGATGTCGCCGGCCGACAGGCGGACCTCCGTGTCATACGCCGCCCCCGCATCGGAGGGCAGGGTGCGCCAATACGTCAGCGCCGCCTCCCAGCGTCCGGCCTTGGGCGCCAGGGGCCGGCCTTGCAGGTAGGCGTACGTGGTATCGTCCGGCGCGATCAGGCCGGCACGGGCGCCGGCCTCGATGGACATGTTGCAGACCGTCATGCGCCCTTCCATGCTGAGTTCGGCAATCGCCGGGCCGGCGTATTCGATCACATGGCCGGTACCGCCGGCGGTGCCGAGGCGGCCGATGATGGCCAGGATCACGTCCTTGGCGGTAACACCCGCCGGACGCGCGCCGTCCACCGTGATGCGCATGTTCTTGGCCGGCTTTTGAATCAGCGTCTGGGTGGCCAGCACATGCTCCACCTCGGAGGTGCCAATGCCGAAGGCCAGGGCGCCGAAGGCGCCGTGGGTGGCGGTATGGGAATCGCCGCAAACGATGGTGGTGCCCGGCAGGGTGAAACCCTGCTCCGGGCCGATGATATGAACGATGCCCTGGCGCGCGTCGTCCATGGGAATATAGGGCACGCCGAAGTCGGCGCAGTTGCGCGCCAGAGTTTCCACCTGGATGCGGCTTTCCTCGTCGGCGATGCCGTGCGAACGGTCGGTGGTCGGCACATTGTGATCGGCCACCGCCAGGGTCGCCTCCGGCCGGCGCACCTTTCGCCCGGCCAGGCGCAGGCCCTCGAAGGCTTGCGGGCTGGTCACTTCGTGCACCAGGTGACGGTCGATATAGAGCAGACAGGTGCCGTCATCCTGGCGGTCCACCAGGTGGCTGTCCCAGATCTTGTCGAACAGAGTCCGCGGCCGCTTCATCGCCCGAATGCCCCCTATATCCTACACCGGGAAGCGGGCGCTATTTGGCGCCCTTGGCCGCCTTGGCCGCGCCCGGCTCGGCGCCAGCGTCGCCGCCGGCGGCTTTGCGCTTCGCCTTGGTTTTGCCGGCCTTGCCGCCGGTCCCCGCCGCGCTCTTGGCCGCACTCTTGGCGGCGGTCGCCTCGGCCCGCTCGCTGACCGCCGCCTTGCCGGCCGCGCCCGTGGTCTTTTCCGAGATACGCGCCGACTTGCCGCGCCGGCCGCGCAGGTAATACAGCTTGGCCCGGCGCACGTCGCCGCGGCGCACCAGCTCGACCGAATCGATGCGCGGCGAATAGAGCGGGAAGATACGCTCGACCCCCTCGTTGTAGGAGATCTTGCGCACCGTGAAGGATGAATTCAAGCCGCGGCTCTTGCGCGCGATGCACACGCCCTCGAACGCCTGGATTCGCTCGCGCGTGCCTTCGATCACCTTCACGTTGACGCGCACCGTATCGCCCGGGCTGAAGTCGGGCATGGTGCGGTTCTGCGTCAGCTTGACGATCTGCGCTTGGTCCAGCCGCTGGATGGTATTCATGGCGTTCATTCCTTAACCGTCGTTCTGTTCCCGTCGGTAGCGCGCCCACAGATCCGGGCGCCGCTGCCGGGTGATCTCTTCCGCCTGCTCCCGCCGCCACCGGCGGATGTTCTCGTGGTGCCCGGAGAGCAGGGGCTCCGGGACCACGCGCCCTTGCCACTCGGCCGGGCGCGTATAGTGCGGGTGCTCCAGCAGGCCCCGCTCGAATGACTCCTCGCCGGGGCTGGCCTCGTTGCCCATGACCCCCGGCAGCAGGCGCACCACCGCGTCGATGAGCACCTGCGCCGCCGGTTCGCCGCCGGAGAGCACATAGTCGCCGATGCTGACCTCGGCCACGTTGCGCGCCTCCAGAACCCGCTGGTCGACACCCTCGTAGCGGCCGCAGAGCAGCACCGCGCCCGGCCCCGCCGCCAACTCCCGCACCAGGGCCTGATCCAGCAGACGCCCGCGCGGCGAGAGGTAGAAAACCGGCGACGCCGCGGCTTTTGCCCCGGCCCGGCCGGCTGCCGCCGCCAGGGCCGCATCCACCACATCCGGGCGCAGCACCATGCCGGCACCGCCGCCAAACGGGGTGTCGTCGACAGAGCGGTGTTTATCGCGCGCAAAATCGCGAATGTCCAGGACATCCAGGGCCCAAAGACCGCTTTCCAGGGCCTTGCCGGCCAAACTATGGCCCAGGACCCCCGGAAACATCTCGGGAAAGACGGTCAGCACCCAGGCGGTCCACGGGGCGCGGGCGTTCACGGCCGCCCTCCGGTAACAGGCCCCATTGAAAATATGCCGTCATCCCGGACACGACTTTCCTCCAAATCTTTGATTTGGGGAGGAAAGTCAGTGATCCGGAATCCATGGTGCTCTGGCCGGCCGGCATGGATCCCGGATCGCAAGTCTCGCCACCCGGACATCCACGGATGCCCGGGCTCGCCTAGCGTCCGGGATGACCAACGCTGTTGGTCATGAACCCATAGGTCTAGGGCTCGTCGGCAGCCCCGGTCTCCGCCCCGGCCTCGCTCTCCACCGGCAGATCGACCACCAGCCGGCCCGCAGCCGGCTCGATGGCCGGCACCGCCTGGCGGGTGAAGGGAACCAGGATGGTTTCGCCCGTCTCGGGGGCGATCTCCAGCACGTCGCCGCCACCGAAGGTATGCACCGCGCAGACCCGGCCGAGCACCGACCCATCGGGCGCTTCGGCGCGCAGGCCGATCAGATCCGCATGATAGAACTCGTCCGCCGCCGGTTCGGGCAGGCCCGCGCGGGTCACATAGAGCCTGGTGCCGCGCAGGGCCTCCGCCTGGTCGCGATCGTTCACGCCGGCGATCCGGGCGAGAAGCGCATCCCGCGCGCGTCCATTCAGGCTGATCTCGAAGCATCGCTGTCCACTGGCATCGGTCAGCGGGCCGTAGGAGATGATATCCTCGGGCCGCTCGGTAAAACTCTTCAGGCGGACCAGACCGCGCACCCCGTGGGCGCCGGCGAGGACACCCACGCAAACGCGCTCGTCCGCCCCGGTCACGGCCGGTTAGGCGTCCGGCGAATCCGCCGCCGGCTCGGTCGCAGGCGCTGGCGCTGCCGCGGCAGCCGCGGCGCTGGCGGCCTCGCTGGCCGCGGCCTCGGCCTTGGCCTTTGCCGCCTCTGCCGCCGCCGCCGCACGCTCCACGGTTTTCGGCCGCGGCTGGCTCTTCTTGGTCTGCTGGCGCTGCGCCGGCATGGGCATCAACCCGGCCTGGCCGAGGAAGCGAGCCACCCGGTCGCTCGGCTGGGCGCCGACGGAAAGCCAGTGCTTGGCGCGCTCCAGATCCAGATGCAGACGGTCCGGATGATCCTTGGCCACCATCGGGTTGTGGGTGCCGATCTTCTCGATGAAGCGGCCGTCGCGCGGGCTGCGCGAGTCGGCCACCACGACGCGGTAGAAGGGGCGCTTCTTGGCGCCGCCACGGGCCATGCGAATCTTCAATGCCATGAAATCAATCCTCGTTTTCGGTGGTGTGGGGTGAATATGAATAAGGGTTGGACCGGCCGGTCATCGCGGCCCGCCGAAGCCGCCGGGCGGCAGCATGCCGGCCAGACCGCCGCGGCGCAGGCCCTTTTTGCCCAGCTTGGTCATGCGTTTCATCATGCGTCCGGCTTCCTGGTGCTGCTTCAGGAGCTTGTTCAGCTCTTGCACCGTGGTGCCGGAGCCGCCGGCGATGCGTTGCTTGCGGCTGGCCTTGATCAGCTCCGGCCGGCGCCGCTCGGTCGGAGTCATGGACGAGAGCATGGCCAGTTGCCGCTTGATCATGCGGTCGTCCACCTTGGCGTTCTTCAATTGGTTCTGCTGCGCCTTGGACATGCCGGGCAGCAGATTGAGCATGTCGGACAGACCGCCCATCTTCATCACCTGGCGCAACTGCTGGCCCAGATCGTCCAGGTCGAACTGACCCTTGCTCATCTTGCGGGCGAGCTTTTCCGCCTCTTCCTGCTCGATGGTCTCGGCGGCCTTCTCGACCAGGGAGACCACGTCGCCCATGCCCAGGATGCGCGAGGCAATGCGGTCGGGATGGAAATCCTCCACCGCCTCCAGCTTCTCGCCGACACCCATCAGCTTGATCGGACAGCCGGTGACGGCGCGGATGGAAAGCGCCGCCCCGCCGCGCGCATCGCCATCGACGCGGGTCAGCATGATGCCGGTCAGGCCGACCTTTTCGTGGAAGCCGCGGGCCACCGCCACCGCGTCCTGGCCGGTCATGGCATCGGCCACCAGCAGGGTCTCGTGCGGCTTGACCGCATCGCGCACCGCCGCCGCCTCGGCCATCATCTCGTCGTCGATGGCCAGGCGCCCGGCGGTATCGAGCAGCACCACGTCGAAGCCCTCCAGGGCGCCGGTCTGCATGGCCCGCTTGGCGATCGCCCGCGGCGGCTCGCCGGGCACGATATCCAAGGTGCGCACGCCCGCCTGGAGGCCGAGAACCCGCAACTGCTCCTGGGCCGCCGGCCGGCGCACGTCGAGGGAGGCCATGAGCACTTTTTTCTTCTGCTTGGTCGCGAGACGCAGGCCGATCTTGGCGCAACTGGTGGTCTTGCCGGAGCCCTGCAGGCCGACCAGCATGACGGCCACCGGCGGCGGCGCCTCCAGATCCAGGGCCACCGCCTCGGCGCCGAGCATGGCGACCAGGTGATCGTGGACGATCTTGACGACCATCTGGCCGGGGGTGACCGAGCGCAGGACGGTCTCGCCCACCGCCTCGATGCGCACCGCCTCGATGAAATCCTTGACCACCGACAGGGCCACGTCGGCCTCGAGCAGGGCCACGCGCACCTCGCGCAGGGCGGCATCCACGTCCGCCTCGCTCAAGGCGCCGCGCCGGGTCAGCTTGCCCAGAACTTCGCCGAGCCGTTCCTGCAGACTATCGAACATGATCTAAGTCTCTGATTTCGCCCATACCAAAACGCATGACACGCCGGTGCGCGACACTCGCGGACCGGCGGAGCTCCCTGGAGCCTGGGAAGCGCCCATGCAAAAGGTTGCGCGGAAAATAGGCCGGCCGGGCCGGCGGGTCAAGCGGGCGCCGGGTGCGGCGGCCCCCGGGGAGAGCCGCGCGGGTCGCGGGGGGGGGGGCGGAACGGTCGTGTCAGGCCACCCGGTCGCGCGGGGCTTTGCCGGCGAAAAAGGCTTCGGCGTTCTCGATCACGCGGAAGCCCATGGCGGCGCGGGTCTCGCGGGTGGCACTGCCCAGATGCGGCAGGAGAACCACGTTCTCCATCTCCAACAGTGCCGGCGTCACCGACGGTTCCTTGGCGAACACGTCGAGCCCGGCAGCCGCGATCTGGCCGTCGGCCAGGGCCTTGATCAGGGCGGCCTCGTCGACCACGTCGCCGCGCGCGGTGTTGACCAGGATCGCATCGGCCTTCATGGCGGCGAAGCGGGCCGCGTTCATCAGATTGCGGTTCTCCGGCGTCGCCGGGCAGTGCAGCGACACGAAATCGGCCTCGGCCAGAACCGCCTCGATTGACTCCCGTTGCTCGGCTCCCAGGCTTTTCAGCACGTCGGGGCTGGGCGGATAGGGATCGAAGAAAATGATCTTCATGTGGAAGCCGTGCCGGGCCCGCTCCGCCATGGCCCGGCCGATGCGCCCCAATCCGATCAAGCCGAGGGTCTTGCCGGTGACCTGGGTGCCCATCATGTGGGTCGGCCGCCAGCCGCTCCAGGCTTTGCTGCGCACATGGCGCTCGCCCTCGCCTGTGCGGCGCGCGGCCATCAGCAGCAGGGTCATGGCCAAATCGGCCGTCGCTTCGGTCAGCACTTCCGGGGTGTTGGTGACCACCAGGCCGCGCGCCTTGGCCGCGCCCACATCGATGTTGTTGAAGCCGACTCCGAAGTTACCGATCAACTTGGCGCGCAGCGGCTCGGCCGACATCACCTCGGCATCGATCCGATCGGTCACCGTGGGGAAAACCGCGTCATAGTCCCGGAACGCCTGCTGCAAGGCGGCCTGGCTCATGGGCTTGTCCTCGACGTTCAAGGTGACGTCGAATATCTGCTGAAGGCGGGCTTCGACCTCTCGGGGCCAGCGCCGCGTGACGATGACTTTGGGCTTGCTCACGAATTCTGACCTTTCCTGGTTCCGGTCTTTACTGGTCTACACGGGATAAACGCCCCAGCGGTTTCCCGCTGGGGCGCCGATCGACACACTTACGACACGTTCAGAACATCAGTACCGGTACGGAGGACCGGCTTTGTCCATGACCGCGGCGTACTTCTTGAAGATCTCCACCACCTTGGCGCTTCTGGGGCTGTTCTTGGCGATCTCGTCCCAGAACTTGCGGGCTTCGGTCTCGACCGTCTTCCACTCCGCATCCGGAATGGTGGTGAGCTTCAACTTCGTGCCGTTGACACGCAGGTCCGCCTCGCCGCCCCAGTACCAATACTGGCGGTAGTAGTGCGAGCTATCCATGCACAGGCGGAACAACTGCTGCAGATGCGCGGGCACGGCGTTCCACTTTTCCGTGTTGGCGAAATACGACCCGATCCACGCACCGGAGATGTTGTTGGTCAGGAAGTAGTTGGTCACGTCGGCCCAGCCGACCGTGTAGTCCTCGGTGATGCCCGACCAGGCAATACCGTCCAGCTCGCCGGTCTGCACGGCGACTTCGATGTCTTCCCAAGGCAAGGTTACGGGAACCACGCCAAAGCGGGCCAGGAACTTGCCCGCCGTCGGGAAGGTAAAGACTCGCTTGCCCTTGAGATCGGCGAGGCTATTGATCGGCTCGACCGTGTTGAAGTGACACGGGTCCCAGGACCCGGCGCTGAGCCAAGTGACGTTCTCGACTTCGCCATAGGCTTCTTCCCAGATTTCCTTCAATCCGTACTGGTTGAACAGCACCGGGACATCCAGCGAGTAGCGCGAGCCAAAGGGGAAGTAGCCGCCGAAGACGGACACATCCACGGGCGCGGCGATCGAATCGTCGTCGCTTTGCACCGCATCGATGGTGCCGCGCTGCATGGCCCGGAACAACTCGCCCGTCGGGACCAGCTGATCGGCGGTATACAGTTCGATCACCATCTCGCCGTTGGCGACCTTGTTGAAGGCATCGATCGACGGCTTGATGACGTGCTCGGCCAATGCCGGGCCGGCATAGGTTTGCAAGCGCCACTTGATGGTCGATTGCGCTTTCACATACGGGGCGCCGATCGTCGTGGCGGCCACCGCACCGGCACTTACGGCGCCGGCCTTCTTGAGGAAATCGCGTCTCTTGTTCATTTGAGCACTCCCTTTCTTGGTTTCACGTTGGAGATCCATTGCCTCACGCAACTCGCCCCTCAATGGAGACCATTCCTTATTTTCAGCTCTGGCCTCTCTCCATCATTGGGCATTCAAAATCGTGTCACAGCTTTCACGTCCGTCCGGCCTCACCTCCCATAGTGCAGACTGGGCAACCACAAGGCGACCTGTGGGAAGAGCATGACGATACAAAGCGCAAAGATCATCACCAGCACGAACGGAATGATCGAGCGATAGATATCGTGCAATGTGATTTCCGGTGGCGCCATCGCGCGCATCAGAAACAGATTATAGCCGAAGGGCGGCGTCATGTAGGCGATCTGGCAGGTGATCGTATAAAGCACCCCATACCAGACCAGATCGAACCCCAGAGCCGCGACCAGCGGCACATACAAGGGTGCTACGATGACCAGCATGGCCGTATCGTCCAGGAACATGCCCATGATCAGGTACGAGAGCTGCATCATGATCAAGACACCCCAGGGCGTCAGCCCCCAGCGTTCGAGGAACAGGGACTCGATCGCCTTCACCGCGCCCAGACCGTCGAAGACGGCGCCGAAGGCCAGGGCCGCCATGATGATCCACATGAACATGCAGCTGATGCCCAAGGTCTTGCGCACGGTATCGTGCAGGACCTTGGTGGTCAGGCGGCGCTTGACCAGGGCGGCAAGAGTCGCCGCCACGGCACCGACCGCCGAGCTTTCGACCAGGCTGGTGAAGCCCATGACAAACAGCCCGGTCATGAGAAAAAAGATGAGCAGCGGCAGGATGCCGGCCTGGAGCAGGTAGAGTTTCTCGCCCCAGCTGACCTGCCGCTCCGCTTTGGGCAGGGGCGGCCCCAGGTTGGGCTGCAGCCAGCAGCGGATGACGATATAGAGGATGAACAGGCTCGCCATCATCAGGCCGGGAAGAGCGCCGGCGAGCCAGAGCTGCCCAATCGGCTGCCGGGCGATCATGCCGTAGAGCACCAGCACGACACTGGGCGGGATCAGAATGCCCAGCGAACTGCCGGCCTGTATGACCCCGGTGACCATGACCTTGTCATAACCGCGGCGCAGCAACTCCGGCAGGGCGATGGTGGCGCCGATCGCCATGCCGGCGACGCTGAGGCCGTTCATGGCCGAGATGATGACCATCAGACCGATGGTCCCGACGGCCAGGCCGCCATTCAGGGGGCCCATCCAGACATGGAACATCTTGTAAAGATCGTCGGCGATGCCCGATTCCGACAACATGTATCCCATGTAGATGAACAGGGGCAGGGTCAGCAGCGGATACCACTTCATCAGCTTCATGGCGGCGTTGAAGGCCATTTCCGACCCGCCATCGCCCCACAGGAACAGGGCGGAGGCAACGGCCACGACACCGATGGCACCGAACACGCGCTGCCCGGTCAGCAGCATGAGGATCATCGTGGCAAACATCAGCAGCGCGATGAACTCGTAGCTCATGACAGCGGCTTCCCACGGGCGGCGGCGACATTCTTGAAGAAAATGGCCGTTGTCTGCAGCAGCATCAAGACAATGCCGACGCACATGATGACCTTGATAGGGGCCATGCGCGGCGCCCACGACGAATAGCTTTCTTCCCCGTATTCCAGGGCGTACCAGGTGCTGGACAGGCCGCCGTAAAGCAGAAAGACCAGATAGAACATCAGCAGCAGGACCGTGACCGCATCGACCTTGGCCTTGGTCGTGTCAGACCACCGGTCGTACAGCAGGTCCATGCGGACATGGGAGTCCGTCTGCATCGAATATCCGCCACCCATCAGGTAGTAGGCGGCCATGGTGAATTGGGCCATTTCCAAGGTCCACAGGGACGGGTCGAAAAAGCTCTTGCTGATGGTGGAATAGAACAGGATGCCGATCATGGCGAAGATCAGATACATGGTAATCAAGCCGATCACGCGGTTCGCCCGATCGACGGCCCGCACGTAAGCCTTTATCGATTGCGGCATTGACTTGAGTCCATACGAAGCGCTGCCCCACCTGTTCTCGGATTGTACTTTCTTACGCGCGATTTCCGAGAAAAATCTGTTCTGTCCGGCGAACCATGCACGATTCCCGTCGTCGGCCACCGCCGCCCGCGTCTTCCTTACCCAGCGTTTTACCTTTTCAGAAAAATGGCGACAGTCAAGTGGATATCTGAAAAATTCTCTTCTCTAGGAAACTTCTTGGAACGTATTCTTCAGTTACCCCCGAGATTGACCATCCAGGGGCGGCGCCTCGTGGGACCAGCGGGAAGAGGATTTGAAGATCGTGCAAGACCTCACCGTGGCGGAACGCATCCGCGGCCGGTTCGAAGACCTGACCCGGGCGGAGCGGCAACTGGCCAATGCCATGCTGGCCAACTACCCGGTGTCCGGCCTGGGCAGCATCACCGCCGTCGCCGAGGCCTCCGGCGTGTCGACCCCGACGGTGGCACGGATGGCCAAGAAACTCGGCTTCGGCGGCTTCCCGCAGTTGCAGGCCAATCTGCGGGCCGAGTTAAAGGCGACCATCTCCAATCCCATCGCCAAGCACGACCGCTGGGCCGAGACGGCGCCGGATACCCATATCCTGAACCGCTTCGCCGACGTGGTCATGGAGAACATGCGCCAGACCCTGAGCCAGGTGAATCCGGACATGTTCGATGCGGTGACCGCCTTGCTCTCCGACAGCAACCGTTCGGTGCACGTGGTCGGCGGCCGGATCACCCGGTCCCTGGCCGACTATTTCTTTACCCACATGCAGGTCATCCGCAGCGGCGTCACCCTGATCGCGTCCAACTCCAACTCGTGGCCGCACTATGTGCTGAACATGGAGGCCGGCGACGTGCTCGTGGCCTTCGACATCCGCCGCTACGAGCACGACATCCTGCGGCTGGCCGAAATGGCCAAATCGAAGGGCGTGATCCTGGTGCTGTTCACCGACCAGTGGGGCTCGCCCACGGCCAAGCATGCCGCGCACAGCTTCCACGCCCGCATCGAGGCCCCGTCCGCCTGGGACTCCTCGGTGGTCATCCTGTTCATCGTCGAAGCCCTGATCGCCGCTATCCAGACCGAAACCTGGGCCGAGACGAAGAGCCGAATCAAATCCCTCGAGACGCTGTTCGACCAGACGAAACTGTTCCGGAAGTTCGTTTAGGTCAGCCACATGTAGGTCAGCCACATGGGCGCACGTCTAACGGCGGCGTGGCTCACTCATGCCACTTGACAAGGCGCCGCGAAGTTGAAGCCTTGCAGGATGTTTACGACAGCCTCCATGCGCGGCCGGGTGAAGTTCGCGGGCAACCGCGTGCTGCAAGTCCTGACCGCCGGCTACGCCGCCATTTGGCTGGTCGCGGCGATCGCGCCGCTCGACCGGTTCGACTGGTTGCTGGAAAATCTGCTGGTCGTCGCCTTTGTCGGCCTGCTGGCGGCAACGTACCGCGCCTTTCCCCTGTCGGATCTGTCTTACACCCTGATCGCGATATTCCTGAGCCTGCACGCGGTGGGGGCGCATTACACCTATTCCGAATCCCCCGTGGGGTTCTGGTTTCAGGAGGCCTGGAATCTGGAACGCAACCACTACGATCGGGTGGTGCATTTCCTCTTCGGTCTGCTGTTCTGCTATCCGCTGCGCGAAGTCGCCCTGCGCCGAACGGGGGCTTCGGCCCGCTGGTGCTCCGCCATGAGCCTCGGCGCGGTGCTCTCGCTCAGCAGCGTGTACGAAATCATCGAATGGCTGGTCGCCGAAATCGTCGATCCGCAGGCGGCTTTCGCGTTCCTCGGCACTCAGGGCGATGTCTTTGACGCCCAGAAGGATTCCTCGCTTGCCGCCTGCGGCGCGATCCTGGGCCTTTCGGCCATCACCGCCCTGAACAAGCTCCGCCTCTAATATATTTCAACGATTACAATAACATAAGTTGAGTTATGGCCGCGCAAGCGGCGGCCGGGTCATGAGGACCGCGGCGCGGATCAAGCCCGATATTGAACCGGCGTTAAAGGATTCTTGAGGCGACGCGGATATTCTGCAATTGACAATCATTCGCAATTAGATGAGCATAGCTTGTCGATCGGAGTGATGGATGTACATCTGTATTTGCAACGGGTATCGGGATGCCGAGATTAGCCGGGTGGCGCAATCCGGCGTCCGTTGCGCGCGCGTCGCCTATCGAACGCTCGGCAACGGCCCGCGCTGCGGCCGCTGCCTGAATGTGGCGCAGGACCTCATAGATCGCATTCACGATAGCCCGGACGTCAGCCCGCCGATCGCCCCGGGCGTTCCGCAACTCCTTGGCTGATGGGGGCCAGCAGGGGTTAGGGACGGCCAACGGGCCGCCGGACCTTCCCGAGGCCCGCCCGTTTGCGTGCAATGGGATCAGCGCCCATGGGCGGCCCGGCAGGGCCGGCTAGCTCTCCGCGTGACCGCTCTGAAGCTGGATGTAATTCTCGAGTCCCATGCGCCCGATAAGCTCGAATTGTGTTTCCAGAAAATCGACATGCCCCTCTTCGCCGTCGAGGATGTCCCGCAAGAGCTTGCGCGTGACGAAATCGCTGACCTTTTCGCAGTGCGCAATGCCTTTGCGCAAGTCCGGCATGGCCATGTTTTCCATCTTGAGGTCGCACTCCAGAATTTCCTTCACGGTCTCGCCAAGTAAAAGTTTTCCGAGATCTTGCAAGTTCGGCAGCCCTTCCAAAAACAGGATCCGTTCAATCAGCTCGTCGGCATGGCGCATCTCATCGATGGATTCCTTGTATTCGTAGGCGGCGAGCTTGGTGACGCCCCAATTCTTGAGCATCCGCGCATGCAGGAAATATTGGTTGATCGCGGTCAACTCGTTCTTCAGCACCGCGTTGAGAATTTCGATGACCTTCTTGTCGCCCTTCATGATATCCCCCTAGCCCTTCGCGCCGCGTGCGGCCTCGCTCTATGCCTATGAAATACCTTGCCGTTGAGATCTCGACAGCTTGCCGTCGCTCGCGACCATCGGCAGGCATTGTCACATATACCGACTTGACGGGAAAGCGGGCCAGCCCCGCGCTGGCTCGCCAGGATGAAACCCCTCGACTAGGACGTCGCGCCGCCCCGGGCGAAGCCATCGGAACCCGGATGGTGACGGCGCGCGCCGGATCGCGATCAACGATTCCAAAAGCATAAGTCCGAATGCGCCGCCCTGAGGCGCGCGCGGTGTTTCGCACTCTGTATCGCCGGGAAATGCTCTACTCTCAATTGCATAATGCACTATCTTTTATTAGAATTGATGGTTAATAGCCAATAGAGTGGGGAAGGTCTGTCACCTGAACCCACCAAGAAATCTGCTCCGGCATAAATCAGCATTGGGGAGGAGTCACGTGATCAATCTCAAAGTGAATGGCGTCGAACAAGCATTCGACGGCGATCCGGGCACGCCGCTCATGTGGTACGTCCGGGACGAGCTCGGCCTGGCCGGCACGAAATACGGCTGCGGGACCGGGCTGTGCGGTGCCTGCACGGTCCATGTGGACGGCAAGGCCGTTCAAGGCTGCCTGACGACGGTGTCCGAGGCGGCCGGCGCGTCGGTGACAACCATCGAAGGCCTGTCGCCCGACGGCAATCACCCGGTCCAAGTCGCCTGGCGCGAACTCAACGTGCCGCAATGCGGCTTCTGTCAGGCCGGCCAGATCATGCAGGCCTCGGCGCTGCTGGCCGCGAACCCGAATCCGAGCGACCAGGAAATCCTCGATGGCATGCAGGGCAATATCTGCCGCTGCGGCTGCTATCAGCGGATCGTCGGCGCGGTTCGCCAGACATCAAGGGGGGCATAGGATCATGCTCGCGCATCTGAATCTGCATAAATCGACTGCCCCGCTGCCAACGGCCGGCCGGTCGATCATCGAGAATGTCAGCCGCCGCTCCTTCCTGAAAGGCACGGCGGGCTTCGTCGTCGCCATGCAAGTCCTGTCGATCGGCGATGCCAAGGCTTACGACATGTACCCGCACGGCGGGCAGACCATGCCGAACGGCGTGGTCAACAACCCGCAGATTTTCGTCTCCATCGATCCGGACGGCACCGTGACCATCGTCGCCCATCGCTCCGAGATGGGCACCGGCTCGCGCACCAGCATTCCCATGGTGATCGCCGACGAAATGGAAGCCGACTGGAGCCGCGTGAAGATCGTCCAGGCCGAAGGCGACGAAAAGAAATACGGCAACCAGGATACGGACGGCTCGCGCAGCCTGCGTCATCATATCCAACCGGCCCGCGACATCGGCGCTTCCGTGCGCCGCATGCTCGAGGAAGCCGCCGCCCAGAAGTGGGAAACGGATGTGGGCAACGTCGAGGCCATCGGCCACGAAGTGGTGCACAAGACCCTGGGTCTCAGGCTCGGCTATGGCGATCTGGCCCAGGCGGCCATGGCCCTGCCGGCGCCGCCGCGGGAAAACCTCCGCTTCAAGGACGAGAAGGAGTTCCGCTACATCGGCAAGGGGGCCGTGCAGATCACCGACCTGCACGACATCACCACCGGCAAGGCGCCGTACGGTGCCGATATCAGACTGCCCGGCATGAAGGTCGCCGTGGTGGCCCGCCCGCCGGTGGTCGGTGGCACGGTCAAATCCTACGATGCCGCCGCGGCGCTGGCCGTTCCCGGCGTCGAGGGGGTGGTGACCATTCCCGGCAGCCCGATCGGCTCCAAGTTCAAACCCCTGGGCGGTATCGCCGTGATCGCCAAGAACACCTGGGCGGCTCTCAAGGGCCGGGATGCCCTGGTGATCGACTGGGATGACGGGCCGCATGGAGACTTCAGCACCATCGGCCAGGAGAAGGCGTTGCGGGCTTCCGTCAGTCAGCCGGGTGCTTCGGTGCGCAGCCAGGGCGATGCCGACGCGGCCCTGACCAGTGCCGCCAAGGTCTTTACCCGGGAATACTACCAGCCGCATCTCGCCCATTCGCCCATGGAGCCGCCGGCGGCCCTCGCCTCGGTGGCCAACGGCAAGTGCGAGGTTTGGGGCTGTCTGCAAAGCCCCTATGGCGCGCGTCTGGATATCGCCGAATTCCTCGGCATGAAGGAAGAAGACGTCAAGGTCCACGTGACCTTGCTGGGCGGCGGCTTCGGCCGCAAGTCGAAGTGCGACTTCGCCATCGAGGCGGCCTACCTCTCCCAACAGGTCGGTGCCCCGGTGCGCGTCCAGTGGACCCGCGAAGACGATATCCGGCACAGTTTCTACCACACGTCGTCGGTGGAGAAGATCGACATCGGGCTGGATGCGAACAACAAGCCGGTGGCGTGGCGGCATCGCAGTGCGGCGCCGTCGTTCCTCTCGACCTTCGCACCTGACGACGGCGTGCAGCATCCGATCGAGATCGGCATGGGGCTGGAAGATCTGCCCTATGACATCCCGAACATCCGGGCCGAGCAGTGCAAGGCGTTCGCCCACACGCGCGTGGGCTGGTACCGCTCGGTCTCCAACATTCCACGCGCCTTTGCCGTGCAGTCGATCACGGCAGAACTGGCCGCGGAGCTGGGCCGGGACCAGAAGGACTTCCTTCTGGAGTTGATCGGATCGCCGCGCAAGCTCGACTGGCAGGCCGGTGGACTGCCGCAGAAGTTCTGGAACCACGACGAGCCCTACGAGGAATTCCCATTCGATACGGGGCGTCTGCGCAACGTGATCGAACTGGCGGCCGAGAAGGCCGGTTGGGGCAAGACGCTGCCGGCGGGCGAAGCCCTCGGCATCGCCGGGCACCGGAGCTTCGTGAGCTATATCGCGGCCGTGGTTCGCGCCAAGGTCGATGCGGACGGGACGGTGCGCGTGCCGGAGGTTCACATGGCCATCGACTGCGGCTTCGTGGCCAACCCGGAGCGGGTCCGCTCGCAGATGCAGGGCGCCTGCGTCTATGGCATGACGGCGGCCCTGTACAGCGGCATCACTTACGAAAACGGTGCCGTGCGGGAAAGCAACTTCCACGACTATGAGATGGTCCGCTCCAGCAACTTCCCGGAGACGGTCCATACGCACATCGTGAAGCATCCCTTCGCGGTGCACGCGACCGGCGTCGGCGAACCGGCGGTCCCGCCGTTCCTGCCGGCGCTCACCAACGCCATCTTCAACGCCACTGGCAAGCGCATTCGCAATCTGCCCATCGGCGACCAGTTGAAGGCGTAGCATTAGTTGACCATGCCCGGCGGGAACCCAGGTTCCCGCCGGGTTTTTTTCGCCTGCGAGAGCCACAACGGTTCCCGGCACCACGTCGGTTGCCGATGAACGGCGGTCCTGCCAAACTCACGCCGCCCACAACTTTCTTTGCCGCATCGAGGCGCTGTTCGATCGGACCAAGCTCTTCAGGAAATTCCTATAGACCCGGTCCTGCGTTTGGGCTTACACCATTCCAATCGATCGCCGCGCCGGAGTCCTAGCGCGCCGTGGTGAGGGGTATGACAGAACCGGACGTCGCGCTAACCGATTTCGCTCTGACGATCGAATGCGCCGTCCTCGCCTGGATGCTGCTCCGTCAGCCCGGTGGGGACCGGGTCATGGCCGCCGCGTTCACCGTGTTCTTCGCCGCGTTGGCCGTCGCCGCCTTGGCCGGGGGCTTGGTGCACGGCTTTTTCCTGGATGCGGCCGGCCAAGCCCATCGCCTCCTGTGGCCGGCATCCCTCTTGGCCATCGGCGGCGCCGCGGCAGCCGGGTTCCATGCCGCCTGGCGCGCCGCGTTCGCCGAGGCGGGCGGGCGAGTCGTGCCTTGGATGGCCGTCTCGGCTTACGCCGCCTATGCCGCCGCCATTGTGTTTGGACCCCAGGACTTTCGCCTTGCAATCCTCTTTTACCTTCCGGTCAACATCTTCCTGTTGCTGGTTTTTGGCCATGCCGCGGCGCGGCATCGCGCAGCGGCGCCGGCCTGGGCGGCTCTTGGGCTGCTCCTCTCCATCGGCGCCGGCGCGGTACAGCAGCTCAAAATCGCCTTGCACCCGACGTATTTGAGCTACAATGCTCTCTATCATCTCATTCTCGCCGTGGCCCTAGTCTTGATTTATCTGGGCGCGCGCTGGTTGATCGCGCGACCGCCACTTCGGGTTGGGAGCACCGCATGATCACGCGCCGCGTCGTCCTAAGCCGCCTCGCCGCCGCCGTGGCGGCCTTGGCGCCGTGGCCGTTTGCGCGAACGGCCGGTGCTACGACCCATGCCGGCGGTTGGGTCAACGACATCCATTCCAAGCTCAACCGGACCCATGTGGCGCGAATAGTCCATCCGGCATCGATGGGCGAGCTGCGCGCCGCCGTCGCCGCCGCCGGCGCCGAGGGCAAGGCCATCAGCATCGCCGGCGGCCGGCACGCCATGGGCGGCCAGCAATTCGGCAGCGAGACCTATTTGCTCGACACGGCCTCGCTGGGCCGGGTGCTGAGCTTCGATGCGAATCGGGGGCTAATCGAGGTGGAGGCCGGCATCCAATGGCCGGAGCTGATCGCCCACCTGCAGAGCGTGACGGACGCACCCGGTGGGCGCTGGGGCATCGTGCAGAAGCAAACCGGTGCCGACCGCCTGTCCATTGGCGGTGCCCTGTCCGCCAACGCGCATGGCCGCGGCCTGCGTCTGCGGCCGATCGTCCAGGACGTCGAGTCCTTTGTTCTGGTGGATGCGAACGGCGAGGTGCGCACCTGCAGCCGCACCGAGAATCAGGCACTGTTTCGCTTGGCCATAGGCGGCTACGGCCTGTTCGGCGTCATCGCCACGGTCACGCTGCGCCTGCGCCGGCGGGTCAAGGTCCGCCGGGTGGTGGAGATTCGCGCGATCGACGGGCTCATGGATGCCTTCGACGCACGCGACGCCGCCGGGTTTCTCTACGGCGATTTCCAGTTTTCCACCGACAACGGCGCCGATGGATTTCTCCGCCAGGGTGTCTTCTCCTGCTACGAACCGGTGGATTTGGATACACCCATACCGGAGGCGCAGGCCGAGTTGTCCGAGGCGGACTGGATGAGCCTGCTCTATCTCAGCCATGCCGACCGGGCCAAGGCCTTCGCCACTTACACCGGTTACTACGCGCGGACATCGGGGCAGGTCTATTGGTCCGATACGCACCAGCTCAGCGTCTATCTGGACGACTATCACCGGGTGCTCGACCAGCGCCTGGGCGCCGCCGCTCCCGGCAGCGAGATGATTACCGAGATCTATGTGCCGCGCCCGGCGCTGGGCACTTTCATGGAGCAGGTGCGCGCCGACTTCCTCGCCCATCGGGTCGAGTTCATCTATGGCACCATCCGCCTGATCGAGCGGGACGACGAGACGTTCCTGGCCTGGGCGAAGCAGCCTTACGCCTGCATCATCTTCAATCTGCATGTGGCGCATACGCCCGCGGGTCTGGCCAAGGCAGCAGCGGATTTCCGCCGCCTCATCGACCGCGGCATCGCCCACGGCGGCAGCTACTTTCCCACCTACCATCGTTGGGCGACGCGCGAACAGGTCCTGGCCTGCTATCCGCAATTTCCCGAATTCCTGCAGCTCAAACGCCGACACGACCCGACCGAGCGGTTCCAAAGCGAATGGTACCGCCATTACAAAACCATGTTCGCCGTCCGGCTTTGAGCGCCCGCGGCACACAGCGCGTAGCGGCGCGCGGTGTCGCCGCGCTGCTGTGGTTCTTTCTCGTCCTCTTCTGCCTGCGCGTCGCCGGCCAGGCGCTGGTCGTATTTTTCGATGTGCCCTGGCTGCCGCCCATGGCCACTTGGCAATCTGGGCTGTTGCCCTATCCCTGGCTGCTGCTCAGCCAGATCGTCATCGTCGTGCTCTTCGCCCGGATTAGCCTGGACGTTGGCCGCGGCCGCGGTGTGTTCTCCGAGCCGCGCGCCTGGCTCGGGGCCGCCATGTTGGCCTTTGCCGTGCCCTACCTTCTCGCCATGCTCGTGCGCTACGGCGTGCGCATGAGCCTCTACCCTGGCGAGCGCTGGGTCGGCGGCTCCATCCCCACGGTCTTTCACTGGGTGCTGGCCGGGTTCTTGCTGACGTCCGGCCACCACCATTGGCGGCGGGCGAATCCGGCAACGCGGGCCGGCGTGCGCACTCGGCTGGCGCGCGGACCCCTCCTCGCCGCCGCCGTCGCCATACTTGCGCTGGCGCTCTGGGGCGGAGCTTATCTGGCGCGTCTGCCGCCGCCGAAGACCTAGCGCCATCCGCCCGGTTCGCCCGACCCTCGGCCGGGGCCGGGCGCGGATCGCGCCGCATCGCGGCAAGGCCGCATCGCTGCGCCCCATGGACTTGCCTGCCTCCGGCGCCCTATAACCCGGAGCATGAGCGCTCGCCCTTTCGTCAAGATGCACGGCCTGGGTAACGACGTGGTCATTCTCGATGGCCGCGCCGCGCCCTGGCCGCTGAGCCCCGATGCCGCCCGCTGGATCGCCGACCGCAGGCGGGGCATCGGCTGCGATCAGGTGGTGGTGATCGGGCCGCCGGAAAATGGCCGGGCGGATGTATCCTTACGCTTCTACAATGCCGACGGCAGCGAGGCGCAAGCCTGCGGCAACGGCACCCGCTGTGCCGCCGCCCTGCTGATGGATGAAAGCGGCAGCCACGAGATCGCCCTGGAAACGGTTGCCGGTCTGCTCTCCGGCACCCGCGCCTCGGGCAAGCGGGTCACCGTCGACATGGGCCCGGCCCAGACCGAGTGGCAGGAGATTCCCCTGGCGCGGGCCTGTGACACCCTGCATGTGCCGCTGTCCCTGGGGCCGCTGACGGACCCGGTGGCGGTCAACATGGGCAACCCGCACGCGGTCTTTTTCGTGCCCGATGTGGCGGCCATCGACATTGAA
Organism: Kiloniellales bacterium; assembly: GCA_036397065.1. GTDB lineage: Bacteria > Pseudomonadota > Alphaproteobacteria > Kiloniellales > J153 > JAJFGI01. The sequence goes on along the minus strand of DASWJP010000170.1, from coordinate 28,678 downwards.
ACCCTGGGGCCGAAGCTTGAGCACGATCCGATCTTCCCCGAGCGCGCCAACATCGGCATCGTTCAGGTGATCGGCCGCGATCATTTGCGCCTGCGGGTGTGGGAACGCGGCGCGGGCCTGACCATGGCCTGCGGCAGCGGTGCCTGCGCCGCCGCCGTGGCCGCCATCCGCCGCGGCCTGACCGGGCGGACGGTGGCCTTGGATCTGGACGGCGGGCCGATCGAGATCACCTGGCGCGAGGCGGACGGGCACGTGCTGATGACCGGGCCGGTGGCCACGGCGTTCACCGGCATCGTCGATCTGGAGGCCCGCGAGTGAACGCGGTCATTCAAGCAGAGGCCCCGCACACGGAGACTCAAATCATCACCTTCGGCTGCCGGCTGAATACCTACGAGTCGGAGGTGATGCGCACCCATGCCCAGGCCGCAGGCTTGCGCGATACGATCATCGTCAATACCTGCGCGGTCACCGCCGAGGCGGAGCGGCAGGCCCGCCAGGCCATCCGCCGCGCCCGGCGCGAACATCCGGCGGCGCGCCTGATCGTCACCGGCTGCGCGGCGCAGATCGACCCGGCGCTCTACGCCGCCATGCCGGAGGTGGATGAGGTTCTTGGCAACGCCGAGAAGATGCGCGCCGAAAGCTTCGCGCCCGATCCGCACCCGCGGGTGCGGGTGGCCGACATCATGACCGTGCGCGATACGGCGGCGCATCTCTTGTCCGGTTTTGCCGGGCGCACCCGCGCCTTTGTCGAAATCCAGCAAGGCTGCGATCATCGCTGCACCTTTTGTGTCATACCCTATGGCCGGGGCAACAACCGCTCGGTGCCCATGGGCGGTATCGTCGCCCAGGTGCGCGCCCTGGTGGCCGGCGGCAGCTCCGAGGTGGTGCTGACCGGCGTCGACATCGCCTCCTACGGCGGCGATCTGCCGGGCCGGCCGCGCCTGGGCCAGATGGTGCGGCGCCTGTTGCGCACGGTGCCGGAACTGCCGCGCCTGCGTCTTTCGTCCCTCGATCCGGCGGCCATCGACGACGACCTGCTGCGTTGCATTGCCGATGAGCCGCGTTTGATGCCGCACATGCACCTGTCGCTGCAGGCGGGCGATGATCTGATTCTCAAGCGCATGAAGCGGCGCCATTCCCGCGCCGATGCGCTGCGCGTCTGCGAGACGTTTCGGCGCCTGCGGCCGGACGTGGTCCTGGGCGCCGATCTGATCGCCGGCTTTCCGACTGAAGATGCGGCGATGTTCGAGAACACCGCCGCCCTGATCGCCGATTGCGGCCTGACCTATCTGCACGTCTTTCCCTATTCCCAGCGGCGCGGCACCCCGGCGGCGCGCATCCCCAACCAGGTTCCGGTGGCGACCCGCAAGGCACGGGCCCAGCGCCTGCGCGCCCTGGGCGCGGCCGCCCTGGACCGGTATCTGCACAACCGGGTGGGCGGCACGGCCCGGGTGCTGGTGGAAACCCCCGATATCGGCCATTGCGAGCATTTTGCCCCGGTCGCCGGGTCCGCCGGCGTGCCGGGCGAGATCATCACCACCCGCATCACCGGCGTGGACGAAGGCCGCCTGATCGGATCCCCCATCTAGTGGCCGAGGGCGCGGAGAAACCCACCGGCTGGCTCGGCCGCCTGAAGGCCGGCCTGGCCCGCTCCACCAACAAGTTGAGCGATGGACTGACCACCATCCTGGTCAAGCGGCGTTTGGATGCGCGCGCTCTGGAAGACTTGGAGGAGCTGCTGATCGGCGCCGATCTGGGGGTGGCCACGGCGGCCAAGCTGGCCGCCCATCTGGGCAAGACCCGCTTCGACAAGGACATCGATCCGGCCGAAGTGCGCCGGGCCTTGGCGAATGATATCGCCGCCATTCTGGCGCCCGTGGCCAAACCGCTCGCGCTCGATCCGCCGCTCAAGCCCCGGGTGGTCCTGGTGGTCGGCGTGAACGGCAGCGGCAAGACCACCACCATCGGCAAGCTGGCCAAGATGTACCGCGGCCAGGGCCACGCCGTCATGCTGGCCGCCGGCGATACCTTCCGCGCCGCCGCTATCGAACAGTTGCAGGCGTGGGGTCAGCGCGCCGATTGCCCGGTGATCGCCAAGACCGCCGGTGCCGATGCCGCCGGCCTGGCCTATGAGGCGTTGGAGACGGCGCGCCGCCAGGGCAGCGATCTGCTGTTGATCGATACGGCCGGGCGCTTGCACAACAAGGCCGATCTGATGGCCGAGCTGCAGAAGATCATCCGGGTCCTGCGCAAGCTCGACCCGGAGGCGCCGCACGATGTGCTGCTGGTTCTCGATGCGACCACGGGCCAGAACGCCCACGCCCAGGTGGAAACCTTCAAATCGCTTGTCGCGGTGACCGGCCTGGTGGTCACCAAGCTGGACGGTTCGGCGCGCGGCGGCGTGCTGGTCGCCCTGGCGGAGCGATTCGGCCTGCCGGTCCATGCCATCGGCGTGGGCGAGAGCGCCGACGACCTGCACCCCTTCGATGCCGGCGATTTCGCCCGCTCGCTGCTCGGCCTCGACCGTTAGACCGGGTTTATCAGCGTTCCGCGAGACATCGCCGCGCCTCTTTCGTCCGGGGCGCGCTTGACCGGCGCCGCGTACACACGAAGGATTCCCAACAAGAATTAATAGTTAATCCGAGTAGTAATTTTGAGCAATACAGAGAACGTTCCAGCTTCACCTTTGGCAGATAAACGTGCTATAACATTATGAAAATAGCGGCGGCCATTAACCTTAAGATATCAGTCAAAAATTTTAATTCTTTATTTGGCAACGGAACGCGTTGGGACCACTAGAACAAGGCGCCAAACACCATGTCGAATTTCAGCCTGTCGCGAATGACCGATGCCAAGTGGGTGCGCCGCTGGCTGGTCAACGATGTCCTGCCCCGGCGCCTGAAGCTGGCCATCGTGACCTCCGGAATCATTCTCTATCCGCGCTACAAGCGCTATGCCTTGGAGTTCGCGCGGGTCAACAGCGACGTTGACTACGACCGGGTGAAGGCGCTTCTCGACAAGAAGGAATTCGGCGCTGCTTGGAGCGAGATCTACGCGCCCGCGGTCGGTGCGCGCGTCGAGACATTGTCGGAGCTCGAATACCATTGCTACATCGAGTATTCCCTGAACCACATTTTGCATGCCGATAAGATCGGCAGCCAAAAAAACTACCGAGCCCTGGGGCTGGATTTTCCCCACCTGCCGACCATTGCCTTCATCCGCAAAGGGCGGCTGTACGCCAGCGACGGCGTGACCGAGGTTCCGCCCAGGGCGGATTATCTCAAAATTCTGTCGATCGATCCGGACCGTGAGTATCTCGCCAAACCCGCCGGACTGGATTCCGGTTCCGGACGGGCGGTTGCGATCATGACCGGCCGCGACGTGCCCAATCGATTGAAGGACCTGGCCAACCAATCGAATCTCTACATCGTTCAAGAGGTCTTCCGCGGCCACGACTTTTTCCGCGGTCTCAATTCAACGTCTCTGAACACGATTCGCTTCATGACGCTCAAGGTCGACAATCGGCCGCGCCTGCTCTCGGCCGTGCTGCGGGTCGGCCGGCCGGGCCGTGTGACCGACAATGTCAGCTCCGGCGGCGGGGTTTTCATTGGCGTGGACGAGCACGGGCGCCTCAGGGACCGGGCGTTGGACAGCGAGTTTCGCGCACACGGCAAACTTCCCGATTCCGGCTTGGCGTTTGCCGGACTGCAGATCCCCCATTATCAGAAGATGGTCGATATGTGCCTCAAGGCCCACGCAGGCTTGCGGAATTTGGGCGTCCTCTCCTGGGATGTGGCCCTTTCGGAGAAGAATGAGCCGGTCGTTGTCGAGGTCAACTGCGCCTATCAGGGAATCGGCATTCACCAGGCCGTCAATCCGGGCAGCCTGCTGCCCCTGATGCCCTATCGGGTGAGCTGGTGGGAAAGAATGCGCCGCGTCTGGGATCCCTACCCGACGGACAGCGACCTGCGCGAATCACCTGGCGCCTGACATCGGCATCGGGACCACACCCTAGGCGGCAATCGTGCCGTAACCGACGATGTGCTCGAAGGCCGCATGGGCCGGATCGCGCGCCGGACCGATGGTGGGCGATCCGCCGAACCGCAATGCGATAAATCTCTCCGCCACCAGCGCCTTGCGTGCATCGCCGTGCGCCAGGTCCGCGGCCGCTTCCTCCAACAGCAGCGCCGCCCCCAGACAATCGGCCATCGCTTCGAGCAGATGCTTGGCGTGGCGCGGCCCATCGTCCGGCTGTTGGCGAAGGTAGGCGAGCGCGGCGGCGCAGCGATCGCGCGCCGTGAACACCGGCACCGCCCGGGCCGCCAAGCGCTCCGGAAGGTTAGCGAGAATGCCGTCGACCCGCGCCAGGAACAGGGTATCGCCGCGTGTCTTGCCGATGACCATGCGCAACAGTTCCAGGGCCTGGATGTTGACCGGCCCTTCCCAGACCGAGAGCACCAGGGCGTCGCGGTACAGCCGCGCCGTCGGCCAGTCCTCCGTATAGCCGTTGCCGCCCACCAGCTCGACGGCGCGGGTGGCGGCGCGCACCCCGTACTCGGCGGTGCGGAACTTGGCCAGGGCCGTGACCGTGCGCAGCCAGGGCCGTTCCGCCTCGTCGGCCAAGGCGCCGTCGAAGGCCGCCGCCGCCTCGAAGGCGAGACCGGTATTGGCTTCCAACTCGGCCACCAGATCGAGCAGCGTATCGCGCACCATGGGCGTGCCGCCGATGACCGCGCCGAAGGCCTGCCGGTGACTGGCCCAGCACACGGCTTCGAGAAAGGCGCGGCGCTGCACGGCGCAGGCGGCCACCGCGTTGTGGATGCGGCTGTATTCCAGGGCCTCCATCATCGCCTTCAGGCCCTCCGGCGGCGGCGCCACCTGCTGGGCCCAGGCGCCGTGCAATTCCACCTCGGCGGTGGCCAGTCCGCGGGTGCCCAGCTTGTCCTTCAACCGGCGGATCCACAGGGCATTCGGCGTGCCATCGGCAAGAGTCGCGGGAACCAGATAGCACCCCAAGCCCTTGCCGCCGGCCGCGGCACCCCGCGGCCGGGCGGTGGCGAAGGCCAGGCCGCAGCCGGCGTTGCTGGCGAACCATTTGAGGCCGGTCAGGCGCCAGGCGGTGCCGTCCGCCACCGCCTCGGTCGCGGTGGCGCCCACGTCCGAGCCGCCGTGCACCTCGGTGGCCCAGGTGCCGCCGGAAAGGGCTGCCCCATCCATGCGGATCAGCTCCGGCAGGTAGGTCTTGCGCACCGCCGGCGGCGCCACCCGCGAGAGCACATAGGCCAGCGCCCCGGTCATGGTGACCGGACAATGGATCGAGATATCGGCGGTGGACAGCAGATACCCCATGGTGAAGGAGAGCAGGTGCGGCGCCGCATCCTTGCCGAACGCCAGGCCGATCGCGCCGCGCCGGTAGGCCTCCCGATGACATGTTTCGTAAGCCGGATTGTAGATCACCCGGCCCAGCGGCGCGCCGTCCCGGCCATGGGTCTCCAGGCGCGGCGGCGCGATGCGGTCGGAATAGACGGCCTGCGCCTCCAACGCGTCGCCGACCCAGGCGCCGAAATCCGACAGCCGTTCCTCGTGCCGCGCCAAGACCTGCGACGCCCGCCGGGCCAGCAGGCGGCGCAGATTGCGGTCCAGATCGAAGGCATTCAGGCCAGCCGTCTCGGCCGGGTAGCGGATCGGCGCCTCGTTGGCGTGCCTGCCTTTTTTGCTCATCTCCACTGTTCTCCGCGCTTGCAACCCGGACTGGACGCCGGCCCGGCGAGAGGTTCTAATCCCGATCGTTACAATTCGATGACATGCGCCGGCGCAGTCCCCCGCCCGCCGCCGAGCCGCGGGAGCGGACGATGAGCCTCGATCCGAGTGTCCTTCTTCTGGTCCTGGTGGCGGCGTTGATGCACGCCACGTGGAACGCGTTCGTCAAATCCGGCCGCGACCGTCTGGTCATGACCACGGTGATCATGGCGATCCCCGCCGTTCCCTGCGCCATTGCCCTCGTCTTTCTACCACCCATGCTGCCGGCCGCGTGGCCCTTCATCGTCGCCTCTATGGTGATTCATCTGGCCTACTACCTCGTCCTGCTCGGCGCCTACCGGCATGGCGATCTGAGTCAAGTCTATCCGATTTCGCGCGGTTGCGCGCCGGCCTTGGTGGCCATCGGCGCCTGGATCTTCGCCGCCGAGGCACTGAATACCATCGAGATGCTTGGCGTGGCGGTCGTCTCCGGCGGCATCATGAGCCTGGCCTGGCGCCGGCGCGGCACCCTCGGACCCGGCGAGTTGAAGGCCATCGGCTATGCCCTGCTCACGGCGCTGACCATCGCCCTCTATTTGCTGGCCGACGGCATGGGCGTGCGCCGGTCCGGCAATGCGCTGAGCTATATATGTTGGCTGATGCTGCTCGATGCCTTTCCGGTGTTGGCCGTCACCCTGTGGCTGCGGCGCGGCCGGATTCGCGAAAGCTTCGCGCCGCAACTTCGCCTCGGTGCGTTCGGCGGCCTCATCGCCACCCTCTCCTACGGCATCACCATCTGGGCCATGGGCATTGCGCCCATGGCCCACGTGGTGGCGGTGCGCGAGACCAGCGTCATCTTCGGCGCCGTGATCGGTGCTCTGATCCTGAAGGAGCCGTTCGGTCCGTTTCGCATTGCCGCCGCCTCCGTGGTCGCCGGCGGCGCCGTGCTGCTCAATCTCGGCGGCTAATATCGTCCGGCATATCGCCAGCTTCGCCGGGCGGATTGGTGCGCGGCGCGAAGGTCGCCTGGCCGCGCACCTCCCGATAATGACCGAGCGCCCAGTGCACCGAAGGAAAGGCAATCTCGTTCCACGGGATGTCGTCCCAGGCGAACAGCGCCAGCTCGGCGGTCTCGGGCCCCGCCGCCACGTCGGCAGAGAGCAGGTCGGCGCGGTAGATGAGCTGTATCTGGCTGAGGCGCGGGATCGAATAGACCGCCAGAAGTTGGTCGATCCGCAGCCGCGCCCGGGCCTCCTCCCAGGCCTCGCGCATGGCCCCGTCGGCGGCACTTTCGTGCAGCTCGAGATAGCCGGCGGGCAAGGTCCACAGCCCTTTGCGCGGCGGGATGGCCCGGCGGCACAATAGGATGCGCTCCTGCCAGGTGGCCACCGAGCCGACCACCACCATCGGATTTTCGTACTGAACGAAGCCGCAATCGCCGCAGATCAGCCGGGGCCGGTCGTCACCCTCGGGGATCTCGCGGACAAACCGGTGGCTGGCCGGGACCGCGGGCGGTTTGGCGCCGGGCGTGCTCATGGCCGCCTACTCTGGCGCAAGGCCGACGCACCGGCAAGGCAGGCAATGGGTTAGGCGCTGATATCCAGCAGGCTGCCGCGCCGGGGCAGGCGGCCTTCGGCGCGCAGGGCCCGCACCGCTTGGTCCAAGGCTTCGGCCGTGCCCAGGGCCGCCAAGCCGGCGGCGATGGTCTGGCGGTTCGACGGCCGCGGCTGGCCATCGGTCTTGGCGGGGAGCGCGGGGTCGATGTGTGATCGGCTGCCGGCCTGGGGTTGGGTCAGGATCCCGGCAATGAACTTCAGCGGCGTATGGGGGATTTGCATCGGACCGAGTCTACGGCATTTGCGGTAAAGTCCCCGTAAAGGCGGACTAAAAAATGTCCGCCGCCGTTAACGATTCAAACCCCGAACCGCGGCCCTGGGGCGCATTCCGGCATCAACCCTACGGGCAAAATCGCGCACGCTTACACGCACTTCGGCGTCATTTGTAAATCTATTAAGAGATACTGAATTTGTTAACCATTTTGCGGCAAAGTTGAGGCTCGGTGTCGCGCGGGGACTGGGTACAAACCGGCAGCCAAAAATGGGCTCCACCCCCCGCTGTTCACCGAGGGGACAGAATGCAGGGAACTCATCCGTGAGCGCCTCAGGCCGAGAACTGCACTTTTTGCTCGACCTGGCGTTGGACCGATCGGTCGAAGGGCGGCGTGCCCTGACCCATTCCATCGGCGATCTCTTCTCGGAGGGCGGGACCACCCTGTCCGACCGCGAGCGCGCGCTGATGGCCGACATCCTGCGCAAATTGATCCGCGATTGCGAAATGGCGGTGCGCCGCGATTTGAGCGAGCGCCTGGCGAAGGCCGGCAACCCGCCGCACGATCTGATCCTGGCCCTGGCCAACGACGAGATCGAGGTGGCCCAGCCGATTCTCACGGATAGCCAGGTGCTGCGCGATATCGAGCTGATCCAGATCATCCGCCACCGCACCCATCAGCACCAGCTGGCCATCGCCATGCGCCGGTCGGTCAGCGAGTACGTCTCCGATGCCTTGGTCGAGACGGGCAATGTGGATGTGATCAAGACCCTGTTGGAGAATCAGGACGCCCACATTTCCGAGGCGACCATGGAGTACCTGGCCGAAGAATCGCAGCGCGTGGACAGCTATCAGGAGCCGCTGATCAATCGGCACGATCTCAATCCGGAGTTGGCCAAGCGCATGTATCTTTGGGTCTCGGCGGCGCTGCGCCAGCATATCCTCGAACACTTCGAGGTTCATCCCGGCCAGCTTGACGATCATCTCGAAGGCGTGGCCGAAGCCATTTCGCAAAACCCGGAGCAGCATCCCGCACCCGTGTCGGCCACCCAGTCCGCGACCGCACTGGCCAACAAACTGGCGAAGAAAAAGCAAATCACACCGGATTTTTTGATCCAGGTCCTGCGCCAAGGCGAGATCGCCTTGTTCGAGGCCATGTTCGGCGCACTGAGCGGCTTACCGGCGCCGCGTTTGCAGCGGGTCCTCTACGATTCCGGCGGCGATGGCCTGGCCCTCGCCTGCCGGGCGCTGGATATTCCCAAGTCCACCTTCGCCACCATCTTCCTACTCAGCCGCAAGCGGTCGCCCGGGCAAACGGTCGTCAATCCCCGCGATCTGGCGCGCGCCCTTCAGCTCTATGACCGCGCCAAACCGCAGGACGCCAAAGAGGTGATCAAGATGTGGTCGCGCGATGCCGACTTCCTGGATGCGGTCGAGCAGATCGCCGACGAAGCAAAACCGGCTACCGATACCTGACGGCCTGGCCATGAATTCGAAGCGCGGCGATCGCACAGCCTCGGCTCAGGCACGGCCACCAGCAACGGCTCATTCGGACGGCGCCGAACGCCTGTTTGGTCCGCTGGCCATGGCCTTGCTCGAGGAAGGACCGGCGGTCTGCGTCAATGATGCAAGCGGACGGCGCCTGTTTGCCAATAAACCCTACGAACGGATCGCCGCCGCCTTGGCCACCAGTGCCGACGGCGACAGCACGCAACCCTCCTGGCCGTTCCAACAGCCAACTCGCGGCACCGGCGAGACGGCATCGCCGTCGGATCACGACGCTGGCGCCGACGAGGCCTGTGCCATCACAATCGACGACCGGATCGAATACTATCGAATCCGCCGCAAGGCGTTGCTGGGCGAAGATGGCCGGGCCCCGGTGATCGCCACGGTCTACGTGCCGGTCAGCGGCCACGCCGCGGCCGGTGATGCCCTGACCATGGCCATCGAACGCCTGGAGGATGTCACCCGACTTGTTTCGGACTGGGTGTGGGAAACCGACCGCAATCTGGTGCTGACCTTCGTTTCGCCGCGGGTTAACGGAGCTCTCGGATTTCATCAGGTTGAGCTGACCGGCCGCCGGCTGACGCAATTGCCGGCGCGCCCCCATGCGGACCTGGAGGCCCTGGCGACGGAAGAGGGCCGGGTGCCGTTTCGCGATATCGAGGTGGTGATCCCGGACCGGCAAGGGAACCCGCGTCATTTCCTGCTCAGCGGCCTGCCGATCTATTGTCCGGTCAGCGGCCGTTTCCTCGGCTACCGGGGCACGGCCAATGACATCACCGAGTTGCGTTGGCGCGAAGAGGCCCTGGTGCGCACCAAGGAAGCGGCGGAGCTGGCCAATCGGACCAAGGGCGAATTTCTCGCCAACATGAGTCACGAGCTGCGCACGCCGCTCAACGCCATCATCGGCTTTTCCGAGGTCATGGCGAACGAGATTCTCGGCCCGCTCGACAATGAGCAATACAAGGGCTATTGCAAGGACATCACCGACAGCGCCCGGCACTTGCTGGTTCTCATCAACGACATTCTGGATTCGGCCAAGATCGAATCCGGACAGATGACGTTGAGCGAGGAGGCGATCGATGCAGAAGCGCTGGCCCAATCGGTGGCCCGGTTGATGGCCCCGCGGGCGGAGCGCGCCGGGGTGACCGTCACCGTCCATGCCGCGCCGAATTTGCCGCGCCTGCGCGCCGACAAGACGAAGCTGAAACAGATTCTGATCAATCTGGTTTCCAATGCGGTGAAGTTCACCTTGCCCGGCGGCCGCGTCGACGTGTTCGCCCGCATTGGCGAGGATGATGCCTTCATTCTCGAGGTAAGCGATACCGGTATCGGCATCGCCGCCAAGGATATCGCCCGTGCCCTGGCGCCCTTCGGGCAGGTCGATGCGCGCATGAGCCGACGCTTCGAGGGCACCGGGCTGGGCTTGCCCTTGGCCAAATCCCTGACCGAGCTGCACGGCGGCGCATTCGAGCTGACCAGCGAGCCCGATGTGGGTACCCGCGTGACCATCCGCCTGCCCGGCGAGCGGAGCCTGCCCGCTTAAGAAACTCCTTTCGTCGCCACGCTCCGGCGGATAGCCTTTTTCGCTTCGGGGGCGGGATGTCCACTCAAAGACCTTTGCATGACTATGGCTCGGCCGGCCAAGCCATGGCGGCCGGCGCCTGGCGCGCCTTTGGCGTTCCGTCGATCGTGCTGGGCGGCAGCTTTGTCGGCTTCGGTGCCCTGGTGCATCAGGTCGGCTTGAGCCTGTGGCACGCCTTGCTCTCGACCGCCACCGGCTGGGCCCTGCCCGGACAGATCGCCCTTGTGGAGCTGTATGCGGTCGGCGCCTCGGTCCTGGTGATCGCGGTGGCCGTCGGGCTGACCAACGCCCGTCTGTTGCCCATGACGGTAACCTTGATCCCGCTGTTGCGGACGCCGGGCATGCCGCGGTGGCGGTACTACGCAATCAGCCATTTCATCGCCGTGACCGGATGGGTCGCCGCCATGCGCGATTGCCCGGCCATGGTCGCGCACCACCGCCTGCCCTACTACGCCGGGTTCGCCGGCATGCTGTGGATGATCAGCCTGCTGGCCACCTGGATTGGCTTCGCCTTGGCCGGCTCGGTGCCCGCCTATGTGACCCTGGGCCTGGTGTTCATCAATCCGATCTACTTCATGCTGGTGATCAGCGCCGATGTACGCGACCGCACCCGCGTCCTGGCGGCGGTCTTTGGCGCCATCGGCGGACCGGTGCTGTATCTGCTCGTGCCCGATTGGAGTCTGCTGCTGGCCGGGGTGATCGCCGGCACCTTGGGATTTCTGATCGGCCGGCGGAGTCCCGCCGGTGTCTAGCGCGACGTGGTCCGGGGCCGGACCGTGGTGGCCGGTGCTGATCATCCTGGCCGGTGCCGCCGCGACCTATGTCTGGCGGGCCTTGGGGGTGGCGCTCTCCGGCCGCATCGACCCGGAAGGCGCGGTGTTCCAGTGGGTGGCGTGCGTTGCCTATGCGCTTTTGGCGGCGCTGGTGGTGCGCATGATCGTTCTGCCGACCGGACCGCTGGCGCAGACGCCGATGACCGACCGGGTCGGCATGGCCAGTCTCGCCTTCGCCGTGTTCATGGCCAGCCGCCGCAGCATGCTGCTAGGGGTCGGCGTCGGCGCGGGCGGACTGGTCCTGGCCACCTACGCGCGCACGGTGTGGCTCTAAAGGGCAGCCGATGCTTCGAGAGCGGCGATCCCCGGCAAGGTCTTGCCCTCAAGCCACTCCAGAAACGCCCCGCCGGCGGCCGACACGTAGGAGAAGTCGTTGATCGCCCCGGCATGGGACAACGCCGCCACCGTATCGCCGCCGCCGGCCACGCTGAGCAGTCCACCGGTACGGGTCAGGCGCGCCGCCTCCTGGGCCACCGCGTTGGTACCCGCATCGAAGGGCGGCACTTCGAAGCAGCCGAGCGGTCCGTTCCACACCAAGGTGCGGCACTCGGCCAAGCGGCCGGCGATGTCCTTGGCCGTCGCCGGGCCGATATCCAGAATCATCTGGACCGAAGGCACATCACCGATGGAAACGGTTTTCGTGGCGGCGCCCACTTGCAAGGCCTCCGCCACCACCGCGTCGCGGGGCAGGTAAATCTCGCAACCGGCATCCGCGGCGGTCTTGAGGATGGCCCGCGCCGTCGGCGCCAAGTCGTGCTCGCACAATGACCGGCCAATCTCCGTGCCCTGGGCGTGCAGGAACGTATTGGCCATGCCGCCGCCGATGATCAGCAGATCGACCTTGCGCACCAGGTTGCCGAGCAGATCCAGCTTCGAGGAGACCTTGGCGCCGCCGACCACGGCTGCCACCGGATGGCGCGGCGAGTCCAGGGCCGCGGTAAGATGTTCCAGCTCCGCCTGCATCAGGCGCCCGGCCGCCGCCGGCAGCCGGCGGGCCAGGGCCTCGACCGAGGCGTGCGCCCGGTGCGCCGCCGAGAAGGCATCGTCCACATAGAGATCGCCCAGCCGGGCCAGTGCGGCGGCAAAATCCGCATCGTTGGCCTCTTCGCCGCCATGAAAGCGCAGGTTTTCGAGCAACAGCACGCCGCCTTGCGGCAACGCCGCCACCGCTGTTTCGGCCACCGCGCCGATACAGTCGTCGGCAAAGAACACGGCACCGCCTTCGAGGACCGCCTGCAAGGAAGCGGCGGCCGGGCGCAGGGACATCTCCGCCACCCTCTTGCCTTTCGGCCGGCCGAAATGGGAGAGCAGAATCACCCGGGCGCCGCGCCCGGTCAGATCCCGAATGGTCGGCAGGCTGCGCTCGATGCGCGTGGCATCGGTGACCCGGCCGTCGCGCATCGGCACGTTATAGTCGACCCGCACCAGCACCCGCCGGCCGGTCACGTCCAGATCATCCAAGGTTTTGAATTTGGCCATCGTCCGTCGTTGACCTTATTGATTCTAGGCGGCCGCCGCGGCGCACGCGCAGCCGTTCAACCCCATCCCGTGCGACCGTAAGCCGCCGCGTTGTCTCGGAACCCCGCCGCTAACCGATTGGCCCGCTGACATAACGCACGGCCTGAGGGACGGCAAGGGACAACCGGGCCGGCTATTTTTCACTTTGCCGGTAGACAGCTTCGGCGATGTCGAGCAGCTCAGCCCGCTGCAGCGGGCCCACCAGGGCGTAGCCCATGTCGTTGTCACGCCAATAGAACGCCCCCAAGCCGCCTTCCTCGGCGAACCGGAAGGCGGTTTCCGTGCCCTCCGGATCGTCTTGCACATAGATGGTGAGGCGGCGGCCGGTGCCATCTTCGTACATGAGCTGCGCGGCCGCGCCGCTGGCCGCCGGCAGCAACCGCCCGCCCATGAGGCGGTAGCCATAGGGATCCAAATTGGGTGCGATCAATGTCTGGCCCAGCCGCTTCGACAGCCAGCCGAGCAAATGCGCCTCCTCGGCGCGGACCTCGACGGCATGGCGGACCTCGGCGCTGTAAACCCGGTGTGCCGCCGCCGCCAGGCGTGGCAAGTCGCCTTCGGCGGCCTGACCCGCGACCCGCTCTCCCCCGAACTCGTTCAATATCTCGTTCAACGACCAGCCACCGCCAAATCCGACCGCGAGCAGCAGCACCGCCGCCGCGGCACGGGTCAGCCACGTCGCCCGGCCGGTTGCCGCACCGCTGTGCGTGGCGCGCAGCAAGCGCTCGGGCACGGCCGCCGATTCGGCTCCGCGCATGGCCGTGCGCACGGCAGCGCTTTGCATCCGGTAGTCCTGAATGCGGGCGGCTTCTTCGGGATGTTCGGCCAGATACGCCTCGACGGCCGCCTGGCGGGTCGGCGCCAGCCAGCCGTCCACATAGGCCTGCAGATCCTGCTCGCTCGGCGGGCGCTGGCCGTTCATTTGACCCTCCACAAGGTCGACGTGGCCGGCGGCGAGTCGCCGGCCAGAGCCTTGCGCAACTGCGCGCGGCCGCGCGACAGGCGCGACATGACGGTCCCCGCGGGCAGGCCGAGGACCGTGGCCACCTCCCGGTAAAGCAGGCCTTCAACGGCGACCAAGACCAGGACCTCGCGTTGATCCGGCTCCAGCGCATCGAGCGCCACCAATACCTCGCGCGCCATGATCTGGCCGGTTTGCGCCTCGCCCTGGCCGCTTTCGGCAAACACCTGATCCATGGGCACCTCGGCCGGCCGCCGGGTCTGCCGGCGGAGCTGATTGAGATACACGTTGCGCTGTAGGGCGAACAGCCAGGGCCGCAGCCGTTCCGGGTTGTGCCACAGGCGGCGCTTGGCAATGGCGCGCTCGAGGCTGTCCTGCACCAGATCGTCGGCCCGGTCCGCATCGCGGGTCAGATATCGCGCATAGCGGCGCAGAGCCGGAATCTCCGCCTCCAACTTCCGGGAAAAATCGCTCATGACGCCAGGATGCACCGGCCGTTGGCAGCGGGCAAGTCCGGCCGCCCGTGGGGGGATCGGGAGTGAACGGGCGGCCGGCGCTCAGGCGTAGCTTGCCCGGCTTACTGGATGCCGAGGATCGCCATCGCCTTGGCGAGCGTATCCACCGATTCCTGGTGCTTGCCGGCCTTGTGCAACATTTCACCCTCGGCGCGCAGTTTCGTCACCTCGGCCATCTGCTCGGCGGTGATCTTCGGTGACTGAGCGAGGGCTGCGTCAATACTGGCCATGTCTTTGGGGCAGTGCGCCGCCATGGCGCTGCCCGCCGTCAGCACGCCGATGGCCAGGGCCGCGGCCGCGAGGGAATATCGAATCATGAAAGGCCTCCTCCTCAGTGTTTGGTTGGCACCAAATGCCAGGCCCGATTCCAGGCCCGTTCCTGAGAAGGACACCGCGGTGGTGGAAATATTCCCGCCGCCGCCAGGTATCTTGCCCGCCCCGGCTTAGCCGAGCTGCGGGATGACGAAATCGGCGCCGGCGCGGATGCCGGTGGGCCAGCGGGCGGTGATCGCCTTCATCTTGGTATAGAAGCGCACCCCCTCCATGCCATGCATGTGGTGGTCGCCGAACAGGGAGCGCTTCCAGCCGCCGAAGCTGTGATAGGCCACGGGCACCGGAATGGGCACGTTGATGCCGACCATGCCGACCTTGATGGTGCTGGCGAAATGCCGGGCCGAATCGCCGTCGCGGGTAAAGATCGCCGTGCCGTTGCCATACTCGTGGGCGTTGATCAGATCGACGGCGGTTTCATAGTTGGGCGCCCGCACCACCGACAGCACCGGGCCGAAGATCTCGTCGGTGTAGATCGACATCTCCGGCTTCACATGGTCGAAGATCGAGCCGCCCATGAAATAGCCGTTCTCATAGCCTTGCAGCTTCAAGCCTCGGCCGTCGAGGACCAGCTTGGCGCCTTCCTTGACGCCCTGGTCGATATAGCCGGTGACCTTGTCGAAGTGCTCCTTGGTGACCAGCGGGCCCATCTCCGAATCCGGATCGGTGCCCGGGCCGACCTTCAGGGCCTGCACCCGCGGCATCAGGCGCTTGATCAGATCGTCAGCCACCTTGTCGCCCACCGCCACCGCCACCGAGATGGCCATGCAGCGCTCGCCGGCGGAGCCGTAGCCGGCACCCATCAAGGCATCGGTCGCCTGCGCCATGTCGGCATCGGGCATGATCACCATGTGGTTTTTCGCCCCGCCCAGCGCCTGCACCCGCTTATTATGGGCACAGCCCGTGTGGTAGATGTATTCGGCGGTCTTGGTGGCGCCGACGAAGCTGACGGCGGCGATCTCCGGATCGGTCAGGATGGCATTCACCGCCTCCTTGTCCCCCTGGATGACGTTGAACACCCCATCGGGCAGCCCGGCTTCCTTGTACAGCTCGGCCAGGCGCAAGGAGAACGACGGGTCCTTCTCCGACGGCTTGAGAATGAACGTGTTGCCGCAGGCAATGGCCATGGGCGACATCCACAGCGGAATCATGGCCGGAAAATTGAACGGCGTGATGCCGGCGCACACCCCCAGGGGCTGGCGGATGGAATAGGAATCGACGCTGGTCCCCACCTCCTCGCTATAGTCGCCCTTGAGCAGATGCGGAATGCCGCAGGCAAACTCCACCACCTCGATGCCGCGGCTGATCGAGCCCTTGGAATCGGCCACGGTCTTGCCGTGTTCCTCGGTCAGCAGCACCGCCAGGGAGTCGAGGTTGTCCTCGAGCAGCTGCTTCAGACGGAACATGACCCGCGCCCGGCGGATCGGCGGTATCGCCGCCCAGGCCGGGAACGCCTCGCGCGCCGCCGCCACCGCCTGGCGCACCTCGCCGGCACTGGCAAAGGCGACCCGGCGGACCACCTCGCCGATGGCCGGGTTGTAAACGTCGCCGAAGCGGCCGCTCTTGCCGTCGACGCGGCGGCCGTTGACGAAATGGCTGATGACCTCGGTCATAAGGGCTCCCCGATATGCGAATTTTTATCCCCAGGCGCCGCGTCCTGCGGGCGCCCGCTCGGACCCGAGCATAGACCACGCCCGGCAACCGGGAAAAGCCCCGCAGCCAGGGCGGGCCGGGCAGACCGGGCAGACCGGGCCACGGATCATCGGCACATCGCGACAGGCCCGCCGCGCCGATTCAGAAATAAAACGGCCGCACTGGTTACATAATACTGTAACGGTCTTGGTATATATTATTTTTAATTTAACCATATGGTTTCAACAAAGCTGCATGTTTATTGTTATTTGGAAATAAAGCATGGCCAAGACCAGGATCAACGAAATTGATTTGCTAAGGTTCTTGGCCGTCCTGATGGTGGTCTTGTTTCATTTTGCGTTCCGCGGCTACGCGGCGGATGGTTATTCGCCGATGCCATACCCGCTGCTGGCACCGTTCGCCAAGTACGGCTATCTCGGTGTCCAGCTGTTTTTCATCATCAGCGGCTTCGTCATACTCATGACGGCGGCATCCGGCAGCCTGAGAAATTTCTTCGTTTCGAGAATCGTCAGGCTCTATCCGGCTTTCTGGATCAGTTGCACGTTGACGTTCCTGGCCATTCTGACCCTGGGCGGCGAGCATTTCCGCGCCACGATCCCGCAATACCTGGTCAACATGACGATGCTCAGTGAATTCGTCAGAGTGCGGCCGATCGACGGCGTCTATTGGTCGCTGTTCGTTGAGCTGAAGTTTTACGCCCTGGTGTTTTTGGTCCTTCTCGCCGGAAGAACCCACCAAGCGGAGAAACTTCTCGTCGCTTGGTTGCTGCTCACCATTGCCCTTGAAGTCTACCCGATATCGATTGTGCGGTATGTCCTGATCACGGACTACGCCGTCTATTTCATCGCCGGCGCGATATCATATCTGATTTGGTCAAGGGGTTTGTCGCTCACGCGGATCAGCGCTTTCGCCGCTGCCTGGCTGGTCGCGCTGAAACAATCGCTGAGCGGACTTTCGGGCTTTGAGACTCACTATGGCGAGAGCCTGAACATCTTTGTCGTGAGCGGCATCGTTTCCGTGTTTTTGTTGACCGTTCTCTTGATATCCCTGCGCAAGACCGGAAGGTTCGCTCAGTGGCGTTGGGCCATGGCCGGCGCGATCACATATCCCCTTTACCTCATTCACCAGAAAATCGGCTATATGCTGATTGAAATCGCCTATCCGGCGTTCAATGCCCATGTCGTGTTCTGGGGCACGCTGTTGATCGTACTGGCCCTGTCTTTTGCCATCCATTTCTGTATCGAGCGGAAAGTCTCTGCGCCTCTCAAGCGCCTGATGCATGCGGCGCTGGATGTGACCAATCAACGCATGATACTTCCCAGCGTCGAGTTTCTGGCGATCCGCCGATAGATGTATCCGCGCACCTGCGGCCGTCCGGCGCGATTCAGATGATTGCGTGGCGAACCTTGGCGGAGACCCACTCGCTCGCCAGGACGGCGAGCAGGATGGCGATCAGAATGATCGAGACCTGCGGCCAGGCCAAGGTATTGAGCGAGCCCTCCAGTTGCAGGCCGATGCCGCCGGCGCCGACCAGGCCGAGGACCGTCGACTCGCGGATGTTGATGTCCCAGCGGAAGACCGAGATTCCGGCGAAGGCGGGCAGGATTTGCGGCACGATGCCATAGGCGATGACCTGACTTTTTCGGGCACCGGTGGCGGCGATGGCCTCGACCTGGTTGTGGTCGATCTCCTCGATCGCCTCATAGAGCAGCTTGGCGACAAAACCGATGGAGCGCAGGGCGATGGCGATGGTCCCGGCGAGCACGCCCGGACCGATGATCGAGACCAGCAGCAAGGCCCAGATCAGGGAATTGATCGAGCGCGACGAGACGATGACGAGCAGCGCGATGGGCCGCACGATGGTCTTGCTTGGCGTCGTGTTACTCGCCGCCAGGAAGGCCACCGGCACCGCCAGGACCAGGGCGACGGCCGTGCCCACGGTGGCAATATTGATGGTATCCCATAGCGGCTGCCAGATGCGCGAAACATAGGACCAGCGTGGCGGCACCATGCGGCCGCCGATGTCGCCGGCAATGCGCGGCGCATCCCAGAAGAAGGCCCAGGTGGTGGCATCCGAGACCACCTGCCAGCAGTAGACGAACAGCGCCGTTCCGGCTAGCCAGCCGAACCAGATGGCGAGCTGCTTGGTGCGCTCGCGCCTCTGCCACACCTTCAATCCGGCGCGCTCCACGACCGGCATTACTGCACCCGCGCGCGGATCATGCCGGAGCTGTACTCCGCGATCATGACGATGACGATGATGGAAATCAGAATCGCCGCCGAGGTATCGAACTCATAGCGGTCGAACGAGGTATTCAACGTCGCCCCGATGCCGCCGGCGCCGACCAGGCCGACCACCGCCGATTCGCGGAAATTGATATCCAGGCGATACAGCGACAAGCCGATCAGCCGCGGCATCACCTGGGGCTGAATCCCATAGTTCATGAGCTGCGACCAGCGGGCGCCGGTGGCGCGAATGGCCTCGGCCTGGGCCGGATCGAGGGCCTCGATATCCTCGGCCAGCAACTTGGAGAGAAAGCCGATGGTGGCAAACGAGAGCGTCAGCACGCCGGCCAAGGGACCGAAACCGAAGATGGCGACGAAAAAGATGGCGATGATCACTTCCTGGAAACTGCGCGACAGGGCGATGATGCCGCGGCACAGCAGATAGATCGGCAGGGGCGCGATATTGCGCGCGGCCCCCAGGCCGATGGGCACGGAAATGATGATGCCGATGACCGTCGAGGTGACGGTCATGATCAGGCTTTCGACCATGCCGTCGCGGATATCGACCCAGCGGCTGACGAAATCCGGTTCCGTGAACGCCAGCACAAAGGCCCAGCCGCGATCCAGGCCCTCGTAGACGCGCAGCCAATTGACCTGCAGGCTGCCGATGGCGATGGCAAAATAAATGGCCGCGCCAATGCCGAGCGCCCAGCGCAGGCGGGCGTTTTTGATCAGCGGTGGCGGCCGCCAGCGGCGGGCATCGAAGGTCGCGGTGGACATCGGCCTACATCGCCGCCATGCGTTCTTCGTCGGTCAGCACGCCGTGCGCATGATCCTCGGCCTCGGCCTTGCCTTTGCGCCGAACCGCCGTCCAATCCTCTTCGCCGTAGATTTCCGTGAGCACGCCCGGCGTCAGGCCGTCCGGCGGGCCGTCATAGACGACCGCGCCCAGGCGCAGGCCGACGATCCGGCCGACGAACATCTGCGCCAGGGCCACGTCGTGAATGTTGATGATTGCCGCCAGGCGGCGCTCCTCGCACAGCTCGCAGATGAGGCGCATGATCTGGCGCGAGGTTTTCGGATCCAGGCTGGCCGTCGGCTCGTCCACCAGCAGGATGTCCGGATTCTGGATCAAGGCCCGGGCGATGCCGACACGCTGGCGCTGACCGCCGGACAGCTCGTCGGCACGCTTGTCGTAGTAGGCTTCGAGGCCGACCCGCTCGAGCAAGCGGAAGCCCTCGGTCACCGCCTCTTGCGGGAAGCGGCGGAAATAGCTTTGCCAGAACCCGACATAGCCGAGCTGGCCGGAAAGCACGTTCTCCATGACCGTGAGCCGTTCGACCAGCGCGTATTCCTGGAAGATCATGCCCATGCGCCGGCGCGCCCGGCGCAATCCCCGAGACCCCAGCCGGGTGATATCCAGATCTCCCAGAATCACCCGGCCGGCGGTCGGTTCCACCAAACGATTGATGCAGCGGATCAGCGTGCTCTTGCCGGCGCCCGAGGGACCGATCAAGGCCATGACCTGGCCTTGCGGCACCTCGAGCGTAACGCCGGCGAGCGCCTTGTCACCGGTCCGGTACTGCTTGGAAAGACCTTCTATGCGCAGCATCCGAGCCTCACTCCGCATCGATGATGACGATGTGCCGTGCGTTCCTACCGGTTACTTACAGGCGTAGGAAACATCGTTGGCGGCGTCGATCTTGCGGATAACCTCCCAATGCCCCTTGTAGGTGATCGGGATGAACTGGCCCTCGCCATTCTTCTCGAACTCGTTCTTCAGGCTGGTGCCGTCCCAAACAAAGCTGGAGAACGACTCCTTGATTTTCGCCGCCAGTTCCGGCTTCAAATTGTTGGCGTAGCCATAGCCGGTGGTTGGAAACGTCTGCGACGTATAAATGACTTTCAGATCGCTATCCTTCACCACCTTACGCTCGATCATGCGGAACTTGACGCTGTTGGCAATCGAGGCCGCATCGTAGTCCTTGTTGGCAACACCGAGGATCGAATTGTCATGCTTTCCGGAGAAAGCGGGCGTGAAGTCACGTTCCGCGATCATCCCGAATTCCGCCTTCAGCAGGGCCGAGGGGGCCTTGAAGCCGGAATTGGAGGTGGGCGAGGTGAAGGCCAGTGTGCGGCCCTTGATGTCCTCGACCTTCTCGATGCCGCTGCCCGGATGGGTGATGATCTCCATTTCGTAGCCGAAGCTGCCATCCAGCGCCGCCATGATGGTGAACGGCACGAAGCCGGCGCAGTTGACCGCCAATGGGTTGGAGCCGGTGTTGAAGCCACCCACGTGCAAGCGGCCCGAACGCATCGCTTCGATCTGCGCGGCATTCGACTGCACCGGGAAGAACTGCACCTTCTTGCCGGTCACCTTTTCCATATGGGTCAGGAAATCGATCCAGGCTTCGCGGTAGACGGCCGGATCCTCGACCGGCGTATAGGCGAAGATGAGGGTATCCGGATCGACCTGCTGCGCGGGATCGGTTGGCGCATCGGCGAGCAGATCGCCGTCGCGGTCGCAGAACCGCTCGTCCAGGTCCCCGCGCGGGCAATCCTCGGCGTTCGCCGACGGCGCCGCGAACAGCAGCGTCCCGGCGATCAAGGCCGCGAAGGGGGCAGCGAAAAACAGTTTCCGTTCTGACATAGTGGCTCTCCCTATTTGTCGACAGGGCGTTTGTGCCCGCCTTTTATCGGTCGAATGGCGCGTGTCGCCACGCCATGTGCAACCTGTGGACTGTAACAAACCTGTCACGTATCTGACATATTTCTCCGCCCAGCGCACGATTTTTTCGGACTCCTCCCGTTTGCAGGCGAAAACCCGCCGGAGGCGACCGGCGAGCCACCTGCACTTACCATTTATTTGTTACAGGACAAGGTCACACGGCTGGGCAATGGTCAATGCGCGCTTGGCGCGGTCTTCTGCCAAGCGAAAAACAAAGGAGGATGGAATGAAACGCCTGCTTCTCGCCGCCGCCCTGACCATGGCCATGGCCGGCACCGCCGCGGCCAGTCAATGCCCGAAGATCATGGCGGAAATCGATGCCGCCCTGGCCGCCAGCCCCACGCTCACCGCCGAGCAGATGGCGGAAGTCACCAAGCTGCGGGCCGAGGGTGAGGCCCAGCATGCGGGCGGTCAGCACGCCGAATCGGTGGCGACCTTGGCCAAGGCCAAGGCCATCCTCGGGCTGAAGTAAAGCCGATCCAACGTTCTATCGCGGGGGGTCCTTGGCCGGATGCCACAGCGCATCCGGCCATGCGCGCCCCGCCCCCGCCTCTCTCCCCACTTCTCGCCTGAACTGTCTCCGGTCCTGCACGCGGCTTGTCGCCGCCGCCGGAGCTATGGCAGCCTGTCGTTCCACGGGACAAACCGGAGGAACGGCCGGCCATGGCGCAACAGTTCAAGCCCGGCGGACGCGATGCGTTGCTGATCATCGACGTGCAGAACGATTTCTGCCCGGGCGGCGCCTTGGCGGTGCCCGACGGCGATGCCGTGGTGCCGGTCATCAACCGCGTGAGTACGGCTTTTTCCCATGTGCTGCTCACTCAGGACTGGCACACGCCGGGCCATAGCTCCTTCGCCTCGTCCCACCCCGGCCACGCGCCGTTCCAGAGCATCGAGTTGCCCTATGGTCCGCAGACCCTGTGGCCGGATCATTGCGTGCAGGGCACGCCGGGCGCCGAATTTCACCGCGATCTCGAGCGCACCCGGGCCGAGCTGGTGCTGCGCAAGGGATTCCGCCGGGACATCGATTCCTATTCGGCCTTCGCCGAGAACGACCGAACGACCATGACCGGCCTGGCCGGGTATCTGCGCGAGCGCGGACTCACCCGAATTTTCCTGGTTGGACTGGCCACCGATTTCTGCGTTCACTATTCGGCGGTGGATGCGGCACGCGCCGGTTTTGCCGCCATCGTCGTCGAGGACGCCTGCCGGGCCATCGACATGGCCGGCTCGTTGGCCGCTGCCCGCGCGGCCATGACCGAGGCCGGTGTCGGTTTCGCCACGGCCGAGCAAATTGCCAAATAGGAAACTGTCATGACATTGCATCTGTGGCTCGCTTTCGTCCTCGCCTCGGGCGTTCTGCTGTTGATTCCCGGCCCGACCGTTCTGCTGGTCATCGGCTATGCCTTGTCCGATGGGCGCCGGTCGGCCTTGAACGTGCTGACCGGCGTGGCTCTGGGCGACTTCGTGGCCATGAGTCTGTCCGTGGTCGGCCTCGGCGCGCTGCTCGCCACCTCGGCCACGGCGTTTACGGTGCTGAAGTGGGTGGGTGCCGCCTATCTGGTGTATCTGGGCGTGATGATGTGGCGCCGCCCGCCGGGACTGTCCACCGATCTGGTGACCGAGTCTCGTTCGTCCGATGCGGCGAAGCTGGGCCATGCCTTCATGGTCACCGTGCTCAACCCCAAGTCGATCGCGTTTTTCGTGGCCTTCGTGCCGCAATTCATTTCGCCGGCGGCGCCGATGGCCGCCCAGGTGTCCGTGCTGGTGGCAACCTTCGTGGCCCTCGCCGTGGCCACCAACTTTGCCTACGCCATGGCCGCCGGAACCCTGCGCGAACGGGTGCGGGCGCCGCGCGTCCTGCGGGCCTTCAACCGCATCGGCGGCACCGTCTTGATCGGCGCCGGGATCGCCACCGCCGCCTTGCGCCGGTCCGGCTGATGGCACGCACCCACGACTATGCCGTGCACCTGACCTGGACCGGCGCCCGCAACGGGCCGGCGCGGGACTATGCCAGCTATTCGCGCACCTATGCCCTGGCGATCGCCGGCAAGCCGACCCTGGAAGGCTCCGCCGATCCCCAGTTCCGCGGCGATCCGGCCTTGCACACCCCGGAGGATCTGCTGGTCGGCTCGCTGTCCAGCTGCCACATGCTGACCTATCTGGCGCTGTGCACGCGCGCCAAGATCACGGTCATCGCCTATGAGGATGCGGCCAGCGGCACCATGGCGCTGGCGGGCGGCGGCGGCCATTTCACCGAGGTCGTGCTGCGCCCGCGGGTCACCGTCGCCGCCGCCACGGCCCTGGACAAGGCGATGGCCTTGCACGAGACCGCGCACCACGATTGCTTCATCGCCGCCTCGGTCAACTTTCCGGTGCGCCACGAGGCCGAGGTGACGGTCGCCGAAGCCTGAAGGGCAACGGTTCCCATCGCGCACGATCCGCTTTAATCTTGCGGCACGGGCAGAACGGCGCCAGGACGGCTACCGGTCAGGGCCACCTTTGGCCGCACGGGCCCCAGGGGGAGGAGCCAGATCATGGGTACGACCGCGGATGCGCCGCGGGTGGCCACCGCGCGCGACGGCGATTCCCTGACCGTGAGCTTCGCCGGCGCCTGGGTCACCCCGCACATCGGCGCCGCCCAGGCCGCCGTGGTGGACACCGGCACCGCCGGGGCCCACCGCGCCCGCATCGACCTGCGGCAACTGGCCGCCCTGGATACGGCCGGAGCGTGGCTGATCCATGCCACCGTGCGGCGGCTGCGCGCGGCCGGCCTGGAGGTGGCCGTGGACGGCGCCGATGCGGTGGCCACAAGCCTGATCGAAACCGCCGGCCGCTACGACACGCCGCACCCGCCACCGCCCGCGGCGGAGAACCCCATGATCGCCGTGCTGCTGCGCCTGGGCCGCGCCACCCTGGATGTCGGCCGCGCGGCGCGAAATCTGGTCAACTTCCTGGGCCTGACCATCATCGTGCTGGGGCGCTCGCTGCTGCACCCCGGGCGGATCCGCGGCACCGCGCTGATCAGCCAGATGGAGCAGACGGGATTGAACGCCCTGCCCATCGTCGGCTTGATCTCGTTCCTGATCGGCGTGGTGCTGGCCTACCAGGGCGCCGATCAACTGGCCCGCTTCGGGGCGCAGATCTTCACCGTCAACCTGGTCGGCGTCGGCGTCTTGCGCGAGATGGCCATTCTCTTGACCGCCATCATCGTCGCTGGCCGCTCCGGCTCGGCCTTCACCGCCCAGATCGGCACCATGCAGGTGAACGAGGAGATCGATGCCATGCGCGCCATCGGCCTCGACCCCATGGAGGTCCTGGTCATGCCGCGGGTAATCGGCCTGGTGCTGGTTCTGCCCTTGCTGGCCTTCTATGCGGACATCATGGGCCTGCTGGGCGGCGCGATCATGGCGACACTCACCCTCGACATTTCCTTCGTCCGGTTCGCCCGGCAGCTCAGCGAGGCGGTGAGCCTGTGGTCGTTCTGGGTCGGCATCATCAAGGCGCCGATTTTCGCCTTCATCATCGCGCTGGTCGGCTGCTACGAAGGCATGATGGTCACGCGCAGTGCCGAATCCGTGGGCCGGCAGACCACCCGGGCGGTGGTCGAGGCGGTGTTCCTGGTCATCGTCCTCGATGCCTTGTTCTCCATCATGTTCTCCTATCTCGGCATCTGAGCCGCCATGGCCGCAACCGCCCCCAACACCGAGCCGGTCATTCGCGTCAACGGCCTGTGCACGCGTTTCGGCAGCCAGGTGATTCACCAGGATCTGGATTTCGTGGTGGCGCGCGGCGAGGTGATGGGGATTGTCGGCGGCTCCGGCTCCGGCAAGTCCGTGCTCATGCGTGCCATCATCGGCCTGCTGCGCCCGGCGAGCGGCCGCATCGAAGTGCTCGGCCGCGATACCGCGGGCCTGAGCGATGACGAGTTTCAGGCGTTGCGCGCCTGCTGGGGCGTGCTGTTCCAGGATGGGGCGCTGTTCAGCTCGCTGACCGTGGCGCAAAACATTGCCGTGCCGTTGCGCGAGCACAGCGCTCTGCCGCGTCCGGTCATCGCCGAGCTGGTGGCCATGAAAATCGCCATGGTCGGCCTGCCGGCGGATGCGGCGAGAAAGTATCCGGCCGAGCTGTCCGGCGGCATGCGCAAGCGCGCCGGCCTGGCCCGCGCCCTGGCGCTGGATCCGCAGATTCTTTTTCTCGACGAGCCGACCGCCGGCCTCGATCCCATAGGCGCCGCCGATTTCGACACGCTGATCGGCGCCCTGCAACGCACCCTGGGCCTGACCGTGGTCATGGTCACCCACGATCTTGACAGCCTGTATGCCATTTGCGATCGGGTTTCCGTGCTGCTCGACAAACGTGTTAAGGTCGGCACCATCGCGGAGTTGATGCGCGAGCCGGATACCTGGATACAGGACTATTTTCGCGGCCCGCGCGGCCGCGCCGCGGAGCAGGCCGTGGCGCGCCGCGACCAGCCAGTAGGCGAGCGGCCCATCGGCACCCAGCCAGATAGGGACCGGCCAGATGGGGAGCGGAACGGAGAGGGGGACGGCCGATCCGATGGAAACGCGCGCTAACTATCTGATGGTTGGCACTTTTGTCTTGGCTCTGGCGGCCGGGCTGGTGGTCTTCGTCCTGTGGCTGGCGAAATTCCAGTTCGATACGGAATTCGCCCGCTACGACATCATCTACAAGGGCTCGGTCACGGGCCTGCGCATCGGCTCGCCGGTGCGCTATAGCGGCGTTCGGGTCGGCGAGGTCATCGACATCCGCCTGGACAGCCAGCAACCCGATCAGGTGCAGATCACCGTCGAGATCGACGGCACCACCCCGGTCCGGGCCGACTCAGTCGCCACTTTGGAGATCGAGGGGCTGACCGGCGGCCTCTATGTGCTGCTCAGCGGCGGCGCGCCGGAGGCGCCGCCCCTGGTGGCCGCGCCGGGCCAGGATCGGCCGGTGATCGCGGCCCGCACCTCGACGTTGCAGCAGGTCTTGGAAGGAGCGCCGGAACTGGTGCAGAGCGTCAGCCTGCTGCTCGCCCGCGCCAACGATCTGTTGAGCGCCGAGAATCGCGCGCATATCGCCTCCAGCCTGGGGAATCTCGATCAATTCACCACCTCCCTGGCGGCCCATAGCGGCGATATCGGCTTGGTCCTGGAGGATGCCAGCGCCACCATGGCGAACTTGCGCGAATCGACCGCCACCCTGAGCGATCTGGCTGAAGCGCTGAAATCCGATAGCGGCAAGCTGGTGGAGCGGGCGGATGCCACCTTGGCGGCCATCGGCGACATGGCCGGCACGGTGGACGTGGAAATCAGCACCACCGCCGGCGATGCCCGCGCCTTGATCCAGGATCTGCGCGGCGCCGCCAGCCGCCTGAGCGGTGTGGGCAAGGAATTGCAGGCCATGGTCGCCGAGAACCGGGAACCGGTGCGCGATTTTTCCGCCACCGGCCTCTCCGAGTTGACCGGCCTTTTGGTCGAGATGCGCGATCTGGTGGTCGCCCTCAACCGGGTGACGACGGAAATCCAGCGCGACCCCGCCCGTTTTTTCTTCGGCAATCAGCAGCAGGGATATGAAGCACAATAAACCCGCATCCGCGAACGTCTATCGTCCCGACCGGCGCCGCGTTCTGCTCTCGGCCCTGGCCGTTCCAGTCGCCGCGGCGCTGACGGGGTGCCAGATCCCGGTGCCCGGTCAAGGTCCGCCGCCGCTGCTCTATCGCCTGACCCCGAAAAGCACCTACGAAAACGATCAGTCGGCGGTGGATTGGCAATTGATCGTGGAAAAACCGCTGGCCGATGCGGGCATCGATTCGACGCGCATCGCCCTGCAGCGCTCGCCCACCCTGCTCGAGTACTATGCGCGCGCCTCCTGGTCGGATCGGGCGCCGGTCATGGTGCAGACCCTGATCGTCGAATCGTTCGAGAATTCGCGGCGCATCGTCGCCGTCGGCCGGGATGTGGTCTCGCTGCGCGCCGATTTCGTGCTCAGCACCGAATTGCGCGAGTTTCAGGCCGAGTATTTTGACGAGCCGTCGCCCCGCGCCCATGTGGGCATCACCGCGCGCCTGGTGCAACTGCCGCGGCGCGCCATCATCGGTTCGGAAGGCTTCGAGTCCATCGTTCCGGCGGAAGCCGATACCGTGGATGCCATCGTCGCCGCCTTCGACGAGGCCCTCGGCAAGGTTTTGCGCCGCCTGGTCCTCTGGACCTTGAAGACCGGCGAGGCGGCGCGCAAATCTTCCTGAGGCCGGGTGGCCTTCACGGCTCGACGATAATGGTGCCATACATGCCAAAGCGCTCGTGCGGCACGCAGGTGTATTGATAGGTCCCCGGGACCGTGAAGGTGCGGCGCCAGACCTCACCCGGCCAGACCGGCCCGGAATCGAAGACCGTGGCCCCTTCCGGCACGCCGATGCGGCGCGGCTGGCGCACCTGCACCGGGTCGGTGGTCACCGTGTGCGCCTGCAGCGAGCGATTGCGCCATTCGATCGTATCGCCCACCTTGATCTTGATCTCCGCCGGAATGAAGCTCAGGCTCGATGTCATCTCCACGACCACCACCCCGTCCGTGGGCGGCGGCGCATAGGCGGGGCCATCGAAGCCGCACGCGCTCAGCGCGGTCAGCACCAGCCCGCAGATCGCGGCGCGCAGAGCCCGCAACGGGCGCAACCGGGCCAGGGCCACGGCGGCCATGGTCAACGGATGATAACGCCCATCAGTCGGGCGGGACGCCGGCGACACGCGGCAGATCCATCTCGAGGATGGCCATATTGAACGCGTAGGAAATTTCGCCCTCGTCCTCATCGCGAAAAATAACCCCAATGAACTCGCCGCCGACGAGCACTTCGACGGAATCATCGGCGGGCGTACGTTCTTTGAGCATGATCCGTTCGGTTCCGAACATGTTGCGCAAGTACTGTTGCACCCGGACGATCTCGGATCTGTTCAAGCTGCTCTCCCTGGAAAGATGGCCCCGCCGCCACGCGCGGAGGCGGGCACCAAAGCTGCGCTCCCCCGCAACCCGGCCTCGTAGCCCCCCCTAACACTGTGCCATCAATAGCAAGAGAGTCGGTCAGGCGGCAACCCATACGCGATCAAGCCGGTGTTTTTTGCGGCGCCCGGGCAAAAAAAGAAAAGCCGCGCCCGATGTGGCGGGCACGGCAAAAAGTATTGGGGGGAAAGAGTAATCACGGCTGAACTCGGCCCCGGTCTCGGACGCGAAGCCGGCTCCCACAGCCGCGGGCCCTGGATACGC
>DASWJP010000169.1:0-18388 GCA_036397065.1 Kiloniellales bacterium | reverse complement strand
AAGCCGGCGATCACGTCGAGGCCCTGGCTCCAGAACTTCGAATCCGACGCATCCAGGCCGAATGGCGCCAGTAACTCCTTGTGCCGCTTGGTACCGCCGGCACGCAGCATATCGAGGTATTGCTCGGCGAACCCGTCGCTGGCGTTCTCGTAGACCGCATAGAGGGAGTTCACTAGGCAATCGCCAAAAGCGTACGCGTACACGTAGAACGGGGTGTGCACGAAATGTGGGATGTACGCCCAAAAATGCCGGTATTCATCTTCGAACCGCAAGGCCGGACCCAGGCTTTCCTTTTGCGTTTCCAGCCAGATTTCGCCCAGCCGATCGGGCAGCAATTCGCTCTCGCGCCGCTCGTCGTGAACGCGCGTTTCAAAGCCGTGCATGGCGATTTGCCGGACCACGGTATTGAGCATGTCCTCGACCTTGGAGGCCAGCATGATCTTGCGCCGGCGCGGGTCCGACTCCGCCCGCAACAGGGCGCGGAAGGTCAGCATCTCGCCGAACACCGAGGCGGTCTCGGCCAGAGTCAGCGGCGTATCCGCCATCAGATGCCCCTGCGGCCCGGCCAGGACCTGGTGGACCCCGTGTCCCAATTCGTGCGCCAAGGTCATGACATCGCGGATACGGCCCTGGTAGTTGAGCAGCAGATAGGGATGCGCGCTGGGCACCGTCGGATGGGCGAAGGCCCCCGGCGACTTGCCGGGGCGCACCGGCGCGTCGATCCAGCGCTGGTCGAAGAATCGCCGCCCCACATCGGCCAAGCGCGGGGAAAACGCCGCATAGGCATCGAGCACGGTCTGCCGGGCCTGGTCCCAGGGGATCGTCGCATCCGCATCCTCGGGCAGGGGCGCGTTGCGATCCCAATAGGGCAGCGTCTCGACACCCATCCATTTGGCCTTCAGGGCATAATAGCGATGCGCCAGGCGGGGAAAGGAGTCGCGCACGGCCTGCACCAGGGCATCGACAACCTCGTCTTCCACATAGTTGGCCAGATTGCGGGCCGAGACCGGCCGGGCAAACCCGCGCCAGTCATCCTCGATCTCCTTATCCTTGGCCAGGGTGTTGGTGATGAGCGCGAAGATCCGCTGGTTGTCGCCCAGCACCTGGCCGACCGATTTGGCCGCCGTCTTGCGCACGGCGCCATCGCGGTCGGACAGCTTGTTGAGGACCTCGGCGCTGGTCAGCGACTCCTTGCCCAAGGGAAAGCGCAAGCGGGCCATGGTTTCGTCGAACAACCGGGTCCAGGCGGCATGGCCGACCACATATTTCTGGTGCAGCATGCGTTCCAGCTCGTCGGAAAGCTGGTGGGCGCGCATGGCCCGCACATCGCGTATCCATGGGGCATAGCGCGCCAATTCCGGTGCCGCCAGCTTGGCCTGCAACACCGCATCGTCCAGGCGGTTCAGCTCGAGCGTGAAAAAGACCAGTTCGGTGGAAATGTCGGTCGCCCGTTCTTGCGACGTCTGAAAGAAGCGGCCAATCTCGGCATCCGTCATGTCGCCGGAATACAAGAGCTGTGCATAGGACAACGCCCGCCCCAGGGTTTCCTGGATCGCCTCATAGGCATGGATGGCAACGCCCACCTCGGCCCCGGACAGGGCCGCCAGATGCCCCTCGTAGCGCTTGCGGAAGGCCGCGGCCTCGGATTCGCACCGCGCCAGATCCGCCGCCAGGGCCTGGGACTTTGGGCCGGCGTAAAGATCGCTCAGATCCCAAGTCGGCAGTTTGCCGAGGGACGGGCGGGCGGAAACCTTGGCTTTGCTGGCAACGGGCATGAGACAACTCCTTGACCACCTGCGATATGGGCGGACATAACTCAACGACCAAGAGCATATTTACGATTCGGCCGGATAATGCCTGGCAAATGCAAGGCGCGCCATGACTGACTACCCAGCCCTGACCAACCTGCCGGCCATGTTTTTCGAACAGGCGCTGCACAAAGGCGACAAACCGTTCCTGTGGGCCCGCCGGGACGGCGCCTATCAGGCCATGACCTGGCGCCAGGCGGACACGGCGGTCCGCGATCTGGCCCGCGGCTTGCGCAGCCTCGGCCTCCAGCGCGGCGAGCGGGTGGTGGTGCTGGCCGAGAACCGGCCCGAGTGGTTGATCGCCGATGTGGCCATCATGGCCGCCGGCGGCATCACCGTGCCGGCGTATACAACGAACACTACCGGCGATCATACCCACGTTCTGACCGACAGCGGCGCCCGTGGCGTCATCGTCTCGACGCGAAGCCTGGCCAAGGCGTTGCTGCCCGCCGCCATGAACGCCGCCGAATGCCGCTGGGTCATCGGCATGGAAGACCTGAAACAGGATCAGCGGGGGCCGGTGGATCTGCATCTCTGGCAGGATGTACTCGGCGCCGGCGCTGCCATGCCGGATGACGTGGACGAGGCCGTCTCCCGCATCGCCCGGACCGACACGGCCTGTTTCATCTACACATCGGGCACCGGCGGTGTGCCCAAGGGCGTCATGCTCAGCCACGGCGCCATCATCTGCAACTGCATGGGCGCTTATTATTTGCTCGAGCAGCTTGGCCTGGGCCAAGATGTGTTCTTGACGTTCCTGCCCCTGTCCCATGCGTACGAGCACACGGCGGGGCAGTTCTTCCCGATCTCGATCGGCGCCGAAATTTTCTATGCCACCGGCATCGACAAGCTGCCCGGTAACCTGCTCGAAGCGCGGCCAACCATCATGACCGCCGTGCCGCGCCTGTATGAAACCATGTACCAGCGCATCGTCCGCGGCGTGGAAAAGGAAGGCGGGCGCAAGAAACAACTGTTCGATCTGGCCCTGCGGCTGGGCCGCAAGCGCTATTTCGACCCGCGCGGCCTGAACCTTTGGGAGCGGGTGCTCGATGTCGTGGCCGATCGGTTGGTCCGCAGCCGCATGCGGGCGCGTTTCGGTGGCCGGCTCAAGGCCATGGTCTCGGGCGGGGCGGCGCTGAATCCGGATATCGGCATCTTCTTCACCGCCCTGGGCCTGCGCGTCCTGCAGGGCTATGGGCAGACCGAATCGGCGCCGGTCGTGTCCGCCAATCCGCCGGACAAGGTGAAAATGCACACCGTCGGCCCGCCGCTGAAGGGTGTCGACGTGAAAATCGCCGAGGATGGCGAAATCCTGGTGCGCGGCGAATTGGTCATGCAGGGATATTGGCGCAACGAAGAGGCGACCGCTGCCGTCCTCAAGGATGGCTGGCTGCACACCGGCGACATTGGCGTGCTCGACGGGGACGGTTATATCCAGATCACCGACCGCAAGAAGGACATTATCGTCCTCTCCGGCGGGGACAACGTCTCTCCGGCCCGGATTGAGGGCCTGCTCACCTTGCAGGCCGAGATTTCCCAGGCCCTGGTCTACGGCGACAAGCGGCCGCACCTGGTCGCCCTCGTGGTGCCCGACCAGGAGTTCCTGGATACCTGGGCAGCGGCGGCCGGCAAGACCGCCGTTCTGGCGGACCTGGGCGGCGATGCGGGCCTGCACGCGGCCCTGACGGCCACCGTCGACCGGGTCAACCGCGAGCTGTCCCCCTATGAGCGGGTCCGCCGCTTTATCGTTGCCACGGAGCCATTTACCGTCGAAAACCAGATGATGACCCCCAGCCTGAAGATTCGCCGGCATGTCATCTACGCCGCCTATGGTGAGAAATTAGAAATACTATATTAATTCAAATAAATAATCTTTTTTTCTGAGTAATTCTAGATTGTTATTTACAGCAATTTGAGAATACATAAAATATAATCTATATTTTTACGCCTTAGTAACCGTCAACCTTCAGTCTTGTGTAATCAATAATGGATTGAATGGATCGTATCCGACTGGCCAAAACCGGTGGCGACGATCGCGCGCCCGTTTGGCGCAACCCCGGTTAAAACGACCAACGGGGGGGCCGATCGGATGTCGCCCCCGCCCCCTTGGCCGGGCGGACCGAGGAGGATTGAGTCAGGCGAATGTCGGACCGGGAAAACCATCGGAAAAAGCCGCGCATCGGCTATCAGGTGCTGACCGGTGTTCGCGTCACCCAGCCGCTGCTCGATGGCCTGCGGGAGCTGCACAGCGATTTCCTGCGCGGCGTCCGCAACGGCCGGAAGATCGTCATGCGGCGCTGCGATCTGTCGAACCTTGACTTCACCGACATGGAAATGAGCAAAGCCGAGCTCATGGCTTGCACCTTCGACGGATCGCGCCTGTCCGGCAGCCGTTTTCGTCTGGCTAATCTGTTCGCCGGCAGCTTCAACGACGCGGATTTGACCGGCGCCGATTTCGAGAAGGCCGACATGCGGGCGGCAAGCTTTCAGCGCGCCAATCTGACGGCCGCCAAATTTGTCGGTACCGATCTGCGCGATTGCGCCATCATGGACGACCAGACAAATCAAATCGGATCGTCCACACCCAGCATCTTTCGCAACGCCTTGCTGCGCGCCACGAACATGGCCCACAGCAAATTGAAAAGCGCCATCTTCAATGGAGCCTTGTTGCAAGACATCGATTTGAGCAATGCCGATATGCGCGACGCCCAGTTCCAAGGCGCTGAGATCGTACGCGCCAAACTAAACGGCGCGCGCCTGGCGGATGCGGATTTGCGCGGTGCCGCGATGAGCGAGACCAACCTTACCGGCATCGATCTCACCCGCGCCAAAACGGCGGATACCACCGGGGTCACCGATGCCTGGATCAAGGAGCGCCTGGCCAGCCATGCGGAATGGGTTGCCAGCGGTGGCGAGACCGGGGCACGCGCCGTTTTTGCCGGATTGGAGCTGAGCGGCCGCAATTTCTCCGGCGCCATTCTCGCCGCCGCCGACTTGGGCGCGGCGACCATGGTGGGCGCCAATCTCAGCGGCGCCATGCTGGCGGCAGCGAACTTGCGCGGCGCCAATCTGCTCAACGCCAACTTGCAGGGTGCGGACATCCGCGGCGCCGATTTGATCGATACCAATATGCGCGGCGCCATCATGATTGGGAGCACGTCCGGCGTGCTGCCGGGCACCGTGCTGATGACCCTGCTCAAGAAGGCGGGTTAACCGACCGGTCTCGAAGACGCCTGCGCCAGTCGAGCATGGATTTTACAACCAGCGGCAATACAGTAGCCATCCCCAGAGCAAGCACCGCCCAGCCCACCTGGCGTGAATCTGCCGTGGCGAATACCTCGCCAAAATGCGCCAATAGAAAGCTTGCAGGGGCGATGCCCAGCGCTGTGGCCAAAGCAAAACGCCACCATGAAATCGGCGTCAGGCCGGCGGCATAACTGATCAGATCGAAGGATAGGAATGGCATCAGCCGGGTGCCGAACACAATCGCCATCAACGCAGTCTGCGACCCCAGCCAACCGACCGATACCCGGTTTCCCAGCCACCGCTGCATGGCCTCGCGCCCAAGAACCCGGGCAATGGCGAACGCCGCCAGGGCGCCCGCCTCCGCCCCCAGTCCGACATAGATCGCGCCCCACACGTGCCCATAAATGGCCCCGGACGCCATGGCGACCGGGGCGCTGGGAATCGGGCTGAACACGATGGCCGTCGTCATCAAGGCGATGACGGCGGCCGGGCCGAGCCAGCCCAAATGCGCGATGCCCTCACGCAGAACCTCGCCGTCGGCGAGGGCCTCCAAGGCGCCGCTCCAGGACAGCGCCAGATAGGCCGCCGCCAACGCCA
Source organism: Kiloniellales bacterium (assembly GCA_036397065.1). GTDB lineage: Bacteria > Pseudomonadota > Alphaproteobacteria > Kiloniellales > J153 > JAJFGI01. The sequence goes on along the minus strand of DASWJP010000169.1, from coordinate 12,737 downwards.
CGGCGACCGTACCGAAGGCAACCGTCCTACGGAGTACCGGGTCCACTAGCCGCCGAGCACCCGGCGGCGCTCCTCGAATTCGGCTTTGTCGATCTCGCCGCGGGCAAAGCGCTCCCTCAGGATGTCGACCGCCGGCTTCCCGCTCGATCCGGAGTCTTGCCCCATTCCATGCCCCGACCCCGAACCGCCGAGCCAGCGGACGGCCAGGACAACGAGAACGATGATACTGCCAAAGAAGACGATCATCATTGCCGAGCCGAAGATCATATGACCCCACCCCCAGCCTCCTTCCCACATGTAGTGGCGGTCCTGATAGCCCTGTGCCAGCGCCGACAGTGGCAACAGCAAGCCCACAAGGGTGAAGCCTACGCGGCCTAAAAGCCTGTTCATCGGACCCTCCCATAGTAAAGAAATACGCGGGATTTCAGCTTTTCCCGCAGGTTAGGCGCACGAAACGACCCCTTCCCGATCGCCTGCGCCCACGCTATAAAACATCGGTCGGGGGAAACCCAAGGTCAAGATAATGATCCGAGGCTTTTTGCGCGCCGCGATGGTGTTGCCTTTTGCGGCATTGGTCCTGGCCCTGGCGTCCGGCCCTGCCCAGCCGAGCGAAACCATCGATATCACGGTTGTGATCGAGAACCTGCGCAGCAGTAGCGGCGACGTGCGCGTCGCCCTGTGGTCGCGGGCCGACGGCTTTACCGACCCCGATGCCGCCGTAGCCGAAGCCGGGCAGAAAGCCCATGAGGGACAGGTCGCCTTTACCTTCAAAGGGCTGACGCCGGGCCGCTATGCGATCGCCAGCTTTCACGATGAGAACGGCAACGGGTCGTTCGACCGCACGTTCCTCGGCCTGCCGAAGGAAGGCCTGGGGTTCAGCAACGGTGCCAGGATCTTCCTGGGCCCGCCGACCTTCGACGCCGCGGCCGTGGAGGTTGCCGCGGCAAGCCGGGTACTGGTGGTCAAGCTGCTGTACTGAGGCGGACGGAAAATGTCGCCATAACGCCCGGCGGCATTTCAAGCCTTGCGTACCCGTTCACCATGTTGAGCGTTTTGTGCGAATTGGGGCTAGTATCGGGTCTCACGTTGAAAAATAGGTCAGCACACGTTAACTTGTTTCATCGACACTGGGGCTGCCCATCGCCCTGATCAGCCACTACGGGATACCAGGCCATGACGCTTGCGGCGGTCTCCCTCGACGACAAATATGCCCTCGACTCCGGGCGCGTCTTCCTGACCGGAACGCAGGCCCTGGTCCGCCTGCCGATCATGCAACGACAGCGAGACGCCGCGGCCGGTTTGAACACCGGCTGTTTCATTTCCGGCTATCGGGGCTCGCCGCTCGGCGGCCTGGATCAGCAGCTCTGGCAAGCGCGCCGCTTCCTGCAGAGTAACCACATCCACTTCCAGGCCGGGGTCAACGAGGACATGGCGGCCACCGCCATCTGGGGCAGCCAGCAGGGCAACCTGTTCGGCGACAGCAACTTCGATGGCGTCTTCGCCATGTGGTACGGCAAAGGCCCCGGTGTCGACCGCAGCGGCGACGTGTTCAAGCACGGCAATGCCGCCGGCTCGTCGCCCCATGGCGGAGTGTTGCTGCTGGCCGGCGACGATCACATGGCCAAGTCGTCGACCCTGGCGCATCAGTGCGAATACAGCTTCATGGACGCCATGATCCCGGTGCTCAATCCGGCCGGGGTGCAGGAGTTTCTCGACCTGGGTCTCTACGGCTGGGCCATGAGCCGCTATTCCGGCTGCTGGATCGGCTTCAAGACCATCGGCGAAACGGTGGACAGCTCGTCCAGCGTTTACGTGGACCCGCAACGGGTGCAGATCGTCCTGCCTGACGATTACGAGATGCCGCCCGGCGGCCTCAACATCCGCTGGCCGGATCCGCCCCTGGTACAGGAAGAGCGGCTGCACCGCTACAAGGTGCACGCGGCGCTGGCCTTCGCCCGCGCCAACCGGCTGGACAAGGTGATCATCGATTCGCCCAAGCGGCGCTTCGGCATCGTCACCGCCGGCAAGTCCTATCTGGATGTGCGCCAGGCACTCGACGATCTGGGCATCGACGACAAGATGGCCGCCGACATCGGCCTGACCGTCTACAAGGTGGCCATGACCTGGCCCCTGGAGCGCACCGGCCTGCGCGACTTCGCCGAGGGTCTGGAAGAAATCCTGGTGGTCGAGGAAAAACGCGCCGTCCTGGAAAACCAGATCAAGGAGCAGCTCTATAACTGGCGCGCCGACGTGCGCCCTCGGGTCATCGGCAAGTACGACGAGGAGCGGACGTGGATTCTGCCCTCCACCAAGGAGCTGACTCCGGCGCGCATCGCCCGGGTCATTGCCCGGCGCATTGCCCGCTTCTATTCCAGCGAGCGGATCGAGCGCCGCCTGCGCTTCCTGACCGAACGGGAACAGGCCCTGCAAGCCAAGCCGGAGGCCATGCAGCGGATTCCCTATTTCTGCTCCGGCTGTCCGCACAACACATCGACCCGCGTGCCGGAGGGCAGCCGCGCCCTGGCCGGCATCGGCTGCCACTATATGGTGCAGTGGATGGACCGGCGCACCGACACCTTCACCCAGATGGGCGGCGAGGGTGTGCCCTGGGTGGGCCAGGCGCCGTTCAGCAAGACCAAGCACGTCTTCGCCAATCTGGGCGATGGCACGTATTTCCATTCCGGCATTCTGGCGGTGCGTGCCTGCGTCGGCGCCGGGGTCAACATCACCTTCAAGGTGCTTTACAACGACGCGGTGGCCATGACCGGCGGCCAGCACGTCGACGGCCCGCTGGACCCGGCCATGATCACCCGCCAGTTGTATGCCGAGGGGGTGAAGAAGATCCAGGTCGTGGCCGACGATCCGGACAAGTACCCCATCGGCATCGAGTGGGCGCCGGGCGTGACCGTGCACCACCGGGACGAGCTGGACCATGTCCAGCGTCAGATTCGCGAGATTCCCGGTGTCACCGCCATCGTCTATGACCAGACCTGCGCGGCGGAGAAGCGGCGCCGGCGCAAGCGCGGCCTGTATCCCGATCCGCCCAAGCGCGTGTTCATCAACGATCTGGTGTGCGAAGGCTGCGGCGACTGTTCTGTCAAATCGAACTGCCTGTCCGTGGTGCCGTTGGAAACCGAATTCGGCCGCAAGCGCGCCATCGACCAATCGTCGTGCAACAAGGATTATTCCTGCGTCAACGGCTTCTGCCCCAGCTTCGTGACCGTGCATGGCGGGACCTTGCGCAAACCCAAGGGAGAAAGCGCCGCCGGAGCCGTGGAACTGGGCCCATGGGCCAACCTGCCGGTGCCCACCCTGCCCGCCATGAAGGAGCCGTACGGCATCCTGGTCACCGGCGTCGGCGGTACCGGTGTGGTGACCATCGGCGCGCTGCTCGGCATGGCGGCGCACATCGAGGGCAAGGGCTGCTCGGTTCTCGACATGGCCGGCTTGGCGCAAAAAGGCGGCGCCGTGGTCAGCCACGTGCGGATCGGTGCGCGGCCGGAGGATATCCATGCCGTGCGCCTGTCGGCCGGCGGCGCCAAGCTGGTGCTTGGCTGCGATCTGGTGGTTGCCGGCAGCTTCGATGCCCTGTCAAAAATCCAGCAGGGCGAGTCCCGTGCCGTCATCAACGCGCACGAAACCATCACCGGGGATTTCACCCGCAATCCCGACCTCGGTTTCCCGGTGCGCGAGCTGCGCGAAGCTATTACCGAGTCCACCGGCCCCGGCAAGACCGACTTCCTGGATGCCACGCGCCTGGCCACCGCCCTGCTCGGCGATTCGATCGCCACCAATCTGTTCATGGTCGGCTTTGCCTGGCAGAAGGGTTTGATCCCGCTGTCCATCGAGGCCATCGAACGGGCCATCGAATTGAATGGCGTGGCGGTGGCCGCCAACAAGAAGGCGATGCTGTGGGGTCGCCGCGCCGCCCATGACCTGCAAGCGGTGGAGGCCTTGGCCAAGCCCAGGCAGGAGCCGCCCAGCTTGCACCTGTCCGCCACCTTGGACGAGATGATCGAACGGCGCGCTGCCTTCCTGACCGACTATCAGGATGCCGCCTATGCCGCCCGCTATCGCGGTCTGGTGAAGCGGACCCGCGTCGCCGAGGCGGAGCGCGCGCCGGGCCGTGCCGGTTTGGCCGAGGCGGTGGCGCGCTATTATTTCAAACTGCTCGCTTACAAGGACGAGTACGAGGTGGCGCGGCTTTATACCAACGGCGAGTTCCTGGCCAAGCTGCGCCAGCAATTCGAGGGCGATGTACGCCTGCGCTTCCACATGGCGCCGCCGCTACTCTCCCACCGCGATCCGGATACCGGCCATCTGCTCAAGCGCGAGTTCGGCGGCTGGCTGTTCCATGCCTTCAAGATCGTGGCCAAGCTGCGCCGCCTGCGCGGCACGCCGCTGGATATTTTCGGCTACTCCGCCGAACGGCGGATGGAACGGTCCCTGATTGTCGACTACGAAACCCTGATCGACGAGGTTCTCGCCGGTCTGACCGTGCAAAGCCATCGCCTGGCGGTCGACCTGGCCTCGGTGCCCGAGCACATTCGCGGCTTCGGCCACGTGAAGGAACAGCACCTGGCTCAGGCGAAAACCCATCAGGCCCAGCTTCTGACCCTCTTCCGCAACCCGCCGGCACACCGGAGCGCCGCTGAATGAGCCAGCCGGTTGCGGTCATCGTCGGCGCCGGACCGGGCTTGGGCGCGGCGCTGGCGCGCCGCTTCGCCAAGGCAGGCATGACGGTGGCAGTGGCCCGCCGCAACGCCAGCAAGCTGGGCAAGCTGGGCAAGCTGGCCACGGAGATCGGCGGCAAGGCCTATGCCTGCGATGCCACCGATGCGGCCGCTGTGGAAAACCTCTTCGCCGCCGTCACTCGCGATCTGGGAACGCCGGTGCTCGCCGTCTTCAACGCCGGTGCCTACCGGCCCGGTGGCATCCTGGACATCGACCCGGGCGATTTCGAAGAGTGTTGGCGCATCGGTTGCCTCGGCGGCCTCAACGTGGGGCAGGCGGCGCTGCGCCGCATGGTTCCCGCCGGTGCCGGGACCATCCTCTATACCGGCGCCACCGCGTCCCTGCGCGGCTCCGCCGGGTTCGCCAATCTGGCGGTGCCGAAGTTCGGTCTGCGCGCCCTGGCGCAAAGCATGGCGCGGGAATTCGGCCCCAAGGGCATACACGTGGCCCACGTCCTTATCGACGGACAGATCGGCCGCGACGGCGGCGGCGTCAACAAGCTCGGCCCCTCGGCCATCGCCGAGGCGTACCTGCATCTCTACGAACAGCACCCCAGCGCCTGGGCCCAAGAGATGGATCTGCGCCCGAACGTGGAAAAATTTTGAGACCCTAAACCGTCAGCCCGATGGCGCGCTTGTAGAGATCGAGCAGGGCTTCCTGCTCCTGCCGGTCGGCCGTCTCCATCTTTCGCAGTTTGATGATCTGGCGCATGATCTTTGTGTCGTAGCCGTTGCCCTTGGCCTCGGCATAGACTTCGCGGATGTCGGCGGTCAGCGCCGCCTTCTCCTCCTCCAACCGCTCGATTCGCTCGACAAAGGAGCGCAGGCGGTCAGCCCCGATCCCACCGACATCGTTCATATTCTTGCCACTCCCTGCATGACGGCTTGACCGGCGGGCCGGCGTTCAAATGGGTGAGCCACCGTGCCACCTTCCGACGGCCGAGAGACTATCGCCGCAAGTCCGGTCTTTCAACGCCGCAAACAGTGAAATCTGTGCATAGGCACGGACGGTTCCGCCACCGGCCGATTTGCGCCATACTGCCAGGGAATTCCCGCACAGAATGGGATTCATGGGTGAGGGCGCCACTTACAGAGGCGCCTGGACCCGGGCAGGAGGCATGACCGTGCAACTCACTGACCAGATGCCGTTGGCCACGGCGTCACAGATGGAGTGCGGCGATCGGATCGCCCCGTTCGCCCTGCCCGATCATGAGGGAAAGCTTTCCTCGCCGTTGGCCGATGGGGTTGCCGGCAGGCCGGCCCTGCTGGTGTTCGATTGCGGTGCCGGCGGCGACAACGCCGGGTACGTCCGCGAGCTGGCAGCGATGCACGATCACGCCAACGCCTTCAAGGTAAGCGGCACGGTCATATTTGCCATTACCCGGCGAAATGTTGCCGAAAACCGGCAGTTGCGCGCCGACCGGGGATTCTCTTTCCCGGTTCTCTCCGATCCCGACGGACAAGCCTATCGAGCCTGCGGCTTGGATCCGGTGCCGCCCGGCCATTCCACAATCACGCTCGTCGTCGATCCCGCGTTTCGTGCCGTCAGGGCGATCGGCGATACTCAGGACGGATCGCATGCCGCGCAGGCGCTTCCGGACCTTTCGCAGCTGGACCAGGAGCATCACGCGGCACCGATCAGCCTGCATCCGCCAGTCCTGGTGCTGCCGCGCACGTTGACGCCGGCGGATTGCGCCCGGGTGATCCAGGTTTGGCACAGGCCGGTGCCCGTCTGGACCTCGGACGGCGTGAAAAGCGAAGCCTTTGCCAAGGAGACTGGCGACTTCAAACTGCGCAATGAAAGCTACGGCCGTGTCCTGCAGTTCCTGGTGCGCGATCCGCAGGTGCAACGCTATCTCGACATGAAGCTGCGGCGCCGGGTCATACCCGAGATTCTGAAGGCATTTCAGTCAAAGGTCTCGCGCCGCGAAGACTATCGGATCGCCGGATATGATTCGGCCGAGGGCGGCGTGCTTCCGGCACACCGGGACAACTCCACGCCGCAGACGGCTCAGCGCCGCTTCACCCTGTCGGTCACCTTGAACGCGGAAGAGTTTTCCGGCGGTGCCCTGCGCTTTCCCGAATACGGCGGACAGGAATACAACGTTCCCACCGGCACGGCCGTGATCTGGTCGTGCGCGCTGTTGCACGAAGTTCTGCCCGTGACTGCCGGCCGGCGCTTCATTCTGGGCACCCACCTGTTTGGCACGTGAGGGCGCCGCCGGGCGCTGCACGCGCGCACCCGGTCATTCGGTCAGCGAATTGACTCAATCCTCGTATTTGAACGAGAGCTTTACCTTGGCGCGGTACGCCGCGATCTTGCCATCCTCGATATGCATGTCGAGATCCGATACCTCGGCGATGCGCAGGCCGCGCAGCGTCTTGCTGGCGCGGGTAACGGCGGCGGCCGCCGCCTTCTCCCAGGATTCGGTGCTGGTGCCGACCAGTTCGACGATCTTGTAAACACTGTTTGACATGTTCAACCCTCCCTTTTCGGCTGTGGCTTGCCCACGCCTTTCCCGCGCGGGTTGCGCCCGTCAGCATAAGACCCTATCCAGGGTTTGGACAACATTGCGCTACATCATTGCATGGGTGATTGCGATCACGAGGGCCGCGCGGTATCCGTGGGCCGGCCTCCGCCCTGGTCTTCCGCCGACGGCGGCGGTCAGCGCCGGCGGCCGTTTCGCGACAGGGTTGTGGCGTGGTTAACGTTTTCTATCGAGTTATTACTTTGTAAAGGACTTTAGCTCAAAGCTGACAGATTCCGCTCATTGGGCGCCTGCCGGGAATCCGGCCCAGGCACGCCACCGCGGCGGACCGGAACAAAAGGGGCCAAATCGGCCATGCTGTACTATCTGCACGAGTTTTCCCGTATGGCCATGGCCCCGGCGCGCGCCATGACCGAAGGGTTGCGCATGATCCTGGACAATCCGCTCAATCCGCTGACGGACACACCCATGGCGCGCAGCTTTTCCTCGTCGGCGGAGATTTTCGAACACCTGACCCGCAGTTACGGCAAGCCGGCCTGGGGATTGAATGAGACCCCCATCGATGGCGTTGCCGTGCCGATCGAGGAAGAGGTGATGATCAAACGCACCTACTGCCATCTGCTGCACTTCAAGCGGGCGGCGGAGCGCAATGACCCGAAGCTGTTGATCGTCGCCCCCCTGTCCGGACACTATGCCACCCTGCTGCGCGGCACGGTCGAGGCCATGCTGCCGGACCATGATGTTTACATCACCGATTGGCTGGATTGCCGGATGATCCCGGTGATTCAGGATCGCTTCAACCTGAACGATTACATCGACTACCTGATCGATTTCCTGCATTTCCTCGGCCCGAACACCCACGTCCTCGCCGTCTGCCAGCCATCGGTACCGGCGTTGGCCGCCGTATCCGTCATGTCCGGCTGGGGCGACAACTGCGTTCCGGCGTCGCTGACCATGATCGGCGGGCCCATCGATACGCGCAAATCGCCGACCCAGGTGAACAAGCTCGCCAAGGAAAACTCCATCGAGTGGTTCGAGCAGAACGTGGTGGTGAGCGTGCCGCCACCTTATCCGGGCGCTTTCCGCAAGGTTTATCCGGGATTCATCCAGCTCACCAACTTCATCGCCATGAACTACGACAAGCATATGGAATCCTACAACCAACTGTTCGATCATCTGGTGCAAGGCGACGACGAGGCGGCGGACAAGAAGCTGACGTTCTATGAGGAATACCGGGCGGTCATGGACCTGCCGGCGGAATTCTATCTGCAGACCGTCAAGACGGTCTTTCAGGAGCATGAATTGCCGCGTGGCAAGATGATCGCCCGCTGGCACCCGGTCCTGACCGAATTCATCACCCGCACCGCCCTGCTGTGCATCGAAGGCGAGCTGGACGACATCTCCGGCGTCGGCCAGACCAAGGCCGCCCTGGAGATCACGCCCAACCTGGCGGACGAGATGAAGGAATACTACATGCAGAAAGGCGTCGGCCACTATGGCGTCTTCAACGGCGGCAAGTGGCGCAACGATATCGCGCCGCGCATCAAGCGCTTCATCCGCACCCACGATCACCAGATGGGCACGGGCCTAGGGCATCAAGTCGCCGTGCCGACCGGCTGGTCCGGACCGGACCGGCGCGGCGGACGCCCCGACGGCGGCAAGAGCAAGGGCAAAGCCAACGGCAAAGCCGCCGTCGCGGATTAGATCTGAATACTCTTTTCGTAGAACAGGCTGGTGGCGATCGCCAGCGCCGGCATGCCGGCGTACGGGCCGAACGGCCCACGCTGGCGAAAGCCCGCAGCTTCGTAGAGCCGCAGGGACTCGTGCTGGTGGATGCCGGTCTCCAGCCGCAGCACCGATCGCCCGGCATCGCGTGCCTCGGTTTCGATTCTTTGCAGCAGCGCCCGTGCCACCCCCCGACCGCGCACCATGGCCCGGGTGTACATGCGCTTGACCTCGGCATAGCCGTCGAAGAGCGCGACCCCGCCGCAGCCCGCCGCCACGCCGTCCAAGCTGGCGACAAAGAAGCGAATGTGCGGCTGAAATAATTCCTCCAGGCGGAGGCCGTGCTGCTGTTCCGGGACATAGATATTGCCCAGCACCGCGTCCAGCTCGCCGACCAGATCGCGCACGTCCTGGCTGGGCGCTCGCGCCGTTATAATCACGAGTCCCGCCGGTTGGCCGCTCATGGGCGAACGACTGCCAGCCGGGCCTAGTGGTGGTCCGGGTGCGACTTGACGAAGGCGGCCTTTTGATCGGGCGTCGCCTCGGTCTGGTACCTGGCCTTCCAGTCGGCGTAAGGCATGCCATAGATCATCTCGCGTGCCTTATCGTAGTCGACGGCAATGCCCCGATCCTTGGCGGCGGCGGCATACCATTTGGAGAGGCAGTTGCGGCAAAAGCCGCTGAGATTCATCAGATCGATGTTCTGAACATCCGTGCGCTCGCGCAGATGGTCGACCAGGCGGCGAAAGGCCGCCGCTTCCAGTTCTGTCTGTGTCTTTTGATCCATGCCGATTCTCCTCGTCGCCTCAATGTTGGCAGCGTCCGCGGAATTGTCCAGGCCCTTATTCCGTTCACAAAAACCGGCGCGTCACCCCCACCCCATCCCTCCTCCATCAAGGGGGGAGGGGAAATAAAAGTGCAGCGATCATCTATTCCTCCCCCCTTGACGGGGGAGGCCGGACGGGGGGTGATGGCGCCCTATAAATCCGCCACCGTTTCCTCGATCAGCATGTCGACCACGCGCCGATGCGCCTCCATCTTGTCGGCGCCGTCGGCGATGGCCTTGTGGAAGACGGCGATCTGCCGGTGGGCGCTGGTGCCGCCGGTGACGATGGTGCGCGCGTGCTCGACCTCGGCCAGGCAATCGAGGGCCATGGCATCGACACGAATCAGCTCGACAATTTCTTCCAGCAGGTCCGCATAGGGCACGATGGCGCCGATCCCGAAGTCGATCAGCCCCTCGTCCAGGCCATAGCGTTGCGCCCGCCAGCGGTTCTCCCGGATCAGCATGTTGGAATAGCGGCGCCAGCGTTGGTTGTTGCGCTTCAGACGATAGAGCATGCGCAGCAGGCAGACAAAGATGGCGGCAATCGCCACCCCGTCCTTCAGGCGCGTGCAGATATCGCTGATGCGCATTTCCAGGGTGGGAAATCGCGCCGACAGGCGGCAGTCCCACCACAGCTTGGTCCCGTCCTCGATCACTCCGGCATGGACGATCGCCTCCAGGTGGCGCTGGTATTCGCCATAGCTGTCGAAATTCTCGGGCAGGCCGCTGCGCGGTAGCTCGTCGAACACGGCGATGCGGTAAGACTTCAACCCCGTCTCGTCGCCACGCCAGAACGGCGACGACGTGGACAGCGCCAGAAGATGCGGCAGGAAATACGAGACCTGGCCCAGCAGGTCGATACGCAATTCGTCATCGTCCAGGCCGACATGCACGTGCATGCCGCAGATCAGCAGGCGCCGAACCACCGCCTGCATGTCGCGGGCGATGGCATGATAGCGCTCCTTGTCCGTGTGCTTCTGCTTGTCCCAGGTGGCGAAGGGGTGGGTCGAGGCGGCGATCGGCGCCAGGCCGTGCTCATCCGCCACCTCGGCGACCACGCGCCGCAGGGCCGCCAACTCGGTTCCGGCTTGTTTCACGTTTTTGCAGACGCTGGTGCCCACCTCGATCTGCGATTGCAGGAATTCCGGGCTGACCTGCCCGGCCAGGCGGCGCTGGCATTCGGACATCAGGGCCGCCGGAACGTCGACGGCCAGATCACGGGTCTTGCGATCGACCAGCAGGTATTCTTCTTCCATGCCGATGGTGAACGACGGCTCCGTCTGCTTCATGCGCCGGACACTCCCTCGCGCAAGCCAAGACCGGCCAGGACCGGCACCAGCGTCTCGCCCAGGATCGCCGTCCATTCGGCGGCGCCGTGATTGGTATCGATCAAGTCCTGGCGCACCTCGATCAGCACATTCGGCAAGCCGTGCGCCTCCGCGTGACGGCGCAGGGTATAGCCTTGCACATCGCGGCCGGAATAGGGTGCGTTGTCGCCGACGGCGATGCCGCGGGCACGCAGCACCTCCATGAAGGGCACCGGCAGGCGGCCGTCCTGGTCCCAGAGGATACCGATCTGCCACGGCCGCTCGAACCCGTCCATGACCGGCGTGAAGCTGTGCATGGAGACCAGGGCCAGGGCCGGATGCCGGCCCATGGCCGCCACCAGGGTCTGCTCCACCGCCGCGTGGTAGGGGGCGTGGAATTCGGCGATGCGCGCCGCCCGCGCCCCCGGGGTCACGTCGCGGTTGCCGGGTATGGCCACTCCGTCGCTGACCGCCGGCACCAGGGTGTCATCAGCCTCGGCCCGGTTGGGGTCGATGATCAGGCGGGAGAAATGGCTGAGCACCGCCGGGGCATCCAGGTGCCGGGCCAGGCCCTTGGTCACCTCGGCGATGCCGATATCCCAGGCGATGTGCCGGCACAGTTCGGCCTCGCTCAGGCCCAGGCCGGCCAGGGCCCGCGGAATGAACCGGCTGGCATGGTCGCAGACCAGCAAGACCGGCGCCGCTCCGATCTCGTTATAGACCTCGAAAGGCGCCGGCTCGTCCACGGCCAGGAGGGATCGCATCCCATTGGGAGCGGCGGTCTGCGCGGATTTCTGAGCCTCGGCCATTACCGCCAACTATAGCGGCTGGGACCTGCGGGTAACAGGGGTGGGCGCGGGGATGGGGGCGGGCGTTTTGAATCCTTTCCGGCGTGTGTTGGAGACATAACCGTCCAATTAGGGGGACGGTTTTCGGTTGAGGCAGCATTTCTTGAACTTCTTGCCGGATCCGCAGGGGCACGAGTCGTTGCGGCCGATTTTTGCGGCCGGAGTGTATGGTCCCGGCGCGTTCGCCGATGCCTTGGCCACGCGTGCGCGGTGCAGGATCTCGACGTGGATAGGGATGAGATCGGGTGCGCTCTCTTCCAGTGCCCCGTCGATCTCCAAGGGGTCGCATTCTTGGGGGGGGAGGGTCGCCAGTTCCCCGAGCCGTCCGAGCACGAACAGGGCGCGCTGGATCTCCTCGTCTTCTTGATCTAGCACGAGCCAGGCGTCCGGGCGCAGGCGCATCGCCTGCAGGAAGCCGTCCATCCACAATTCCCACAGAACGGTGTCATCAACGTCAATGTCATAGATGGGGCCATAGGCGCCTCGGTCCAACGCTCGGATGATGTCGTTATAATGCCCCATGATCAGGTCAAGAATGTCCTTGGCCTGCCGCTCGTCCTCGAAGACAGGACCGCTCTCGTCCCAGATCATTGGCGTCCACTCGCCCGGCATGATGAGGTCGGGGCAGACGACGATACCGGCGAGAAAGCCGTCGAGTTCGCTCAGCAGCATGGCCTCGTCATCGAGCTCGAGGCGGCTCAGAAAGTCGTCCAACTTCTGCAGTTTCTTTGACAGCTTTCCGCTCATGCGTCTTCTCGATGCGACGGCAAGAGCCCGTCGATCCGGCAAACGGTATGATCGGCGATGCC
>DASWJP010000168.1:0-26534 GCA_036397065.1 Kiloniellales bacterium | reverse complement strand
TTCAATGCTTTGGCGCCGTCGCGCTTGTCTGCGCCCTTAACGTCAGCTCGGCGCGCGCTGCCGGGCAGGACGACCTCGACGTCGCCCTCGGCCTCGCCGGCATGCTCCAGGCGGCGCGGTCGGTGATCGGCGCCAACCAGGGCCTGATCAACGACCCGGCGATCGGCGACAAGGGATTGACCGGCGATGCAGTGCTCGCCGAAGCGATCAAAAATTTCACCAAGGCGACGGGGATCAAGCCTGACGAGATCGATCCCAAATCGCGCTTCGGCGGTCTTTTGCGGGCGCAGATGGCGGCCGTTAGGACCGTGATGGACGAGAACCAAGCAACGATCAACCGCGCCGGCGTGGGTTTCAAGGGCTTCGTGCCCGCCGTGTTCGGGCGTCTGGTAAACGAGGAGTTCCTGCGCCTGGCCGGGGCCGAGGCACGGGTCAAGGTGACGGCGCCGCCGCGCTTCGTGCGCAACCGCAAGGCCCGCCCGGATAGCTGGGAGCTTGCCGCCATCGAGGAAAAGTTTCTGTCATCAACATGGCAGAAGGGAGCGGTTTACTCCGCCGAGGCGGTGGACGGCGACCGCAAGGCTTTTCGCGTGCTCGTCCCCGAATACTATAGCGAAGGCTGCCTGTCCTGCCATGGCACGCCGAAGGGCGAGAACGACATCACCGGCTATCCGAAAGAAGGCGGCAAGCTCGGCGATCTCGGCGGCGTGATCAGCATCACGCTCTATCATTGATGGTGCGTTGCGGCATGGCCGTTGACATGGAACCGCAAACGTGATGGCCGGTTCGTCGCTTCTCACGCGGTTGACCCTGCTCTCGGCGGTGCTTCTCGCCATCCTGGTCGGGTCGAACTACTACCTCACGCAGCGTCTCGTCATAAGTGCGGATGCCCTCGAAGATGAAGCCGCGCGCATCACTACCATCAAGGCCGCCAACGACGCAGGCCGTGCCTTTGGCGATCTGAAGTATTGGTTGACCGATCTGGCGGTCAGCCTTCTGACGCTCTCCGAGCGCAAGGCGGTGGCCGCCCGTGCGGCCCTAGAGGAAAAATTGACAACCTTAGAGGCATCCGATCCCGATGCCGTCAAGGTCGTGCGCGCCGAGCTTGCGCTACTGAACGACAAGGCGATGCAAGCGGTGGACGCCTATACCGACGAGAAGCGCGTGGTCGGCAATTCGCTGATGGCCGAGACCCGGAACCACATCACGGTGATCGACGAGCAACTTGCCGGCCTGATTGGGCATCTCGAAAATCAGGCTCGGTCGCAGAGCGAAGCCGGGCTGCACGCCGCCAAGTTCGCGCTGGGCATGTCGTACGCCATTTTCATCGTCGGCCCTGTGTTCAGCCTGTTCGCGACGTTCCTGGTCATTCGTTCAATCCGCAACCCGCTGCGCCGGCTGGTCGGTGCCATGTCGGCGATCACCGCCGGCGATCTCAACGTCCAGATCCCGAAGCCCGGTCATGACGAGATCGGCGCGATGACGCGCACACTCTCGCTGTTCCGCGATAGCCTGATCGAGAAGGCACGCCTGGCTAAGGAGCACGAACGGGCCGAGGCCGAAGTGCATCGCGCCCAACGCCAGCTCAGCGAGGCGATCGAGACGATCACCGAGGGCTTTGCCCTGTATGACGCCGACGACCGGTTGGTCCTCTGCAACAGCCGCTACCGCGATCTGTACGCCGATGTCGGCCTGAAGTTGGAGCCAGGGGTACATTACGAGGACATTCTACGGGTTGTCGCCAACAGAGGGTTGATCGAAGGCACGGCGGATGATCCCGAAGCCTGGGTCGCGGCGCGACTCAAGCGCCACCGCCATCCGACCGGGCCGTTCGATCAGGCTCGTTCAACCGGCCAGTGGTTCAAGATCAGCGAGCGGGTGACGGAAGACGGCGGCATCGTCGGCGTCATGACCGACATCACGGAACTGAAACAGCGCGAGACCGAACTCGGCGAGATGGTGCAACACTTGGCGGAGGCGAGGGACGCCGCCATGCGTGCCACCGAGACGAAGAGCCAGTTTCTCGCCAACATGAGCCATGAGCTGCGTACGCCCCTGAACGCCATTATCGGCTATAGCGAGATGATGCAGGAGGAGGTCGCGGATCTGGGACAGCAGGCGCTCATTCCCGATCTCATTAAGATCCACGGCGCCGGCAAGCATCTCCTCAACTTGATCAATGACATCCTCGATCTTTCGAAGATCGAGGTGGGCAAGATGGACGTTTTCATCGAGGAATTCGACGTCGCCACACTGTTGTCGGAGGTTGTGGCCGTGATCGAACCGCTGGCCGCCCGCAACAAGAATAGGCTGAGTGTCGAGCAGGCGCCGGACATCGGCAAGATGCGGTCCGATCAGACGAAAGTTCGCCAGAATCTTTTCAACCTGCTCAGTAATGCTTGTAAATTTGCCAAGGGCGGAGATGTTCGTCTGTCCGCCAAGCGTATTGTTCGCGACGACGGTAATTGGCTGGAATTTACCGTGTCCGATACGGGCATCGGCATGACACCCGAGCATCTCGGCAAAATATTCGTGGCCTTCACCCAGGCCGACGCATCCACGACGAAGCGCTTCGGCGGCACGGGGCTGGGTTTGGCGATCACGCGCCATTTCTGTCACCTTCTGGGCGGGGATATTTCCGTCGAAAGCGAAGAGGGAAAAGGGTCCACCTTTACAATTCTACTGCCGGCGCAGTACCACGACGACGCGGTTCGGGACCAGTCACCGGATCAACTGGCGAAGGCTGCTCGTGCCGATATGGGCACCGTGCTGATTGTCGACGACGATCGCGATGTCCATGGCGTTCTCGATGAGCGCCTCTCCGCCGAAGGTTTCCATCTCATACATGCCTATGGCGGCGAGGAAGCCATCCGCCTGGCCAAGCAGATCAGGCCGGATCTGATCACCCTCGACATCATCATGCCGGACAAGGACGGATGGTCGGTGCTGAAGGCGTTGAAAAGCACGCCCGAGCTTTCCAGCATTCCCGTTGTTGTCGTTACCGTCCTTGGCGACAGGGATTTGGGTTTCGCGCTGGGAGCGGCGGATTTCGTCACCAAGCCCCTGGACAACGCGAAGATCGAAAGCGTCCTGCGAAAATATTGGCGGGACCAGGATCATGCCCAGGTGCTGATCGTCGAAGATGACGCCAATATGCGCGGTCTTCTGCGCCGCCTGCTGCAGCGGCAGGGCTGGACCGTCGCCGAGGCGGTCAATGGCCAGGAAGCACTCGAAAAACTGCGTGCCCTGCGACCGCAACTCGTACTGCTCGATCTTGTGATGCCACAGATCAACGGCTTTGAAGTGATGGAAGCCATGCGCCGGGATAAAGAGCTCAAGGACATCCCGATCATCGTTGTCACGGCCATGGATATCACGGCGAAGGAGGCCGATCGGCTCAAGGGATGCGTGCAGGAAATCTTCAACAAGGGCCGCTATGACCGCAAGGATCTGGTCGATGTCGTACGCGCGAGCATCGAACATCGTGCCGCGCGGCCCCAGGAACAGGTGTAGCGCGCGCGTCGCTATCAAGGGATCTCGAGATGGCAAAAGTGTTGCTGGTAGAGGATAACGAAATGAATCGGGACATGCTGTCCCGGCGCCTCGCACGCAAGGGCTATGAGGTGGTGATCGCCGTAGACGGCAAAAGCGGTATCGATATGGCCAGCAGCGAGCGGCCGGACATCATCCTCATGGATATGTGCCTGCCGATCATCGATGGCTGGGACGCCACCCGTATCATCAAGGCGTCGCCTGAAACCAAAGCGATCCCCATCATTGCCTTGACCGCGCACGCCATGACCGGCGATTGTGAAGAAGCCTTGGAGGCCGGGTGCGACGACTACGACACGAAGCCCGTGGAATTGCCCCGGCTTTTGGAAAAGATTGAGCGACTGCTGGGCCGGTAGACGAGCAGGCGGCGTCCGCAACCGGCCAAACGGCAAGTCTCATCCACCCGGCATGCGGACCCACGGATAGGACATCGTCGTGTGAGCGGCTCACCTGAAGACGGCAAGCCTCGGCCGGTCTCTGCCTCCCCGGAACGCCTGGAGCGCACCCGGCTTGCCAACGTTCGGCAAGAGTTGATGGCCCCCGCCAGCGCCATCATGGGCTATGCCGACCTTTTGCTCGAAGAAGCACGGAAGCAGACATTCACCGATATGCTGCCGGATCTGGAGCGGATCGCACAATGCGGTAGCGGTCTGCTCGAGCACATTGACAGAGTCCTCGTCCTCGATGACGAGGCGGCAATGCACACCGATGAATCCCTCGCCGGCATGCAGACGATGCTGCGGCACGACCTTCGCAATCCGCTGAATGCGATCAAGGGGTATAGCGAGCTACTTCTTGAGGAGTTGGAGGAACTGGGCGGCGAGGCGTTGCGTGTGGATCTACTTGTCTTGCTCGGAGAAGCAAATCGGCTCCTGTCCCAAATCGATCAGATCGTCGACTTTTCCCATAGTGGTCACGAACCGATCGATTCCGAAAGCAAGTCGAGCATCATGGCCGCCGATTTCGTGGACGCCATGCGGCCGCTTTCGCCGGGTGAAGTCCGCCGCCACGAGACCGGCCGGATACTGGTGGTTGATGACAATGACAGCAACCGTGGATTGCTGAGCCGGCGTCTCAGCCGCGATGGCCACCAGGTGTTCGAGGCAATCAGCGGCCGCACGGCACTGGATTTGCTCAGCTTGCATGTGGTCGATCTGATTCTGCTCGACCTGCTGATGCCGGAGATGAACGGATTTCAGGTCTTGGCGGAACTCAAGAGGGACGAGCGTTTGCGCGGCGTTCCGGTGGTCATCATATCCGGCCTGACCGACATGGATGGAATCATCCGCTGCATCGAGGCGGGGGCCGAAGATTACCTGACCAAGCCGATCAACTCGGTGCTGCTGAATGCGCGCATCAACGCCTGCTTGGAAAGAAAACGCTGGCGCGACCGCGAGCAGAAATATCTTTCCGAGATCAAGATTGAGAAGGACAAGTCCGAAACCCTGCTGCTCAACATCCTGCCGCCGCAGATCGTCGCGCGCCTGAACAGCGGCGAAGAGCTGATTGCCGACCGCTTCGATGATGTCACTGTCTTGTTTGCCGATCTGGTCGGATTCACGGAAATCTCCAGCCGGATGTCGCCGAGCCGGCTGGTCGAGGATCTGAACCACCTCATGTCGGAATTCGATATGCTGGCGCAGAATATGGCCGTGGAAAAGATCAAGACCATCGGCGATGCCTACATGGCGGCGACCGGCGTGCCGGATTACCGCCAGGATCACGTCGAAGCCATGGCGGATTTCGCACTGGGTATGCTGCGGGTCCTGGACATACACAATCAAGTCATGGCGACGACCTGGAAAATCAGAATCGGCGTGCATTGCGGCCCGGTGGTCGCCGGCATTATCGGCAAACACAAGTTCATCTATGACATCTGGGGCGATACGGTAAACCATGCCAGCCGCCTGGAGGCCACAAGCGATCCGGACTGGATTCACGTCTCGGCGCCGGTCGCCGATGTGTTGCGCTCTCGGTTTAAGCTTGAATCCCGCGGCATCGTTCATTTGCGCGGGAAGAGCGACGTGCCATCCTTTTTCCTTGTTGGCCGTCAATAGGTTAGCCCACCGCACCAAATACATATCCCGGCGTGCATTACCCGCCGATTTCACTCCGCCCGCCACCCCAGCAACCCCAAGGCTAACCGGGCTAAGGGGCTGCAACCATGGATTGGTTGTGAATCCTTAGTTTACCCTTAAACGGTTTTTTAGCTATTTCCGCTAAAACGAGACAGCATGCGATCGCGTTCATGCGCATGTGGCTGTTTGGCGCCTTTTGAATGAGCGAGAGGGCGGCTGGGCCTCTGTTCTGACGGACAAGGGGCCCGTTGATGTGGAAAATGGTCAACGCCAGTGTTGCGCCAGATATGATCGGAAATCTGCCGGGAAGCCTGGCGGAAGCGTTGCCTATTTTGGTCTGTGCAATCACGGACGGGCGGGTCACCTGGATCAATGAAGCAGGGATGAAAATCCTGGGCGCCAAGGCGTCCGGGGATGTGGTCGGTCTTCCATTCGAGTCCCTGCTGGCACAAGACTATCGGTATCTCGCTATGGACGGCCTAAACGATTGGCTGTCCGAACGTGAGCCGTTGTCTCTGCGCATGACGCAATTGACGGGCCTTGAATTGGATGTCGAGGCCACAGTGCGGCCGTTCGAAAACGGTTGCTCTACCCTGCTTGTCGCACAAGACATTACCGAGAAAAGACGTGCCGCACTCGCGCTTCTTGAACGCGAGCGTCGTATCAGTGCCGTGTTAGACAACGTTGCGGATGGCATCATCGAGTTCGATGAGAAGGGAAAAATCTTATCCTTTAATGCATCCGCTGAATCGATTTTCGGCTATACGGCAGATGAAACACTCAACACAAGTATCGAAACCTTGTTGAGTAAATCCAAGGGAAAGACGGTCGAGGGTTGGTTGCTCGACAACGGCCAAGTCCCGGTTACCGGGTCTCGGGTTCGATCCGATGATCTCTTCGCCATGCAAAAGGATGGCGGCATCTTTCCCGTGACCTTTACCCTTAGAGAAATCGCGACGGGCAGTGGTACGCGATATATCGGCGCAATTAGACTTCAAACGGAACGCGAAACCCTGGAGCAGGCCTTTCTCGATACCGCTGCGCGATTTCGTGATCTTGCTGAATCCGCGTCCGACTGGTTCTGGGAAATGGATGCCGATCTCCGTTTCACCTACCTGTCCGAGCGATTTTCGCAACTGACCCTGTTGCCCAGTTCTCAGGTTCTGGGAAAAACCCGAATGGAACTCGTTTCGAATACGGATACAGCTCTTATTGAGTCGCATCTTGACGACCTTCGAAATCATAGACCGTTCAGGGATTTCACCTACCCCATTCGTCTATCCAGCGGCTCAATCGGACATTTCCGGGTCAGCGGTAAACCGGTTTTCGACAGCACCGGTGCATTCAAGGGTTTCCGCGGGACCGGGCGCGATGTCACCTCCGAGATTGACGCGCAGAATAACGCACGCGCCGCTGAATCCTTGCTAGTCGATGCCATCGAATCTATCGGTGAAGGTTTGGTTATCTATGACGCCGAAGATCGGCTGGTGCGGACAAACAGTCGTTACAATGACATCTACATTGAAGTCGCCGATTACCTGGCTCCCGGCTTACCGTTCGAAGAGTGGATGCAGGCCTTGGCCGATCACGGGATGGTTGTCTGCCGTACTGGGTCCGTTGAGGATTGGTTCGCCGAACGCCGCAAGCACAGGCTCGAACGCAAGGATTCTCTCGAGGTTGAACTGCGTGACGGCAGATGGATCCGGCTATCCGAAAGGCCGATCCGTACGGGCGGCACAGTCGGCGTCCATACAGACATCACAAAACTTAAACACGCCGAATTGACCCTTCGTCAGAATGCCGAGCAATTTCAGAATTTATTCGAGGGATCGATCCAAGGCGTCGTCATTCACGACCGCTTCAATCCGCTCTTCATCAACAAGGCATTGGCACGCACATTCGGCTACGACAGTCCGCGAGAGGTCTTGCGACTTAACTCGATCGAACCCCTTATCGCCCCGCACGAATTGGAGCGCGTCGCCCGCATCAACTCAGCAAGAATAGCGAACGAGCATGTCCCGACGCACTTCGAATTCCAGGGGATTCGAAAAGACGGGACGCTGATTTGGCTTGAGAATACCAGCAGCGTGATCGACTGGAATGATCAGAACGTTTTGCAATCCGTCATGGCCGATATCACCGTTCGGAAGCAGCATGAACAGGCGTTGCGTGAAAGCGAAATACGCCTGCGTGAAGTGATCGACAATGCGCCCATGAAAATCGCTTTGATCAATAGCGAGGGCAGATACGTTCTCGTCAACTCGTTATTCGCGCGCGCGCTAAAACAGCATCCAGAAGCGATCAAAGGCAGGGCCGCCACGGATTTCGGCTCCGGACCGGAGGCGGAGCTGGAAGCCGCCGAAAACCGGCAAGTGGTGGAGACGGGGCAGATCCTGCATCGCGATCTGGACACGGAAGGACCAGAGGGGCGGCGGTTCGAGCAAGTGACTAAATTCCCAATTACCGGCGCCAACGGCCTGACGGAAGACGTTGGCGTCATGATAACGGACCTGACGGAACAGAAGCAGGTCGAAAGCCATTTACGGGAATCCCAAAAGCTCAATGCTTTGGGGCAATTGGCAGGCGGAGTCGCACACGATTTCAATAATCTTTTAATGATCATAGGCGGTTACGCGAAACGCGCCTGGGCGAATTCTGAAGATCCATCGCTGGTGAAGAGCACGCTGACGGAAGTCGTAACGGCCGCCGATAAGGCGGCGGCTTTGACGAAACAGCTTCTGGCATTTGGCCGCCGCGAGGTTCTCGAAACAAAGGTGTTCCGCGCATCGGACGTGTTGCACGAGATGCATACGATGCTACATCCTCTGTTAGGCGAAACCATTGAACTCAAAATCGACGTGACCGACGAAACGCCATGCGTCGAAGCCGACGCCAGCCGGCTCTCTCAGGCGCTGGTGAATCTCGCCATCAATGCCCGTGATGCGATGCCCTCCGGTGGGCCGCTCCATATACGATTGGAAGCGGCAAATCCCAGCGATGAACTATTGCTACGTCAGGGCATCAACGGTGACGGCCATTTCATGAAATTCTCGGTGGAAGACAAAGGCACCGGAATGAGTCCCGGGACCATGGCGCGGATATTCGAACCGTTTTTCACGACGAAAGAGCAGGGCAAAGGTGTCGGTTTGGGAATGGCCATGGTCTATGGCTTTGTCCAGCAATCCGGAGGCGTCATCGATGTTGCCAGTGAAATCGGCACGGGCACGACCATTAGCATTTTCCTCAAGCGCGTGGAAAAGCAACCCGCCGTCGTTACGCAACTCGCGCCCAGTCTCGCATCTTCCTCAGGGGAAACCATCCTGCTGGTCGAAGACGATGCCGCACTTCGCCGCCTGGCGCATCTGACCTTGGAGGAATTGGGCTACAACGTGCTCGTAGCCACCGACGGTATGGATGCCCTTGAAGTGGAAGGGGAATATGACGGCCAAATACATCTCCTGCTTTCGGATGTCGTCATGCCCGTGCTTGGCGGTATCGAACTGGCGCGTATCCTGAAGCAAACACGTTCGGACATGAATGTGATTCTCATGTCCGGATATCCAGCCCGCGGGGACAACCATGACGTCCTTGAACCGGACGAGTTTCCACTCCTGCGTAAACCGGTGGCCCTGGAAGCATTGGCGGAGGCAGTTCGCGACTCCTTGCAATCGCGCGCGGTAAATGCGCCGGGCGTCAGTTCGGCGAATAACTGAGTAAAGGTTGATACGATGATGGAAATTAAAGATCTGCGCGTATTCGTCGTCGAGGATAATTTCCAGGCGATGAATCTGGTGAAAGGCATGCTCTCCGATCTGGGGATCAGCCAGGTCTACACGGCGAAGGATGGCGGCGAAGCGCTGTCATTCCTGGGCAACTGTGATGACCTTCTGGATCTCGTTCTTTGCGACTGGAACATGCCGAAGCTTTCGGGTCTGGACGTGCTACGCCAAGTTAGGACAGTCGACCCGGACCTGCCCTTCATCATGATCACGGGCACGGCCGATTCTGATTCGGTTATCGCGGCAAAAACGAGCGGTGTTACCGCCTATATTGCCAAACCGTTTTCACAGGATGAATTGAAGCGGAAGTTGAAGCTGATTCTTCGCCTCATAAACGCCCGCGCCTCCATCACGTAACGCGTTCAGAGACAGCCCCACGGCGGGAAACTTTCCTAGGTACGCCATTTCAGGAAATGACGCTCCGCCTTGCCGATCAGCCAGCCAATGGTCAGGCCGAGGATCGAGAGCATGGCCACGCCGGCGATCAGCTGATCCGTGGCGAACAAAGCACCGGCCATCAGGATATAGGCACCGATGCCAAACTCGGCGCCAATCATCTCCGCCGCGACCAGCAGGATGATCGCAATCGACGCGGAGATGCGGAAACCCGAGAGAATCGCCGGGGTGGCGCCCGGCAGAATGATCTTACGGACAATCGATAGCCAACTGAGCCCGAAAGACTGGCCCATGCGGATCAGATTCCGGTCCACGGAATCGACCCCGCCATAGGTGGCAATGACGGTGGGAAAGAAAGTTCCAAACAAGATGGTGGCAACCTTGGAGCCTTCGCCGATGCCGAACCAGATGATGAACAAGGGCAGGAGGGCGATCTTTGGAATCGGGAAGAGGGCCGAAACCAAAGGCAGGAAACCGGCCCGTGCCAATGACAGCAGACCGATCATCAATCCGACACCGATGCCCAGCAGAGTACCGACGGACCAGCCGACCACCAGCCGGTAAATACTGGCCTCCAGGTGCTTCCACAGCTTGCCCGTCTCGATCAGATCCCGGAAGGCGACCAAAACCTCCGAAGGCGCGGGCAGGACGATGTTGCTGATGACCCCGTATCGCGAACCCACTTCCCACAGACCGATGAGGGCGACGAAGACGATCGGCGAGATCATGCCTATCGGCCGGTACTTGAACCCGCCCCCGCGAAATGGAACCGGGGTCGCGGTCGCGGTGGATTGATTGTCGGAGTTTGACTCCACGCGGGTTTTTGTGACGTCAGGCAACGCTGGAAAGCTCCCGGTCCGCGGCACTGGCCTCCTCGCGCAGCAAAGTCCACAACTCGCGTTGCAGAACTTCCAACTCGCCCAAACGACCCGCTCGTTCGGTCAAGGGGATGTCGATGGTCAAAACCTCACGCATCTGTCCCGGCCGTCGCGATAGAATGACAATCTTGTGGCCAAGCCGAACCGCCTCGGCAAGGTTGTGGGTTACATAGCAGGCCGAGAAACCCTCCCGCATCCACAGCTCGATCAAATCATCCATCAGCAACTCGCGGGTCTGACTGTCGAGGGCGGAGAGGGGTTCATCCATCAGCATGATGGCCGGGCGCACGCTTAAGGCTCGGGCAATGGCCACGCGCTGCTTCATGCCCCCCGAGAGTTGCCGGGGCAGGGCGGAGCGAAACTCCGAAAGCTTGGTGCGCGCCAGCACGTCATCGATGATGGCGCGGGCGTCGGCACCGGTTCGTCCGTGATCTTCCAGGACCAGGCTGATGTTGCCTTCGACCGTCCGCCACGGCAGTAGGGCGAAGTCCTGAAAGATATAAGTGATCGGATTCAGCGACCCGGCGGGTGGCGCACCGGCGACCAGGACCTGTCCGGTATCGGGGCGCTCCAGCCCGCCGACGAGGCGCAGCAGGGTGGACTTGCCGCACCCCGACGGACCGACGATACAGACGATCTCGCCATCCTTCAGCGAGAAGGAAATATCGCGCAGAACTTCCGTTTGGTTATAGGCATGACTGATCCCGTCGAGGGTAAGTTCCATGTGCGGTGCCCGCCCGGTTGGCCAAGGATGCGGCGCCCCGATGCAAACACCGGGGCCCGCAGGGCAATCAATAGGTTTCGACGAAGCTGGTATCGACCAGATTGGCCATGGACGCCTCGGCGGGGACGAGCCCCTCCGATTTGAACCATTCGAGCTGATCTTCGATGCTTTTCAGGTTCATCTTCGCATTGGCATTGATCCGCATGGCTCCGGCGCGTATGCGCGGATCGGCTTTTTCCAGCGGCTGATCCGCATACACATACTTGTGAATCATGGCCACGATCGCGGCGGTATCCGCCTCGCTCATGGTCTTGTCCACCAGGGCGGCGTTGTAGTCGTCGACGCCCTTGGAAAATCCGGCGAGGAAGCGTTTGGCAAGATCCTTCTTTTCGGACGCGATCGCCGCAGACGTGAACACGGTGGTTACCTGATAGTTGTCCACATAGTCGGAGACCTTGCCGATCTCGACCACTTCCGGCCCCTTGGTGAGACCGCCGGCGATGTTCGGAACGATCGACCAAGCATCGATTTGGCCGGTCTTGAGGGCGGCGATGATGGCCGGGACCTTTTGCAATGTCGTCTGACGGATCTCGGCCCGGGCAAAGCCTTCCTTGTCGGCAATCTTGTGGGCCATGTAGTGGAAGGACGAGCCGGCCGTGGTAATGCCGAAGGTGCGGCCCTGCAACATCTTCGGGCTAGTCACCCCCGCGTCATAGGCCGCCTTCGAAACCAGAATCTTCTGTCCCACCACATCCGGCGTTTCCTGCAAGGCGCCGCCAATGATCTTGAGCACGCCTTTCTCGGCCAGGCTGACCAGGCTGCCGGAGATCGCGGTGACGCCGAAATCCACGTCGCCCGACGCAATGGCGACGGCCATCGGCTGGGCCGCCTGGAAGCTCACGAATTCGAGCTCCAACCCCTGATCGGCGAAGTAGCCCTTGGCGGCGGCGATGATGCTGGGCGAATGGGAGGTCAGGGACAGGATGCCGATATTGACCTTATCGGCGGCGGCCGCGGCTGAGACACCTGTGACGAGAACGCCGGCACCTACTGCGGTCGCCCAAAGGGCCGATGCCAAGGCTCTCCGTGAAATGGATTTCATGGTCTTCTCCCTATTCCGATCCGGCTTGTTGTTGTTTCGCCGTGGTCAAGACTGGTGCAAACCAACGGAGAGGTGGCCATCATTGGCGTCTCCACGAGCACCATGACCTCTCGCGCCCGCAGCAAAAGAAGTCAAAATCTTCAATGAGTTCGCTTTTAGTCCTCAAGATTGAAGCGAGTCAAGGGACGGCGCCGCGCCAGGCGCATATCCGGCCGCCCATAAAGAAAGCCCCGTCGCGGCTGACGGGGCTTTCCGTGGTCAATCGGGGAGATATTGATGGTAAAGGATTGTCCACTAAACGGCATTTAAGAGCACTTGGGACACTTTGGCAACAGGTTTGTCACGGTCCGCCAAGTGAACCCGGCCAGCATGCGATCTGGCATCCTGCCGGCGGCAGGCACGCCGGTAAAGCCCGCGCCCGAGGTTCGACCTCGCGCGGTGCTGTATGCGTCCATCGGCGCCTCGATGACGTGTCTAACGCAGGTTCATCAGCACGGGAATGAGTATGAACAGCCATCCCAGAAAGGACGCGATGGCGATCGTCATGACCCGGCGCATGCCCGTATATTTCCCGGTTCCTTGCACTTGGGTTAGCTTGCCCCCACAAACTACACACCCTGGCGGTCATTGTGCATCGGTTTTGACACACTTACGACACAATGACGCCTATCAAAGCATGACTCAATTCAACTGTGCACAGCAAACAATTCCATTGGATGCCTTGCCGGCCTGCTATCGAACCGACTTGAGGTGCCGCGGCGCCGCCTCGCCGTGGGCCGGTGACTGCTCGCGTTCCCAGTCGGCGATGTAGTCTCGGGTGATCGGCAAGGCATTGACCGACTTGGCTAATTGGACCTGTGCCACCATTTGCCCCTGGTTGCGGAAGGCCGTTTCACAGCCAGCCAGATAGAACTCCCACATGCGGCAGAATCGCTCGTCGTAGAGCTTCGCGGCCTTGTCCCAATTGGCAACGAAGCGGTGGCGCCAATGGCGCAGCGTCTCGGCATAGTGCAGGCGCAAGACCTCCACGTCGGTGACCCACAGGCCGGTCTGCTCCGTATTGGTCAGGATTTCGGACAACGCGGGCGTATAGCCGCCCGGGAAAATATACTTGATCAGCCAGGGATTGCTCCCCGCCGGCGGATCCATGTGGGAAATGGTGTGCAGCAAGGCAACGCCGTCATCGGCCAGTAATTTGTGCACTTGGCGGAAATACGTCCGGTAATGCGGGACCCCCACATGCTCGAACATGCCGACCGAGACGATACGGTCGTATGTTCCTGATATCTCACGATAATCCTGCTGGATAAAGCGCACCTGGTTCTCCAGGCCCTCGGCGGAGGCCCGCTGCTGCGAAAGGCGGAGCTGCTCGGTCGACAGGGTAATGCCCGTGACATCCACACCGGCTGTACGCGCCAGATAGAGGGCCATGCCGCCCCAGCCGGAGCCGATATCCAGGACCCGCATGCCGGGCTTCAGGGCCAGCTTGGCGGCGATGTGCCTTTTCTTGGCGGCCTGGGCCGCCTCCAGGGTGGAGTCCGGCGTCTCGAAATAGGCGCAGGAATACTGGCGGTCGGAATCCAGGAAAATCTCGTAGAGCTCCCCGGACAGGTCATAGTGATGCGCCACATTGGCCCGGGCCCGGCGGAGCGGATTGAATTGCCTGATCCCGCGCCACAAGACCTCGGCCCGGACCAGCAACTGGTCCAGATCACCCAACCCGTCGCCAACCGTATTCCGGGTTACCAGATCGAGGAGGTCGTAAATGGTGCCGTGTTCAACTGTCAGGGTGCCGTCCATGTACGCCTCGCCGGCGTACAGGCGCGGGTAGATGATGAGCTTCCAATTCAAGCGCGGATCATGCAGCCGTATGGTAACGGCCGGACCCAGGTTCCGGTCGCCCATGCAGTGGGTTTTGCCCCGCGCGTCGATCAGCGTGAGCTCGCCGCGCTTGATCACCTTTCGCAAGACGCTTGCTAAGACCATACCCATACCCCCAAACGCCTATTCCCCAGTTTCGACGATTTGAGCATAAAAATTATAGCCTTATCCCGGGCGATTTTTGAATGATTTATATCAACGTCGTGCAGCAAAACTGTAAAATAGGGAACATATATGGAACAAATGAATTGGGCCCGCTGATTGAACCGGGGGCTTACCGGAGCGTTAAGAAATTCGCCGTAGAGTGAGCGTGACCGGGGCGAACGGTCCACAAACAACGGAAAACAGGGTGCGACGTATCAGGACGATGCTGCCGCTATTCCGCAAACCCGGCCGTGCCGCAGTCGCTATTTGTGGGCTTCTGGCGGTTTTTGGCCTTGCCCTGCCGGTGGGCCTGGCGATCCATCTCAGTGTCGATTCCCGGCCCCTCGGGCCACGCCGGGTCACCGATCTCATCGAGCGATTTCTGATCCAAGGCTATGACCTGCGCGCGATGGCCACCGGCGACGTGCGGGTGCCGCGCCTGTTCCTGCCGCGCATTCCAAAGGACTGGCGCGGCAAGGTTCCCGCCGACAAACGGAAGCAAGCCTTCGTCATCCTGGTCCTGCCCCTGGTGCTGCAGGCGAACGAGCGGGTCTACGCGGACCGGCAACGCCTGCTGGATCTGGCGGCCCTGAGCAAAAAGGGCAAGCCCCCATCGGCGGATGACAAGGATTGGCTGGAGGCGCTTGCCGCCTCGCATAGCACCAAAGCGGACGATCTGAAGGAACTGGTTCTGCGGGTCGATGTCATTCCGCCTTCCCTGGCGGTGGCCCAGGCGGCGATTGAATCGGGCTGGGGGACTTCGCGCTTCACCACCGAAGGCAATGCCCTCTTCGGCCAATGGACCATGGACGAAGACAATTCCATGGTTCCCAACGACCGCGATGACGGCGCTTCCCACGGCATCCGCCGTTTTCCGACCCTGGCGGAGTCCGTTGCTTCATACTTCCGCAATATCAACGGGCACCGTGCCTATTCCTCATTCCGCAAGCATCGCGCGGCCTTGCGGGCCAAGAACAAACCCCTGGAAGGCATGGATCTGGCGACCTATCTGGCAAGCTATTCGGAACGCGGGCCGGATTACGTGGAGGCCATTCAGAAGATCATTGCCGCCAATGATCTGGCCCCCATCGACAGCGCCCGGCTTGAAAGTACCGTCCATCCGACGCTGCTGGGCGTTCTGCCGAAGCGCCGCTAGGGCCGCCCACGGCCTGGACCGGTACGGTTTTCCATTGCCACAGCTTTAACACCGCGGCATTGGCGGAAAACTTAGGTTTTTTGCACCGCCGCCGCAAATTTGCCGCAATTCAGTCACGCCTCCGGCAGGTTTCCCCGCCATAGTATCTGGCAAAGGAGATCTGATGTGACCACACACATGAAAACGCAAGTGAAGAAGTTAGCGGAACGGGTGCGCCGTTGCCTGGTTTGCAGTGATAATTTTCCCTCCGAAGGATCCCACAATCGGGTCTGCCGGCGCTGCAAGAGCGGCCAAATGTGGCGACAGGGTTGGCTATAACCTGAGCGTTGCAGCTATCAGATAGGCGGGACAGGCCGGGCGGGGCGGGACCCTCAGCCCCGTACGGCCGATCCCGCGCGATCTGCCCGGTGCAAACAGACGGGTGCGATCGGCCCGGTCAGTCGCCCGGGCGGTTTTGCCGGTCGTCGTAGCCGCGCTTGTGACTGTAAAAGACCAGCGCCATCAAGCCGCCGCCCAGGAGCAGGCTGAGCAAGGCGCCCAAGACCATGGCGATCAGGCCATGAATCCCCATCTCGACCTGGCCGATGTCCCACCACAGGTAGGCCGCCAGCGACAGGCTGACCGCCAGCATGACGCCCAAGGCAGCCACAAGGAGAAAGATCCGCATCGGCTCCTGGCCTGAGAGGAACGGGAGCGGTTCAGGTACCATGCCGCGGATCGCCCCCGCAACCGGCGCACGGCCCCCGCATGGGGGCGAGAAACCCATTGCCCTGACGCCAGCGCACGTTATAAATCCACGCTCCGTGGCGAAGAAGCCGCGGACCCGGGCCAACGGGCGGCTGTGGCGGAACGGTAGACGCGCAGCGTTGAGGGCGCTGTGGGGGTAACCCCGTGGAGGTTCAAGTCCTCTCAGCCGCACCAAGTTGACGGCAAGCGCCTGGTTCTCGAGATCGGGGGCGTTTGGCCGGGGCACAAATCGGTTTGACAGGTCGGCGGATTTCTTATTCAAACAGGTGGCGAGCGGTCGGCCGATTGACCGGATGCTGCTTGCGGCTGTGGCGGAATTGGTAGACGCGCTAGCTTCAGGTGCTAGTTCTCGCAAGGGAGTGGGGGTTCGAGTCCCTCCAGCCGCACCACAATCTTTCCCATCCCAGATCCGAATCGCGCATTGTCCGGGAAGCTGGGCGGTAGGTCACCACCGCCGGTTGTCCCGGACGCCATGCTGCGGCATGATCCGGGTGCAGCGAATTGGGGGAATCCATGGCAAAAGACGAGAAGAAAGCGAGCGAAGGCGAAGACGGCGGCGAACAAAAAGAAGAACTGAAACCGTCCGAGCTCGATGAGAACACGCATGCGGAGATGCGTATCCTCTATGGCGATTCAACCCAGGCTCTGGTCTTTGCCAAGGAGCGGCAGTGGAAGCTTGTCGGGGCCGTCTTGTTTATCTTCGGCGCCATGATGTTGATCGCACAAGTCTTGGTGATCGAAGCCAACTTGGCCAAAGGCCTGGTGCTGGCCAGCTTTCTGGTGAGCGCCGCGGCGATCTACATGCTCATCGTCTACCAGGTGTGGCAGAACGTGGAGTCGGGCCGGCAGGAGGAGATCGGCGCCTCGTTTTCCAACATGTTTGCCCGCATCCAGGGCGCCCAAAGCCGGCGCGAAGGCCGCATCCATGGCTACATCATCCTGGTCTTCATGATCGGCGGCGTCCTGCTGGGCAATGCCGCCACGGCCTTCTTTCTCGCCCGCTTTTATCTTTAATGTAGGCCCGCAAGGGCTTGATCTTCTATACGAATTCGCCAAGCCAACAAAGCCAGATTGGCAACCGAAAAGGCGACGGCGATTTCCCAGGCGGAAAAGGCCAGGGGCAGCACCATCACCTCCGCGGCCACGATGGCATAGTTGGGATGGCGCATCAGCCGGTAGGGCCCGCGCCGGTTCAAGGGCGTGTTCGGGTAGACGATGATCCGGGTGGTCCAGCGGCCGCCCAGGCTGCGCACAACCCAGAGCCGGCCAAGCTGTAACACGGCATAGACACCCAGACCGAACCAGGAGACCGGCGCGTCGGCCGGTATGAACGCCAACATGGCGATCAGCCAGCCGCCGTGCAGCAGGATGAACAGCGGATAGTGCCCGGCGCCGACCTCATAGGCACCGGCGGCCAGCAGACGGGCCGTGTTGCGGCGGACATAGGCCAGCTCCGCCAGGCGCTGAGCCGCCACCAGCAGAACCACGATCTGCGGCAAGCCGAAGCTCATGGGGCCTCCATCAGGGCGAAGGCCGCCGTAAACCCCGGTCCCAGGGACGACAGCAGATGCCGGCCCCGAATGCCGTGCCGCAAGGCCCGATCGAGCACGAACATGATGGTGGCCGCCGACATGTTGCCAAAGTCGCGCAGAACCTGGCGGGAGTGGGTCATCTGCCCCGGCGCCAGGCCGAACGAATCCTCCAGGGCATCGATCACCTTGGCCCCGCCTGGATGACACAGCACCCCATCCAGATCGGCCCGGCTGAGCTCCTGACCGCTCAGGAACGCGTCCACGGCCACGCCGTACCGGTCGCGGACTATGGCCGGAATGTCCCGTGAAAAGAGGACTCCCAAGCCGTCGTCCTCCACGCGCCAGCCCATGATATCGAGAGTATCCGGCCAGGTATGCTCACCCCAGCCCACGAGGGCCGGCGTGTCGGCGGGCCCGCCACAGCGGACCAGGGCCGCCGCGGCGCCGTCGCCGAACAGAGCAGTGGCGATGACATTGCTTTTCGACATGTCGTTACTGCGAAAGGTCAGGCCGCAGAGCTCGACCACCAGGAACATCACCAAACTGCCCGGCTCGGCCTGGGCCATGGCTGCCGCCCGCGCAAAACCGCTGACCCCGCCGGCACAGCCCAGGCCGAAAATCGGCAGGCGCTGGATATCGCGCCGCAAGGGCATGGTCTCCATCAGCCGGGCATCCAGGCTGGGGGTTGCAATCCCGGATGTGGACACGGTGACGATCGTATCGACGACTTCCGCCGCGATGCCCGCCGCGGCCAGGCATTTCTCCGCCGCCTGGCGCAGCAGGATGACGGCATGCTCGATGAACAGGGTATTCCGGGCCTTGAAGCCGGTCGCCTCGAGATACCATTCGATCGGCACGCAGGAATACCGGGTCTCGATGCCGGCATTGGCATAGACCGGCAGGAGGCGATCGATATCCACGCCACTTTTCTTGAAGAGAAGGCGGGCCCGCTCAACGACCGACTTTTGATGCAATACAATGGGCGGCACCGCGGTCGACAGAGACAGAATGCGAACCGGCTCGGCCATGGACTCCCTCTCTCCACCACGACGCAGCACCATACGGCGGTTTTTGACCACGCAGTGGGGGCCGGCCTATCACTTTCCCGTGCCTTCGCGCGCGGCAAGATCATATAGTGCCGGAGCGATGCCACACATAGGACCAGCCTCGACATGACCGACCAAGGGCAGGGTGACGCGAAGCCGGTGCCAAATCCCGTTGGTAACGGCTTGGCAACGCGCCTGCGCAACTATTTCCTGGCCGGCATCCTGATCACGGCACCGGTGACCATCACCTTCTGGCTGGCCTGGAAGGTGATCAAGTTCTTTGACAACAACGTAACCCCTTTTATTCCCCCGAGATGGAATCCCGAGACCTATTTGCCCTTCGGCATTCCCGGCCTGGGGCTGGTGGTGGCGGTGGTGACGTTGATCCTCATCGGGTTCCTCGCCGCCGGGATCGCCGGCCGCCTGGCCACACGCATCAGCGAGCGCCTGGTGGCGGCCGTGCCGGTAGCGCGCAGCATCTATAGCTGGACCAAGCAGGTCTTCGAGACGGTCTTGTCGCAAAAGGGCACCGCCTTCAACGAGGTGGTGCTGGTGGAATACCCCTGCCGGGGTGTCTGGGCGGTTGGTTTCATCACCGGCCGGACCGAAGGCGAGGTCCAGGACCTGACCTCGGAGACGGTTTACAACGTCTTCATTCCGGCCACGCCGAACCCGACGACCGGATTCCTGCTGTTCATCCCCAAGCGGGATATCCATCACCTGGATATGTCCGTAGAGGATGGCATCAAGCTGGTCATCTCCGGCGGTATCGTGACCCCGTCCAATCGAAAGTCCCAGGCAAAGGAAAAGCCACCACGCCCAGCCATTGCGGTGGCAGATGCCGGTCCGGTCCGGCTTGGTCCCTTGGCCCGGCTGCGCAATTATTTCTTTGCCGGCATTCTGGTGACCGCACCGATCAGCATCACCATTTGGGTCACCTGGGAAGTGTTGGGATTCGTGGATAATCGGGTGGTGCCGCTGATTCCGCCGGCATGGAACCCGGAGACCTATCTGCCCTTCAGTCTCCCCGGCCTGGGGGTCTTGACCGTGGTTGTATTCCTCACGGTGGTTGGCTTTTTTACCGCCGGTATCGTTGGACGCACCTTGATCGGTCTGGGCGAGAGCATTCTCGATCGCATGCCGGTCATCCGCAGCGTCTATTCCGCCGTCAAGCAGCTATTCGAGACGGTGTTCAAGGAAAAATCGCGGGCCTTCCGCGATGTGGTGTTGATTCAATACCCGCGGCCGGAGTCCTGGGCGATCGGCTTCATCACCGGCGAGACCGAGACGCATATTCAGCAGGGAACGCATAAAGAAGTGGTCAATGTGTTCCTGCCGACGACCCCCAATCCCACGTCCGGATTCCTGCTCTTCGTGCCGCGGGACGAGGTGTCGCCCCTCTCCATGAGCATCGAGGAGGGGATCAAGATGGTGGTCTCCGGCGGCATCGTGACACCACCGGACCGGCGGCCCAAGACGGCCGAAACGGCAGTCGCCGAATAAAACCTACCCCGACCGCAAATAGCGCACGGCCGCATCGCGGGCGAAGAGATAGAGCAGCACGCGCAAGGCTTGGCCGCGCTCGCCCGCCAGATCGGCATCGCGTTGCAGGATCAGGCGGGCATCGTCGCGCGCGGCGGCCAGAAGCTCGCCGTGAAAGCCCAGGTCGGCCAGGCGAAACTCCGGGATGCCGCTTTGCCGGGTGCCGAGAATCTCGCCCGCGCCGCGCAGGTGCAGATCCTCTTCGGCGATGCGGAAGCCGTCGTCGGTTTCGCGCAGGATGCGAATGCGGGCGCGCGCCGTCTCGCCCAACGGCGCTTGATAGAGCAGCAGGCACGTGGATTTATCGGCGCCGCGGCCGATGCGCCCGCGCAACTGATGCAATTGCGCCAGGCCGAAACGCTCCGCATGCTCGATCACCATGATGCTGGCCCTGGGCACATCGACGCCGACCTCGATCACCGTGGTGGCCACCAGGAGATCGACGTTCCCCTCGGCGAAGGCGACCATGACCGCATCCCGGTCGCGGCCGGCCATGCGGCCGTGCACCAGCCCCACCCGGTCGCCGAAGCGGGCCTTCAATTCCGTATGGCGCGCCTCCGCCGCCGCCAGATCGACCAACTCGGACTCGCTGACCAGGGGGCAGACCCAATAGACCTTGGCGCCCTCGGCCAGGGCACGGGTCACGCCGGCCACCACGTCGCCCAGGCGCTCCAGCGGCAGGGCGCGGGTATCGATGGGCTGCCGTCCCGCCGGTTTCTCGGTCAGGCGCGAAACCTCCATGTCGCCATACGAGGTGAGCACCAGGGTGCGCGGGATCGGCGTCGCGGTCATCACCAGCACATCCACTGCCTGGCCCTTGCTGGCCAGGGTCAGACGCTGATGCACGCCGAAACGGTGCTGTTCGTCGATGACCGCCAGGGCCAGATCGCGAAAGGCGACTTCTTCCTGGAACAGCGCGTGGGTGCCGACCACAAGCTGCGCTGCGCCGGAGGCCAACCGTTCCAGGGCAGCGGCGCGGCCTTTGCCCTTGTCGCGGCCGGTAAGCAGCACGACGGTGACGCTGGCCGCCGCCGCCAGAGGCACGATGGTCTTGTGGTGCTGGCGCGCCAGGATCTCGGTGGGCGCCATGATTGCCGCCTGCGCCCCGGTCTCCACGGCCGCCAGCATGGCGAGCAGGGCGACCACGGTCTTGCCGCTGCCCACGTCGCCCTGCAGCAGGCGCAACATGCGCGACGGCCGCGCCATGTCGGCCAGGATTTCATCCACCGCCCGGTTTTGCGAACCGGTCAGAGCGAAGGGCAGGGCGGCCAGCACCTTGTCCCGCAGATGGCCGTCACCGTGGATGATTCGGCCGCGTTGCGCCCGTTGATGGTGCCGCACCAGGGCCAGGGCCAGTTGATTGGCCAGCAGCTCGTCGTAGGCGAGGCGCTGCCGGAAGGGCGTGGCCGGCTCCAGATCGGCCTGGGATTGCGGCGAATGCACGGCCATCAGGGCGTCGCGCCATGCGGGCCAGCCTTGCCGCGCCCGGAAGGCCGTGTCCTGCCATTCCGGTAATTCCGGCGCCCGCGACAGGGCCGCCTGGACCGCCTTGCCGACGGCCTTCAGGGTCAGGCCGGCCGTGAGGCGGTAGACCGGCTCCACGGTTTGCAGGCGGGCCAGCTCGTCCAGGCGGCCGATGTGGTCCGGGTGGGTCATCTGCAGGCGCCCGCCAAACATCTCGATGCGGCCGCTGACCACGCGATCCTCGCCTTCCGGCAGGACTTTTTTCAGGTACTCCGGCTTGGCGTGGAAGAAAACCAGGTCGATCTCGCCCGTATCGTCGGTGGCGCGGATGCGGAAGGGCTGTCGCGGGTTATGCGGCGCGGTGTGTGTCCCGATCCGCAGGATCAGGGTGGCGACCCGGTCCGGCTCGGCGTTACCCAGCTTCGGCGCATAGCGGCGGTCGATCAGGGCGGCGGGCAAATGCCAACACAGATCGACCACCTGCGGCCCCGCCAAGCCCTCCAAGAGCTTGGCCGTGCGCGGCCCGACGCCGGGCAAAACCGACGTGGAGGCGAACAGGGGAAAGAGTATTTCCGGGCGCACGGCGTCCTTTCCGACAGTCTGCCGCTGACAGGCGCGGCCGAAAGCCTTATACCCTAACGCGCGACGCAGGAGCCTGTCCCATATGCCAGAGTCCCCCGGCCGGCGCGAGAGCCTGGAACATCGGCGCAAGCGCCTGCGCTACCGCTGCTGGCACCGGGGCACCAAGGAGCTCGATCTCTTGCTGGGCAGCTTCGCCGACCGGCATGTGGACACCTTCGACCATGGCCAACTGAGCCGTTTCGAGGTATTGCTCGAGGTGCCGGAGCCGCAAATTCATGCGTGGCTAGTGGCGCAGCAGCCGCCACCGCCGGACTACGACACGGATGTCATGCGCCTGCTTCTGGCGCATCGGCCGGATACCCCGATCGGTTGAATTTTCACCGACCACTGGATGGCAGTTGACCAGCAGCACGCAACGACTTCCGGCCGAAGGCCACGCATCCGGCGCACCGGATAATTTGGCACTGGCGGCGTCGCCGGCCCTCAAGCGGGCGCTGGCGCGGCCCGGCGGCCGGGTCGTGGTGGCCAATGCGCCGGAAGGGCTGGAAGCCTTGGCCCTGGCCGAGGTCACGGCGGCGCCGGGCGGTCTCAACGTGCTGCACGTGGCGCGGGACGATGCCCGCCTGTCGCGGCTGGCCGAAGCCTTGCGCTTCTTCGCTCCGGACACCGAGGTGCTGGTGTTTCCGGCCTGGGACTGCCTGCCCTATGACCGGGTTGGCCCACACCGCGACATTCTGGCCCGGCGCATCGATACCCTGACCCGGCTGCTGGAAACCGCACCGGCGGGGCTGGGACGCATCGTGCTGACCACGGTGAACGCCTTCCTGCAGCGCCTGCCGCCGCGCGATCTGTTCGACGGCCGCCTGTTTGCCGGCCGGCCGGGCGAAACCCTCGATCTGGCATCCTTGACCGACTATTTCACCCGCAACGGTTATCAGCGCGCCGAGACCGTGAGCGAGCCGGGCGAATACGCCTTGCGCGGCGGCATCGTCGATGTGTTTCCGCCGGGCGAGGAGATGCCCCTGCGCCTCGACCTGTTCGGCGACGAGTTGGAGACCATTCGCCGGTTCGACGCCCTCAGCCAGCGCACCATGGGCAATGCCGACTCCTTCATCTTGAAACCGGTCAGCGAGGTGATCCTGGAGCCGCCCAGTATCGAGCGGTTCCGCGCCGGCTATGTGGCTGCCTTCGGCGCCGCCATCCGCGACGATCCACTGTACGAGGCGATCAGCGCCGGGCGGGCGTATTTGGGCATGGAGCATTGGCTGCCGCTGTTCTACGAGCGGTTGGAGACGGTGCTCGATTATCTGCCCGGCTGCGCCGTGACCTTCGATCACCAGGCGGAAGAAGCGCGCGACGCCCGCCTGGAGACTATCGCCGATTATTATCAGGCCCGGCGCAGCCTGGACGGGGCAGCGGCCGGCGGCAGTGCTTATCAGCCTCTGGCGCCGGAAAGGCTGTACCTGACGGGCGCCGACTGGGAACAAACCCTCAGCGAGCGGGGGTGCGGACACTTTAGCCCCTTCGCCGCACCGGAGCGGGCTGATCGGGTGATCGACGCGCAAGGCCGCCGCGCCCACGATTTCACCGAGGCGCGGGCCAAGGCGGACATCAACCTGTTCGATGCGGTGGATGCCCACATCGCCGCCCAGCAAACCGCCGGGCGCCGGGTGCTGGTGGCCGGTTACAGCGCCGGAACCCGCGATCGCCTGGGCAGCCTGCTGCACGAGCATG
This sequence comes from Kiloniellales bacterium, assembly GCA_036397065.1. Taxonomy (GTDB): domain Bacteria; phylum Pseudomonadota; class Alphaproteobacteria; order Kiloniellales; family J153; genus JAJFGI01. The sequence continues at coordinate 2,197 of DASWJP010000168.1, read as the reverse complement.
GGCTGAAGGATCTGGCGCCCGTCGACACCTGGGCGGCGGCGCGAGATTTGCCGCTGGCCACCGCTGGGCTGGTCACCCTGGGGATCGAGACCGGCTTCGCCACCGAAGCATTGGAGGTCATCTCCGAGCAGGACATCCTGGGCGAGCGGATCGCCCGGCCGCAGCGGGCGCGGCGCCGGTCGGAAAACTTCCTGACCGAGGTTTCGGCCCTGCGCGAGAGCGACCTGGTGGTGCACGTGGATCACGGCATCGGCCGCTACGAGGGCTTGCAGACCTTGGATGTGGGCGGCGCCCCGCACGATTGCCTGCGGGTGATCTATCACGGCGGCGACCGGCTGTTCGTGCCGGTGGAAAACATCGAGGTGCTCTCGCGCTTCGGCTCAGAGGACGCGCTGGTCGATTTGGACCGCCTGGGCGGGGTCAATTGGCAGGCACGAAAGGCGCGGGTGAAGCAACGCCTGAAGGATATCGCCGACCGCCTGATCAAGATCGCCGCGGCGCGGCAGACGAACGCCGGAGAAGTGTTCGAGCCACCGGCCGGCCTGTACGACGAATTCGCCGCCCGCTTCCCCTATCCGGAGACCGAGGATCAGCAGCGCGCCATCGACGATACGTTGAGCGACCTGGCCGCCGGCCGGCCCATGGACCGGCTGATCTGCGGCGATGTCGGCTTCGGCAAGACCGAGATCGCCCTGCGCGCCGCCTTCGTCACGGTGATGGGCGGTGCCCAGGTGGCGGTGGTGGTGCCGACCACGTTGCTCGCCCGGCAGCATTTCAAGACCTTCTCCGAACGCTTCGCCGGCCTGCCGGTGCGCATCGCGCAAATCTCCCGCCTAGTGACGCCGCGCGATGCTGCGGAGGCCAAGCGCGGCCTGGCCGATGGCACCCTGGATATCGTCATCGGCACCCACGCCCTGATGGCCAAATCGATTCAAAGCAAGGCCCTGGGCCTGCTTGTCGTCGACGAGGAGCAGCACTTCGGCGTCAAGCAGAAGGAGCGCCTGAAGGAACTGCGCGCCAGCGTGCATGTGCTGACCCTCAGCGCCACGCCCATTCCGCGCACCTTGCAACTGGCCATGTCCGGGGTGAAGGAGATGAGCCTGATCGCCACGCCGCCGGTGGACCGCTTGGCGGTGCGCACCTTCGTCATGCCCTACGACCCGGTGGTGGTGCGCGAGGCCATTCAGCGGGAGCATTTCCGTGGCGGGCAAATCTTCTACGTCTGCCCGCGCATCGAGGATGTACCCGAGCTGAGCGAGCGCCTGCGCAAGCTGGTGCCGGAGATCAAGGTGGTGGCGGTGCACGGGCAAATGCCGCCCAGCCAGTTGGAAAAGGCGATGACCGCTTTCTACGACCGGCAGTACGACCTGCTGCTGTCCACCAACATCATCGAATCCGGCCTGGACATTCCCAGCGCCAATACCATGATCGTGCACCGCGCCGACATGTTCGGCCTGGCGCAACTTTATCAGCTGCGCGGCCGCATCGGCCGGTCGAAGATCCGCGCCTATGCCTATCTGACCCTGCCGCCCGGGCGCCTTCTCAGCGCCGCGGCGGAGAAGCGCTTGAATGTCATGCAGACCCTGGATACCCTAGGCGCCGGCTTCACGCTCGCCAGCCACGACATGGACATCCGCGGCGCCGGCAACCTGCTCGGCGAGGAGCAGTCGGGGCATATCCGCGAGGTCGGCATCGAGCTGTATCAGCAGATGCTGGAGGAAGCTATCGCCGCGCAGCGCAGCGGCGCCGTGCCGGACCAAACGAAGCCGCCGTTCACGCCGCAGATTTCCATCGGCACCTCGGTGCTGATTCCCGAGGCATACGTGGCCGACCTGAGCGTGCGACTGGGCCTGTACCGGCGCCTGGCCAGCCTGGTGGATGCCGGCGAGATCGAAAGCTTCGCCGCCGAACTGATCGATCGTTTCGGCCCATTGCCTGAGGAGGTGGAGAACCTATTGCAGATCGTCACCATCAAGCGCCGCTGCGTCGATGCCGGCATCGAAAAGGTCGACGCCGGCCCCAAGGGCGCCGTCATCTCCTTCCACCAGGACCGATTCGCCCAGCCGGAGGCGTTGATCGCCTTCATCCAGAAGCGCGCCGACAAGGTAAAACTCCGCCCCGACCACAAGATGGTCTTCCAGCAAACGTGGCAAGACCCAACCGCCCGCGCCCGCGGCGTCAAACGCCTGATCGACGA
>DASWJP010000167.1:0-1822 GCA_036397065.1 Kiloniellales bacterium | reverse complement strand
GCCTCGGCACGGGCCGCGTCGGGCTTTTCAACGAACGCCGCAACCGCGAAGGCGCCATCCACCTCGGCCAACGGTTCGCCGCGCTTGATATAGCCGTATCCGGTCTCCGGCCGCCGCGGCCGAATGCCGAAGGTCACCAGGGCTCCGCTCGCCGCAGCCGTGGCCGCCTTGTCCATGGCGGCGGAAAAGGCGTCCTGGTCCTGGACCACATGATCGGACGGCAGCAGCGCCATCAGCGCCGCCGGGTCCTCGGCCTGCAGGATGAGGGCCGCCACGGCGGCCGCCGGCGCCGTATTGCGGCCGATCGGCTCCAAGACGATACGTCGCGGGACGATGCCGACTTGGTGCAGTTGTTCGGCCACGATGAAGCGGTGTTCGTGGTTGGCAATGACCAATGGGGCCGCATAGTGCGCCGGGTCGGCAACCCGCAGGGCCGACTCCTGCAGCATCGTGCGCTCCCCGGCGAGGGGCAGGAGCTGCTTGGGATAGTGCGCCCGCGAGAGGGGCCACAGCCGCTCGCCGGAGCCACCGGAGAGGATCACCGGATGGATAATCGCCGAAGGAACATGGGGCGATGTTCGCCGGCTCACATGTCCGCCAGTGCGGCGCGAGCGGTCTGCAGGCCAGGATATTTGGCGCCCTCCACCACCGCCCGGTCCAAGGCGATGCGCGCCTTGGCGGTCTGCCCGGCGTCGCGATAGGCCATGCCGAGGTGATAGTTCAATTGCGGCGAGTCCGGCACCTTGGCGACCGCCTGTTCCAGATAGCTGAGGGCTTGCTGAATATTGCCGAGGCGGTAATGGACCCAACCGAGGGTGTCCAGATAGAACGGATTCTTCGAGGTATCGAAGATCTTTGCCAGCTCCAAGGCGTGGGCCAAACGGGCCTTGTCCTCCGATTCGAAATCGGCAATCAGCGCCGCCAGGTTATTGGCGACCACGGGCAGGTTGCTGTTGCGGGCCAGCATGGCCTCGTAGATGTCCATCGCCGCCCGATGGTCGTCTTGCAGGAGATGGGCACTGGCTAAATCCAGGGAGAGTTGCTCGTCGTCGGGTGCGGCGGCAAGGCCGTCGCGGAGGCGCGCGATGGCCTGATCCACATGACCCGCCTGGACGGCGATCTTGGCCAGATTGCCATATGCCGGCGCATAGTTCTTGCTGGCCTTGAGCGCGGCTTGGAACGCGGCTTCCGCCGGATCGGTCTTTCCGGTGGCGAGATAAAGCTCGCCCAGAAGATTGTGCACGGCGGGATTGTCCGGCGCTTCGGCCACGCGTTTGAAGACGAGCGCTTCCGCTTGCTGTTCTTCATTGCGCCCCAGATGGGCTTGCACCAGACCGGACAAGGGTTCGATCGCCTCCGGATTGGTCTTCAATGCCGCGGTAAAATCGGCCGCCGCCTCGTCGAAGCGTCGCTGCATCAGATAGGCCTGACCGCGGATGTAGTGGCTCAGGCCAGGCTCTTTCGCTTGCTTGATCATCGCCGTCGCGGTGTCGGCCAAGGCCGGCCAATTGCTTTGCTGCGCATAAATTCCCGCCTGAACCCGCAGGGCCGAGAGATCGTCGGGGACGCGCGACAAAGCCTCGCTCAAAAGCGCCAATGCGCTGTCGGTTTCGCCCGTGCCCGCCAGCTGGCGGGCCAGTGCGACCCGCACGGCTTGATTTTCCGGGCTGGCCTCCAACAATGTCCGCAAGGCTTCGATGGCCAGGGACGGCTCGTTGTTGCGCACGTGCGCCTCGGCCAAAAGTGCCCGCCCCCCGGTCAACTCCGGATGCACGCGCAACAAGGTGCGCAAATCGGTGATCGCCCCCTCATTGTCGCCTTC
>DASWJP010000166.1:0-18631 GCA_036397065.1 Kiloniellales bacterium | reverse complement strand
GTCGATCGGCACACGGCGCGCTTTGAGCGCCGCGATGTCGCGGTAAACCGTTCGCGGATGGACCTCCAGGCTGTCGGCCAGGTCCGCAGCCCGCAAGGGCGTCCGCGCGCCCCGAAGGAGCTGAATGATGTCGAGTAGCCGAGCCGCTCGGGACATGGATTTCGATCCGCATGGGCTATCGCTGCCACGGAGCAAATCGTACCCGGCCAAGACTGACAAGAGTTGTCAGGAGCAGCGATCGGGCCACAAATGGGACCGGGACAGAGCGAGCCTGCGGATTGCCATGGGATACGCAAGTTTCGGCCGTCTTGGCCCCACCGCCCGCCTTGCGCCGATATCCCGAAACGCTTAGTTTCCTGCCCGTCGGGGCGTAGCTCAGCCTGGTAGAGTGCCTGCTTTGGGAGCAGGAAGCCGGAGGTTCGAATCCTCTCGCCCCGACCAGTCCTCGGGTTAACCCCGAGGGCCAGATGCCCCAGGGACGGTCACGGAGTGTGCCTATGCCTGCTCAAGTCCGTATTTTCCGGCATGCCAAGACGGCCATGCAGGCCGGCCGCGCCAACACCGACCGCTGGGTGGTCGAGTTCGAGCCGGAGGCGGCGGCGCCGCGCCAGGTCGAGCCGCTGATGGGCTGGACCAGCTCGGCCGATACCAAGGGCCAGGTGCTCCTGTGGTTCGACAGCCAGGACGAGGCGGTGGCCTATGCCAAGAAGCACGGCTTCATGTACACCCTGGAAACACCGCGGGAACGGCGGGTGCAGCCAAAGGCCTACGCCGACAATTTCCGCTTCGACAGATTGGGTCCTTGGACTCATTAGGGTTGGGGCACCCACTGAGGTTGGGGACCTAGTGAGGCCGGTCGCCCCAGCCATCGGCACCGGCCGCACCATCGCGCGCCCGTAGCTCAGTTGGACTAGAGCACGAGCCTTCTAAGCTTGGGGTCGCAGGTTCGAATCCTGCCGGGCGCGCCAACTCCACCGAATTCACGATTTTCTGCGATCCGCTACGCTGGGTCACGCTGGAAGAAATTCGTTGTCGTAGAAGGGGCGATGCTCGGTGGCATTCGGCGTTTGCATCGGCCGATGCCGCGAGGACAAACAAGCGCCATAAGCGGTCATTCTTCGCCTAGCGTGGATTACCTGGTTGCTGTCCTCTGCGGGAATGCGAATCTCGTCACTCCATATAGCGCTTTGCCAGGAGGGCTTCCGCGTGCAAGGCTTCGGAACAATCCATCTTTAGTCGAGCTTGATGGGAATCGAATGATGCTCGTGCGTCACCTTCCACGCGCCGTCGATGCGCCGCAGGCCGAGTGTAAGGCGGCAGTGAGCGTCGCCGCCGCCGATCGTGAGGAGCCCATGAGCATAGGCGACATCGGCATCGGCAACGATCTGAACGTCACTGAGCCTGAAGCGATCGGGCCCGGCCACGTTGTGATCGAAGAACAGCTTCCAGGTATCTTTGTAGGCCTCGATCCCTGTTACCTGGATGGGCTCCGGCACGTCGTACATGACGATGCCGTCGGTTCGGTTTGCGAGCACACGGTCGATGTCGCCCTTGCAGATCGCATCGGTCCAGTCGTCGATCGTGGCACGAATAGCCAGTTCATTGCGCTCATTGGTCATCAGTCCTCTCCTTGGTTTTGAATTGCCGGGCACAGCGCGCCGCGACGTAGGTTAGTCCAGGCAAAGAAGATTGCTGTGGACAGCAGGACGCAGAATCCTGCGGCCGAAGCGAAGACTAAGCCTTGCTCGAAAGCCTGCTGTGCCGACGCAAGCAGCACCGAACCGGAAGGGCTCGGCAGAGCGTAGGCGACGTCGACGGCCGCGCCGAGCGTGTCACGCACAGCCGCGGCACGGTCTTGACTCAACCCGTCAGGTACGGCGACAGCAGTCCGGTAGACGGCTACGCCCACACTGCCGAGCACCGCTACGCCGAACGAACCGCCAAGATCGGCGCCAGTCTCGGAGATGGCGGAAGCCGCGCCGGCCTTCTCCGGCGGAGCCGTCGTGAGGATCAGATCGGTGCCAAGCGTCACGATGGTCGCGACACCGAGCCCGAGAATGATCATGCCTGAAATGATCGCCACCAGTCCGAAGCCGGATGTGAATGCCGCCATGATCGCGAAGCCGGCCGCCACCAGTAGAAGGGCGAGTGTGACAACAGCTGCGGGCGCGATCCGCTGCACCAGCATAGGCGCGCCCAGGCACCCGGCGACGCAGGCGATTGCCGGCGGAATGGTCCACAGCCCCGCCGTCATGGGCGACATGCCGATGACGAGTTGGAGATATTGCGCGATCAGCAGGGATGCGCCGGCCCAGGCAAACAGTGCCATCATGTTCGCACCAAGCGCGGCGGTAAACGCGCCGTTCCTGAACAGGCCGAGATCGACCAGCGGAGCGGCCAGACGGCCCTGACGGCGGATGAAAGCCCAGCCCACGGTCCCACCGAGCACGAATGCGGCAGCCGCAGTGATCGTGACGCCAGTCTCGGCGAGATGCTTCACGCCGTAGGCGATCGCCAGCAACGCGGTCACCGACATGGCCACGCTCAGGATATCAACGGCATGCCCGTCATCTTCACGGACCTCGGGCAGGAAGATCGGGCCGAGTACGACCAGCGCGGCCATCACGGGAACGCCCACGAGAAAGACGGATCCCCACCAGAAATGCTGAAGCAGCAGACCGCCGACAAGTGGGCCGAGCACGCCACCGAGCGTAAAACAGGTCGTCCAGATACCAATGGCGATGCTGCGCTCCTTGGGCGAGTGGAACAGGTTGCGGATCATTGCCAGGGTCGAGGGCAGCAGGGTCGCACCCGCAATGCCCAGGATCGCGCGGGCCGCAATCAGCATGGTGGCGCTGGTCGAAAAGGCTGCCAGGATCGAGGCAAGGCCGAAGAAGACCGAGCCGATCAGAAGCAGGCGACGACGGCCGATGCGATCGCCTATGGCGCCCATCGGAATGAGCGCGCCGGCAATCAGAAAGCCGTAGATGTCGGAAATCCATAGCAACTCCGCGCCGCTCGGCTGGAGCGCGGCGCTGAGCGACGGCGTCGCCAGATAAAGAATCGTCATGTCCATCGACACGAGCAGAGTGGGAAGCGCCAGAACGGCGAAGCCGAGCCATTCTCTGCGACCGGCCGGAGGGTGAGTTGTCGGTTGCATTTCCGGTCTCCTCTCAACGTCAGGACCCGCGCTGCGCGGGAGGGGCTTGATTATTAGAACGATCCCTTTAATATTAGGTACAGCAGACGTGTCAAGGATTTTATAGCGATGGTTCTAAAAGTTCCCAGGGGACGGCCGAGACAGTTCGACGAGAGCACGGCGCTTGATACGGCGCTGCGCCTGTTCTGGCGCCACGGATATGAAGGGACGCCGATTTCCACACTGGCGCAGGCGATGGGGCTGACGGTGGCCAGCGTCTACAACGCCTTCGGCAACAAGGAGAGCTTGTTCATGAAGGCCGTCGAACATTACGATCGCTACAGCGAAAGCCTCTATAAAGAGGCTTTCGCCAAGACATCCGCCCGCGAGGTGGCGCTGGGCATTCTGATGGGCGAGGTCGATCTCGTCTCGGGCGAGGGCACGCCGGAGGGCTGTCTGATGATTCAGGGGGCGCTCGCAACCAGTCCGGAATCAGAGGCAGTCCAGCAAGCAATGGCGAGACTCAGGCGGCAGGCGGAAGCCGATGTCGCCGCGCGGTTCAAGCAATTCCAGGAGGCTGGTCAGTTGCCATCGGGCTGGAACGCGAAAGCGTTGGCCGGCTATGTGATCACTGTCGCGACTGGCATGGCCGTGCAGGCCAAGAGCGGTGCGTCGCGGCAGGAGTTGATCGATGTTGCTGACATGGCCATGAAGATTTGGCCGGAAGAACGAGAGGGGTAACGTGCCGGGAGAGCTTGCATGGAACGCGAGCAAATCTGAATGACGGCAATAGGCACGAAACTGTCCTCGAACTTGGCCTCGCAAAGGACGGCATTGGGTCGAGGCAGCTCATCGGCCGAATGCTTGTTTTGTCCGCTATCCGGTCACTTGGGCGCGCGCCGCTACACTCAGGTGTGGATTTGACTCTTCAAACCGAACGCAGCCCTGTGCTCCAGGGCAATTCGCGAGCGGTCGTAGTGGATTTGGCAAACGCCGCATACTATCGGATGCCAACGCAAATCAACGGTCGCGATATCATAGTGCCCCGGCGGAAACGTAGTTATCGGTTTCATCTACGCTGGGGCGCCATTCTCGAACAAAACTGGGCAGTCGAATCCGCTCCTGACCCAACCCGCACCTTCGGCGTCTGGTCAGCAGCGGCAGAGATGGGTGGGAAGCGGTCGTTTGCTGATCAGTCCGCTACGACGAGCCGGTATCCCGCGTCATATTCATCAAGGGTGAGCAGTTCGGCATAGTGGCGCTCCCACTCGCCGGTTTCAAGATCCCGCCTCAGATTTTGCAATCCTGCTTCGGCGTTGCCGATGGCCCAGAAAGACGAACTGCCGGATCGGATGTGTGCATCGAAATAGGCCGCAGGCCGGCGCCAGTAGGCATAGAGGAATCCATCTCTGCAATCGTGCGGCACCGGAACCGGTGTGATCTGCACGGAGCCCAGCCATCGTGCGTAGTCGGACATCGCCGGCATCTGTGCCTCGTCCAACGCCGCCAGCTCAGGAAGGTAGTCCGTCAGCCATGGCCGGTGCGACGGATCGAACGTGAGCAGGACGATCCGGCCGCGTGTGACGCGGCGCATCTCGCGCAAGCCTGCCTCCTTGTCGGGCCAATGATGAATGGTCAGGATCGCCATGGAGGCATCGAAACTCCGGTCATCGAATGGCAGATCGCCGGCGCTGGCCTGAATCGCCTCGGCTGCCGCCGGACTGCGCTTCCGGATCATCTCGCGCGAAGGCTCAACAGCGGTCAGTGATCGATCCGTCGGTTCGTAGGAACCTGTGCCCGCGCCAACATTCAGAACAGTTTTCGCCGACCCGAGTGCGTTCTCGACGATCCGGGCTATCCGCGGATCCGGCTTGCGAAGCTCCGCATAATTGTTACCGATGATGTCATATTTCGCACTCATCGTGCTTTTTTCCCGCTAGTCTCCGACGTCTGCAAAGGGTCGATTCTGTTGAAAAACTCCGCAACAATTACTTGCGACCCGCTTTGGCGCAATTATGTTCCGTCCGAAGTTGCAATGTTGAATCAATCATACACAACGGTGCGGGCAATGATTTTATTATTTCCCCGCAAACCGGTGGAAAGAGTTTTTCAACAGAATCGGTCGAAACAGGTCATCGGCCAATCGTCCGCTCCCGGAGCATCGCGGACGGCGCTTCCGAATCTACAACTTTCCGGCAAATCGCGTCCGGTGCACCAATAACATCTCGAACTAGCCAATCGCGAACGGCACGAGCGAGGCGACCAGGAGGGCCGCCATGCTCCAGTTGAAGAGGATGCGTGCGCGAGCCGATCTGAGCAGGCGGCGGATGGCGGTGCCGAACAGGGTCCAAATCGTTATGCAGGGGATCGTGACCACGCCGAAAACCACGGCGATCACCAGTACTTCCTGCATGACGTTGCCCTGCACCGTCGTATAGGTCGCGATCGCGCCGACGATCGCCACCCACCCCTTGGGATTGACCCATTGAAAGACCGCCGCTTGCAGGAAGTTGAGCGGCTTGGCCTTGATATTAGCGTCCGCTGTTCGCTCGGCGGTGGCGATTTTCCAGGCCAGCCATAGCAGATAGGCGATTCCCGCATACTTGATGACCGTGTGGATCTGCGGATAGGTCTCGAACAGCCCGCCCAGGCCAAGGCCGATGGCCACGACCATGGCGGGAAAGCCAATGGCAACGCCAAGCATGTGCGGCACGGTGCGGCGGAAGCCGAAGTTCACGCCGGAGGCCGTGAGCATCACGTTGTTCGGCCCCGGCGTGATGCCCATGGAGATGGCGAACAGGCTGAGCGGGAGCAGCAGATCGAGTTGGGACATGAAGAAACACCGGAAACGGCTGTCGGGCAGGCGAGATTAGCCTGCCGCTCAATCCGGCGCCAAGACCGGTATTGTCAGGGTCTAATTGCTGCGGTTGCGGCGCCGCGCGGAGATCATGGGCTGCCACCAGGGCAGGGTGAAACCGGCAATTCCGAAGACCGAGCCGGTCAGGGTAGCGGTGGAGACAATGGCCTTGAGGGGCATTTCGAAACCGAATCCGACCCCCGCCACCAGCAGGCCCGCCAGGACAGCCCCGCCATACGCAAACAGCAATGCCTGTAGCACCCGCATCCAAACCGCCCCTTCCCACGCGATCGGCCGGCAGCACCAGCCCGTTTCCGTCGCGTTTGAGATATATTAATGAATTATTAAGCCGAGGGCAACTTTTAATAGATCGTTTACTATGTTTATTAATATATTTTCTTGGAATCCGGCGAATTACAGTTTTCCGCGACTTTGATACACGGCGTTCTGCCTATGGGCGCAACGCCGTGTGAATGTTCTCGATGCCGATGCTGTAATCGCGCAGCGCCGCGGCCACCTGGTCCGCTTTGCCTTCGGGCGGGCCGATGGTCTCGGCGACCGGGGTTTCATCGAAACCATCGACGCGCAGGGTCACGGTTTCGCCGCGGCCTTCCGGGTGCAGATTGATCCGATATTTGCGCCCCGGTTCGCTGATGACCAGGAACCATTCGTTATTGATGTCGCTGCGTAAGGTGAGTGTCGTTGTACTGTCGGGACCCGGGCCGACCTCGAAGATCGACCGGCCGGGGCTATCGCCGTTCGGAAGCCCGAAGAAGCCGAGCACGCTCGCACTGATGTCGGGCGTGCCGACAAGGCGATTGTCCCGGCCCTTGCGGTCTATGTTGAACAGGAGCAACGGCACCCGCACCACCTCCTCGTTCGGATGGAAGCCGTACCAAAAGCGGCCCTTTTCATACATGCTGCCGTGGTCAGACGTGACGATGACGACGGTATCGCGCAGCAATGCATCGGCGGCCAGCGCGGTCAGGAAGTCCGTGAGGTGGACTCCCAGATCGATCATGCCAAGGCCGGCATTGCGGCGATTTTGCTCGGCATAAGGCTCTAAGTCCGGCTCATAGAGATAGTCGTTGGCGCGGATCGTTTCGGACGCGTTTCGGGCGATGTCTTCAAGCCCCTCGATGGCTTGTGCCCGTGGGAGCTGCGCGCGCGCCTCTTCGGCAACGCCGCCGGTACTGTTCCAGCCCGTGTGAAACAGCGTGAAGGTATCGCGGGCATAGCCCCGTTGCTCGCGCAGCAAGGGCACTAGTTGTTCGGTCAGGCGGTTGTCGTATTTTCGGTTTTCATTGTTGATCCAATCGAACAAGGCCCGTCCGAGTTCGCCCCTGAGGTTTTGGGAAATTCCCGCATTGGGGACGGCCAGATGATAGTCGAGATGCAGCAGCCGCGGAATCCAGGCGGTGTTGGCGGTGAGGAGATACGAGCGCAGACCGCGATAGTCATTGGTGTGGGCGGCACCGCCTTCCGGCATGCCGTTGCGGTGGTAGGAGTGCCAGCGAGCCGACACGCCACCGCGTTGCAAACGGGCGATCAGGCTGACCATGGCCGGTTTCTCGTCCCGCGGTGCCTCCACGGTCCGCGTCGAGCCGCTGTAGAGGGTGCCGAAATAGGCATTGGTCCACACCGCCGACGAGCGCGCTTGGGTGAAGAGCAATCCTTCGGCGGCTAGCCGGTCCAGCGGGCCATTCGGCGCGGCCGGCTGATAGCTGTGCATATGCTGCGAAGGCATCCCATCCAGGATCATCAGAACGAGATGCTTGCCCGGTCCGGTCGCACGCTCGGACTGGAAAACCTGTGTCGCTACCAGCCCGGCAGCCGCGACTGCCAACAGCGCCAAACCGAATTGCTCGATGCGGCCGGCGATTTCCTTGCGGTTGCGGCTGGCAACGATCGCTCCCACGGCGGGCACCGCGCAAATCGCGAACAGGATGAACGGTTGCCTCGTCAGGCGTTTGAGCAACGTGATGTCGAGCCAAGAGGCGACGAACGAGAGCGCCAGCATCAGAAAGATCGCGGCGACAAGGGCGGCCAAACCCAACGCCAAAGTGCGACGCAACCACTGCCGCCAGCGCCGCGGTGCGAGCTGTACCGGCAGGCTGAAAACAAGCAATACGGGGAGTAGGAGGAGCGCGATGGCGCTCAGATACACACCAAGGCTGAGTGGATCCGAAAAGAACAGCAGATAGTCGCCCAGGAGAATATGCACGCCCGCGCCGAACAGGCCGGCGGCCAGCGTCAGGCTTCCGAGAACACCTATCGAGTTCCTTATTTGCGGCACACCAGAAGCTTTCGTGTTTCCCGGTCGGACGGCCGCACGTCGATGTCCTTGAACGCGCGTTCCAGCGCCGCGACAACACTGTTCAAGGTGTAATCGATCCGGCGTCGTTTCGGCAGCAGTGGCACATTCGCGTCGTCGTGGGCCACGAATTCAAAGATCAAATGCTGGCCCGTGACCTCGTCCAGCAATTCCGCGATGCGCTCGAAGGATTGCCGGCCGGTGATGTGAAGATGGTGCATCAAGGCCAAGCACAGCACGGTATCGGCACGGGTCCGCTGCCAAAGACCGGGATATTGCCGGCCCATGAACCCAAAGGCCGGGGTTGGATTGACCACGTCGGCGATGAGGGGCGTGACCGGCAATGAGTCTTGCCGGGCGGCGGCATACAGCGCTTCGATGCAGGATTCGCTGCTGTCGATGGCGATCACCCGCGCCCCCTGGCGTGCCGCCAGCAGCGAGAAGACGCCGGTGTTGCAGCCGAGATCGAGCACAGTGCGTGGTTGAATACTTTCCAGGAGGCCCGTAATCGCATTCAGTTTGGCCTGCTTGTCGAACTCGGAGGAGATCTCGGAATAGTAGTGGGTCCAAGGGTTCGCCTTGTCCGCGAACGTGAACCCATCCAGGCGGCGGCGCAGGCCCTGCAGGAACCGGCGCCTGACTGCTGGATCAATGTTGGTGGAGGCTCGTTCGGCCAGTTGCCGCACCTTCATCTTGAGTGCGCCGCGCCGCTGCAATTGCCGGTCCACCCAGCAGGCGATCGTCAGCCCCGGATGGCGCAGGTGGTAGGACGCCGACATCAGCGTCGAAAAATCCTCCAGGCCGATGCCGTCGATGTTGTCGTGCAGCAGGGCGCGCGCCACTTTGCCCTTGCCTTCCGCGGCCAGGGCCAGCGGCCGCAGGAAAAACGCCTCGAACTGTTCGTGAGCCGGCCAGATTGTGGCGCGGTCGGCGGGTACGATGGACGTCAGATCGACAAACACGGGTGCGTTGCCGGAGAAAAGCACGTTCCAAGGATATGCGTCCTGCAGCATCATGTCCCGGCCAGCCAATTCGATGGTGAGTTCGAGGGTGGTCCGGCCGGCGTCGCGCAACATGGAGGGGCACCATTCGACGCAATAGCTGAGCGGGTGCACGCGCGGATGTTCAACCACCAGGCCGTCCGGTTCATCGTCCACGACGAGCGGCGCGACAGCCGTATTTACAAGGCCATGGTCTTGTTCCAATGCCGCCAATGTGCCGTCGTCGAGAAGCCGGCGAAAGAGGGGAGCGGCTTGGCTCCGGATGCACCGATACAGGCGCTCGTTCCAAGAAAAGACGAAACCCTGCGGGTCTACGAAGGATGAGGGGTCAACCGTGACCTCGCGGCGCGCGATGGTTCGTATTTGCTGGCTGTGTTCAGCCAATGCCATATTCCCCAATTCTGCCACTCCCGGCCTTCGGCTCTACGCACTCTACGGCTTTGCGGCCTGGTCGCCGTCGCTGCGCTGTTTGGCCGCGTCCGGTTGTCGGGGCAAGGGCTCTGGCTTGCGCCTCCGAAATAACGATTTCACAATGTGCCAGGGGCGCATGACCCAGGCCGTGGCGGCGCCGAAGATAATGGCAAACAGACCCTGGATCACCATCGAGACAGTTCCGGGATCGATGTAGGCTAAAGCGGGCTGGGGAGTTAGAAATGCGACCGAAAAAATCAGTACCGTGAAACGAAACAGCCGCATCGGATTTTAAATCCTCATAATATCAAAGGCGAAAGACGCCTCGTTCATCGCAGATTACTCAGGCCATAGGCTTGCGCACAGGCAATTTGATGCGCCAGCTCAAAACAGTTTTCGAATCCGGAATAATCGTACATTCATATTGTATTCCACGAAAGGATGCTCAGATCGCAAGTACCCAGCGAACGGCTGGGGACAGTGAGGACGATGGCGATATCTGGTGTCCTTGTTGCATTTGCGGCCGCAACCTGCTGAACTTTGCCACATGATGCGTATTGCTTTTTTGACCTTTGCCGTTGCGGTCATGGCCGGTTTGGCGTTGACCGTTCCGGCGGTACAGCCGGCCGGAGCAACTTGCCAGACCGCCGACGGCATGATCGAGAACTTCTTGAGCCTGTATCCGACCGGCGGTCCCGCGGTCCGCTTCGAGGGGGAGACGGGCGATCAGGTGGAGCAGAAACTCGCCGCCGGCCGGGATGCGGATGAGGTGGTATTTCTATACTCCGGACATGGTCCGGTGACCGGCGCCCGCGGGCGGTATATGTATCTGCTGCTCGATCCGGCGGACTGCATCCTGGCGCACGGCTGGATCGACGGGGAAACCTTCGACCGGGCCGTTCCGGCCCAGTAAGGCGCCTAAGGCTGCACGAGCATTCCCCGGCATGGACAAGCCAAATACCTATTACCGCAAGCTGCGGCGCGGCCCGTTGCTTCTGCGCATCGCCGCCGGCTTGGTCCTGGTGGCCGGGGGGATTTTGGGATTTCTACCGATCCTCGGGTTTTGGATGATCCCCGTCGGTTTGGCGATCATCTTCATTGATGTTCTCTCCGTGCGCCGTGCCGCCTCGCGTTTCCGGGCCTGGGGCCGTGACCGCCTCGCCCGCTGGCTGACCGTTCTGGGACGCTGGCGCTGAAGCCCCGGCGGGATGCTCATGCCCGGGCGATCCGGCCATGGTGTCGACCACGGAGACCGCCGAGGCCATGCGCAGGGCATCGGCGAACTTGCCGCGGGCGCTTTCCGGCGGGGCCGCACGCGAGGTCATGCGGTAGATCGCGAACATGGCCATGGCGGCGTGGGCCACGGCGGTAAACACGAACAAGCCGCCAGGGCCCATTCCCCGCATGGCTACCGAGGCAATGATCGGGCCAACCACGGCGCCGCCGGCATAGAGCAGGAGCAAACCACTGGAGGCCTCGACAAAGCCGCCGGGTTCGACGAAATCGTTCATGTGCGCGGCGCAGAGGGCATAGAGCGGCAGAGCGAAGGCGCCGAACAGCATGGAGAGGGCGAATGTCTCCATGCTCCAGCTGCGGACCACAAGGCCGAGGCCCAGGCCGGCTGCGGCGGCGCCGACCGAGGTAATGACGATGACCTTACGCCGGTCCCACTTGTCCGATAGATGACCAAGCGGCCACTGCCCGGCGGCACCGGCGATGACCGCGGTGCTCATGAACAGGGCGATGCCGGTGGTGGTGGTGCCGCTGAGCTGGGCATAGAAGGGCGCCAGGGACCAGAATGAGCCGTTGGTCAGGCCGACCACGAAACTGCCCGCGGCGCCGACCGGCGAGATGCGGTACAGGTATTTGATCCGCACCCGCACGGTGATCAGCGGCGCCGGTTCCTGGGACTTGCTCATTGCCACCGGAACCGCCGCCAGCGACACCAGGATCGAGGACAGGGCGAAGAGCAGGAAGTCGGAGGGCTTGCCCAATACCATCATCATCTGCCCAATGGTCAACACCGTCAGGTTGATGATCGTATAGACGGAAAAGACCAAGCCCCGGTTCTCGTTGGTCGCCCGCTCGTTCAACCAGCTTTCGATGATCATATACAGGACGGCGAAGCAGAAGCCGGTGACGGCGCGCAACGGCCACCAGGCGTAGGGATCGAGGAGAACCACATGCGCCAGAACGGTGGTCGAGGCGATCGAGACCATGGCGGTGAAAGCGCGGATATGGCCGACCCGGCGCACCATGAAAGGGCCCAACAGGCACCCGGCGGCAAAGCCGAGGAAGTAGGCGGAACCGAGAATGCCGATATCGAATGCCGAAAAGGATTCGATTTGCGCCCGCACCGGCAGCAAGGTGCCTTGCAGGCCATTGCCCATGAGCAGAATGGCCACGCTCAACAGCAAGGCGGATACCGGCGCGATGGCTTTGGTCATGAAACGAACATCCGAGTGTTTCTTGCTGCTTGG
The DNA here is from genome assembly GCA_036397065.1 of Kiloniellales bacterium. GTDB lineage: Bacteria > Pseudomonadota > Alphaproteobacteria > Kiloniellales > J153 > JAJFGI01. The sequence goes on along the minus strand of DASWJP010000166.1, from coordinate 6,429 downwards.
GGCGGCCGGTCAACCCAGACTATCCGGGCGGCATTGACTCGGCAGTGCGCCACACTTCCTGACAGATGGGGGTGGGGTGATGCAACCCCTTGGCCAGTGTTGGAGGGTTTACTATGAGTGGCTCCAGAGCTGGTTATTTGGCCGTAGTTTCCGAATCGCGCCCAAGGCTCTATCCTGGCCGCTTCAAGAGCGTTGTTCGAGACCGATGAACATGAGACGCCCGGCGCCAACCCTCTGTGCCCTCGCGGCAGTATTGTTGTTGGCGGCTGGATGCGGCGGCCGGAGCGCGAAGCCGGTCTACGAATTGCCGCCGCCGGCGCCGCCTGGCGAAGACAAGCCGCAGGACGAAGTGTCGGAGAACTTGGCCCTGGCGCTGGGCTCGACGCCGGGGGATGCGGCGTCGCTGGAAGCACGGCGGGCCACCTTGCCGAAAGAGTTGGTGGGCGATCGGCAAAACGCCGAATACAGCGGCGAGCGGTTGACCGGATCGGTGGCGACGCGGGCCCCGGCCTCGGCCCCAACCCCTGCGGCACAAGCGATCCCGGTCGCGCCCGATGCGCCCGATGCGGCCCCCCGCGTTACCGTAGAACGCCAGCCCGCAGCCCCGGCGCCGGCTCCGGCCACGCCCAAAGTACCGGCAGCACCGCCCCCAGAGACGCCCACAGAGACGCCCCCGGCACCGGCCGCGCCCCAGGCGCCAGTGGCCGCACCGGCGGCCGCACCGGTGGCCCCGCCGGCCGCCCCGTCCGCAGCCGTTGCCAATGCCGCGACAGCGGGCCAAGTGGTCGCCCAGATTGCCGCATTCCGCACCCGGGCCAACGCGGAAGGCGGCTGGCAACGCCTGCGCGCCGCCCATCCCGAGGTGCTGGGCGATCGGCCCCTGATCCTGCATGAGGTCGACCTGGGAACACGCGGCATCTACTACCGGGTGCGCACAGGACCCTTCGCCGACACAGCCGAGGCAATGGCCTTCTGCGACCGGCTGCGTGCCCAAGACCAGGCCTGCGTGGTGATCAGTCCGAACTAGGCGGTTCGGCGCGGTCGCCGTCCTCCAGGAAGCGGCCCGGCCCGGCCCCGCGGCCGAGGCTGTAGCGGTCCACGGCCACGGCCTTGATCAGCACGGTCACCGGCGTGCCCAGCTGCAACCCAAGATCGGCGAGCGACCGGCGGGTGATGCGGGCCCACAGGGATGCCGACCCGGCAGTTACCCGCAGATCGACCTGCGGGCCTTCCTCGGGCCCGATCTCGCTCACCACGGCGGGAATGGCGTTGAGGATGCTGGTCCGCCGTGGCGGCTCCAGGGCCAGGGACACATCGCGGGCCCGTATTCGCAGCCGCAACCGCGTGTCGACCGGCAGGCCCACGTGGGGTACGCGCAAGCGGCCGCCGGCAAAAGACAATTCGGTGATGCCGAAATCCCGGTCATGGCCGGCCACCCGCGCCTGGATGACGGCACCGGCCTCGTAGCGGCCGGTCAAAGGGCGCAGGTCCAGACGGCTGGTCAAATCGTCGATGGTGCCCACCGCTTCGACCCGGCCGTCGGAAACCAGCACCATGGTATCCGCCAGACGCACGATCTCGGGCATGGCGTGGCTCACATAGACGATGGGAATGGCTGTCTCGTCGCGCAGACGTTCGATGAACGGCAGCACCTCGTCCTTGCGCGGCTGATCGAGGGAAGCCAAGGGCTCGTCCATCAGCAGCAGGCGCGGGTTGGCCAGCAAGGCGCGGCCCAGCGCCACGCGCTGCCGTTCGCCGCCGGACAGATGGTGCGGCCGGCGGGCCAGAACTTCCTCAAGGCCGAGCAGGGCGATGACGTGCTCCGGCACAATGGCCCGCTCTCCGGACGGGACCCGGCGCAGTCCGTAGTGCAGGTTGCCGCGCACGGTCATGTGCGGGAACAGCCGCGCCTCCTGAAACACATAGCCCAGACGCCGCCGTTCCGGCGGCAGATCGATGCCCTGGGCGGAATCGAACAGGGTAACGCCGTTGACCACGATGCGGCCGCGGTCCGGCCGCAGCAACCCGGCCAGCATGTTCACGAGAGATGTCTTGCCGGCGCCGGATCGGCCGAAAAATGCCACGATACCAGTTGTTTCGCACACAAAGTTCACGTCTATCGTAAACTTATCCAAGCGCTTTTCGATCGTCATTTCCAGCATGGCGCTAACCGTCGATGCGGGCGTGTAGCCGCCGCGCCAGAATTTCGGACGTGGCCAGCGCAGCCAACGACAGAACCACGGACAAGATGGCGAGGCGCAAGGCCAGGGTTTCCCCGCCGGGCGTTTGGATCAGCGTGTAAAGGGCAATGGGCAGAGTCCGCGTCTCGCCCGGGATGTTGGCGGCGAAGGTGATGGTGGCGCCGAATTCACCCAGACTGCGGGCAAAGGCCAGGAGCGCGCCGACGACGATACCCGGTGCCATCAGCGGCAAGGTGATGGTGATGAAGACGGCGGCCGGTCCGGCCCCCAGCGTGCGCGCCGCCGCCTCCAGCCGCCGGTCCACTGTTTCGAGCGACAGGCGCATGGCCCGCACCATCAGGGGGAAGGCCATCACCGCCGCCGCCAGCGCCGCGCCTTGCCAGGTGAACGGCAGGGTGATGCCGAAGGCCGACAGCAGCAGGCGCCCCAGCGGCCCTTCGCGGCCGAAGAGAACCAGCAGCAAATAGCCAACCACCACCGGCGGCAGGACCAGGGGCAGGTGCACTAGGGTGTTCAATACGCTTTTACCGTAAAAATCGCGGCGGGCAAGCAGCCAAGCCACCAGCAGGCCGACCGGCAGGCTGGTGGTGACACTCCAGAACGCCACCCGCAGACTTAGGCGCAGGGCCTCGCTCTCCAGCGGTGTGAGGGTCGGCACGGCGGCTTAGGCTCCGCTGGCCAGCGGCACGAAGCCATGAGCGGCGAAGACGGCCGCTGCCTCGGGGCCGCGCAGGAAGTCGTAGGCCGCCTGGGTGGCCGGTGACCGACGGCCGGCGACCATCGCCAGAGGGTAGGTGATGGGCGGATGGCTTTCCGCGGGAAAGGTATCGACGATGCGTACCTTACGGCTGACCGCCGCATCGGTGGCATAGACGATACCGGCCATGGCCTCGCCGCGTTCCACCAGGGCCAGGGCCGCCCGCACGTCGGACATATAGGCGACCATCGGTCCAACCTCATCCCAGACTCCCAGGGACTGCAGCGCCGCCCTGGCATAGCGCCCCGCAGGCACATGCGTCGGCTCGCCCATGGCCAGCCGGCCGGCGCCCAACGCCGCCGCCAGGTCGAAGCCTGGAGCAATGTGCAGGCTCAAGGCGCTTTGCGTGGGAGCGATCAGCACCAGGTGGTTGCCCAGCAGATCGACGCGGGTATCCGGCTCGATGGCGCCGCGTGCCGCCAGCACATCCATCCAATCGTTGTTCGCCGACAGATAGAGATCCGCCGGTGCGCCCTGGATGATCTGCTGCGCCAAGGTGGAGGAGGCGGCGAAGACCGGCCGGAGCGTGCCGTGGCCGCCGGCCGCGTACGTCGCGGCGACAGCGGTCATCGCCTCGACGGTGCTGGCCGCCGCGAACACCGTCACCGGCGTTGCCGCGCGCGCCATTCCGGCCACGGGGGCAAGGGCAGCAGCGGCCAGCAGCGCCAGAAAACGGCGGCGTTCAGTCACCATAAAGAACGCCCGGATCGATTTCGACCGGCAGCACCTCCCGAAGCTCGCCATCTTCCTGGATCTGTTGATAGAAGCAGGACTGCCGCCCCGTGTGGCAGGCCACGCCGGTCTGCTCGACCCGAAGCAGCAGGGCGTCGTTGTCGCAGTCGAGGCGCATCTCCACCAGGCGCTGGATCTGGCCCGATTTCTCGCCCTTGCGCCAAAGCTGCTGGCGGGATCTGGACCAATAGCAGACCCGGCGCGTGGCCAAGGTTTCCGCCACCGCGTCCCGGTTCATCCAGGCCAGCGTGAGGACTTCGCCGGTATCGTGCCGCTGGGCGATGGCCGGGACCAAGCCGGCATCGTCAAAACGTATCGCCGCCAGCACTCCGCCTGGTTTCGATCCGGCCTTGCTCATGAACCTGTCTCCGTCTTGGGCCTGCCATCCGGCCAGCAGCGAAAGTGCGTCCTTTCCGCCAAACCGGGGAGGACTTTCCGCAGTCAAGTCCTCGGCCGCCCGGGGGCGTGAACAACAATCCATAACACATTGGAGTTACAATTGAAAAAATAGAATAAATTGGCCCGGTACCCGGCAAATAAAAGAACTCTGGCGTCTTTGCCCTGTTGCCTTTCCACGAGGGATGTTACATGGTTTGCGTTCGTAAGCGAATACTGCCCGCCGGTTGCAGTGTCATGCGAAGGCTGTTACGGCTGGCTGCGGTTTGCATATCGACAACGACAAGACAAATCAACAACGACAAGACAAACAGCAGGGAAGGTTTTTCCAATGAAGCTATTTACGAGTTTGCTTATGGCCGGTGCCGCCGTGGCGATGACCACCGCCGCCTCCGCCGGCACGATGGATGACGTCAAGAGCAAGGGTTTTGTTCAATGCGGCGTCAGCCAAGGGCTGCCGGGATTCTCCAACCCGGACCAGTCGGGTAACTGGACCGGTATCGACGTCGATTTGTGCCGGGCCGTGGCGGCCACGGTGCTTGGCGATGCCAGCAAGGTGAAGTTCACGCCGCTGTCGGCGAAAGAGCGCTTCACGGCGCTGCAGTCGGGTGAAGTCGACATCCTATCGCGTAACACGACGTGGACATTGGTTCGTGATACGGCGCTTGGCCTCAATTTTGCCGGCGTCAACTATTACGATGGCCAAGGCTTCATGGTGCGCAAAGACCTGGGCATGAAGAGTGCCAAGGAGCTGAACGGCGCTAGCGTGTGCGTCAATATCGGCACCACCACGGAGTTGAATCTCAGCGACTATTTCCGTGCCAACGGCATGAAGTTCAATCCGGTGGTCTTCGAGAAGGCCGACGAGGTTGTGGCCGCGTACGATGCGGGCCGGTGCGATGTATATACGACCGACCAATCCGGTTTGGCGGCGCAGCGCGAAAAGCTGAAGGAGCCGGATGCGCACATGATCCTGCCGGAAATTATTTCCAAGGAGCCCCTGGGTCCGGTGGTGCGCCATGGCGACGATCAGTGGCTCGATGTCGTGAAGTGGACCCTCTATGCCATGCTCGAGGCCGAGGAACTCGGCGTCACCTCGGAAAACGTCGAAAAGATGAAGGAGTCGGAGAACCCGAATATCCGTCGTCTGCTCGGTACCGAGGGCGATGGCGGCAAGAGCCTGGGCGTCAGCGACGACTGGGCCTTCAACATCGTCAAGCAGGTCGGCAACTACGGCGAAAGCTTCGATCGCTATGTCGGCCCAAAGACTGCGCTGGGCTTGGAGCGCGGCTTGAACGCGCTTTGGACGGACGGCGGGCTGCAATACGCAATGCCGGTCCGTTAAACGGACGCGTGTGACTCGGAGAGAGGTGTGTCCGGATTTCATCCGGGCGCACCTCTCGCGTTTCCAATCCGTTTCACATCTTAAAGGGGAGGCAGCCCGTGGCGGTAGAGCAATTGGCGCCGGCAGCAAGGCCGCCGTTATTTTACGACCCGCGCGTTCGTGCCATCTTTTACCAGCTTCTCGCCCTTACGCTCGTTGCTTTGGGCGGATACTACCTGGTCAATAACACGCTGGCGAACTTGGCCCGCCAGGGCATCGCCTCCGGCTTCGGCTTCCTCGATACGACGGCCGGGTTCAGTATTTCGATGAGTCTGATTCCGTACTCCGAGGAATCGAGCTACGGCAGGGTTTTCCTGGTCGGCTTGATCAATACGCTCCTGGTCTCGGGCATCGGCGTGTTTTTCGCGACTATTTTGGGTTTCCTGATCGGGATTGCCCGCTTGTCGCGTAACTGGTTGATCGCCAAGATAGCGGCTGCCTACATCGAAATTCTACGTAATATCCCGCTGCTTTTGCAGCTTTTCTTTTGGTATTTCGCCGTGCTTCGGACCCTTCCGTCGCCGCGCGACAGCGTTCAAATATTTGACAGCTTCTTTCTCAACAATCGCGGCCTGTCGTCGCCGTCGCCCTTGTTCGAGCCCGGCTTCTCGGCGATTCCGATCGCTCTGGCCATTGGGATCATCGCCGCCATCGTAGTGGCGCGTTGGGCGCGCAAGCGGCAGGAGGCGACCGGCGAGCAATTCCATAGCTTCTGGGTCGGCCTGGGCATCATCATTGGGCTGCCGCTGCTGGCGGGGATCTTCACCGGCTTCCCGTTGTCCTGGGATACGCCGGAGCTGGTCGGGTTCAACTTTGTCGGCGGCATGGTCCTGATCCCGGAATTCGTGGCCCTTGTCGTGGCCCTGTCGACCTATACCGCGGCCTTCATCGCCGAAAACGTCCGGTCGGGAATCTTGGCGGTCAGCCATGGCCAGACCGAGGCGTCATTCGCCCTGGGT
>DASWJP010000165.1:0-4607 GCA_036397065.1 Kiloniellales bacterium | reverse complement strand
CCGTTCCAACCCATGTGCGGCACTTTCAGGGATGCATCCTCCGGCGCCAGCGCCACCACGTCGCCCGCGATCCAGCCCAGGCCCGGGTGATCGCCATGCTCGCGTCCGGTGGTGGCCATCAGCTGCATGCCGACGCAAATCCCCAGGAACGGCCGGGCGCGGCGCAGGACCGCTTCTTCCAGGGCATCGACCATGCCGGGAAGTCCACTCAAGCCCCGCATGCACTCGGCAAAGGCGCCCACCCCGGGCAGCACGATGCGATCGGCGGCGGCCACCGCTTCAGCATGGTCGGTGACCGTCACCCGCGCCGTCACATGGGACTCAACGGCAGCGCGTTCGATGGCCTTGGCCGCCGAACGCAGATTGCCCGAGCCATAGTCGATGATCGCCACGTCCATCATGAAGCCTTTGGTTGTCTGTGCCACGCACCGGCATGGCGGCCGGCCGCGGTGCGGCTTACAGGCGGCCCTTGGTGGATGGCACCGCGCCGGATTGGCGCGGGTCCAATTCGATCGCCTGACGCAACGCCCGTGCCAGCCCCTTGTAGCAGGATTCCACGATATGATGGGAATTCTCGCCGTACAGGTTTTCCATGTGCAGGGTCAGGCCCGCATGCTGGGCAAACGCCTGGAACCATTCCTTGAACAGCTCGCAGTCCATCTCGCCCAGCTTGTCGCGGGCAAAAGCCACCTTCCAGATGAGATAGGGCCGGTTCGAGGCATCCAGGGCCACCCGGGTCAGCGTTTCATCCATGGGAATCACCGCCTCGCCATAGCGGCGGATGCCGGCGCGTTCGCCCAGGGCCTTGGCCACCGCCTGGCCGAGGACGATGCCGGTATCCTCGGTGGTGTGGTGATAGTCGATATGCAGGTCGCCCTTGGCCTTGAGGGTGATGTCGATGAGGCTGTGGCGGGCCAGTTGCTCCAGCATGTGGTCGAGAAAACCGATGCCGGTGGCGATGTCATAGGCCCCGGTCCCGTCCAGATCGATGCTGGCGGAAATCTGGGTTTCCTTGGTCTTGCGCGCGATCTTGGCCTGGCGCATGAACGGCGGTCTCCTGGCCGGGGATGAAGTCGGCGCTTCTTTTATCAGGTCGGCGCGGGCGAGGCCAGAGTCGCGGGTGATGCTTGACCCGGGCGGCGTTCCGGGCCATGTGTCAGGGCATGGCCGACACCGACAGCAAGCTCTGGCACGGCACCACCATCCTGTGCGTGCGCAAGGACAATCAGGTGGTGGTGGCCGGCGACGGCCAGGTCAGCGTCGGCAATACCATCATGAAGGCCAATGCCCGCAAGGTGCGCCGGCTGGGCAAGGGCGGGGTGATCGCCGGCTTTGCCGGGGCGACCGCCGATGCGCTGACCCTGTTCGAGCGCCTGGAGGGCAAGCTGGAGACCTATCCCGATCAGCTCACCCGGGCCTGTGTCGAGCTGGCCAAGGATTGGCGGACCGACCGGTACCTGCGCCGGCTGGAAGCCATGATGGCGGTCGCCGATGCCTCGGTTTCCCTGGTCCTCACCGGCACCGGCGATGTGCTGGAGCCCGACGACGGCTTGATCGGCATCGGCTCCGGCGGCGCCTATGCCCTGGCGGCGGCCCGCGCCCTGATCGACCAGAAAGGCCTCGATGCCGAGGCCATCGCCCGCAAATCCATGGAGATCGCAGCCGGCATATGCGTATTCACCAATGACCGTGTCATCCTCGAAAGCATCCCAGCCGAACGCGCCCCGGGTGGGTGAGCCGCGCCGTCCCGGCGCCGCCACCCAGGCCACGGCCTTCACCCCGCGGGAGATCGTCTCCGAGCTGGACCGCTACATCATCGGCCAGAACGATGCCAAGCGCGCCGTCGCGGTCGCCTTGCGCAACCGCTGGCGGCGCCAGCAGTTGCCGGAGGAGTTGCGCGAGGAGGTGCTGCCCAAGAACATCCTGATGATCGGCCCCACCGGCGTCGGCAAGACCGAGATCGCCCGCCGCCTGGCCAAGCTGGCCCAGGCACCGTTTCTGAAAATCGAGGCGACCAAGTTCACGGAAGTCGGCTACGTCGGCCGCGACGTGGAGCAGATCGTGCGCGACCTGGTCGAGATCGCCATCGCCATGACCCGCGAGCGCCTGGGCCGCGACGTGAAGGCCAAGGCGGAACTGAGCGCCGAGGAGCGGCTGCTCGATGCCCTGGTGGGCGAGGGCGCCGGGGCCGAAACGCGCACCAAGTTCCGCCGCATGCTGCGCAACGGCGATCTGGACGAGCGCGAGATCGAGGTGGAAACCGCCGATACGGGTGGCCTGCAATTGCCCACCATGGATATCCCCGGCATGCCCGGCGCCAGCATGGGCATGGTCAATCTCAACGATATCTTCGGCAAGGCCTTCGGCGGCCGCACCAAGAAGCGGCGCCTGCGGGTCGCCGATGCGCTCACCCTGCTGACCGGCGAGGAAAGCGACAAGTTGCTGGATCAGGAGATGGTCACCCACGAGGCCATCGCCGCCGTCGAACAGAACGGCATCGTCTTCCTGGACGAGATCGACAAGATCACCGCGCGCTCCGAACGCATGGGCGCCGATGTCTCGCGCGAGGGGGTGCAGCGCGACCTCCTGCCCTTGATCGAGGGCACGACGGTCGCCACCAAGCACGGCCCGGTGAAGACCGATCATGTTCTGTTCATCGCCTCCGGCGCCTTCCATTTCGCCAAGCCGTCGGATCTGCTGCCGGAGCTGCAGGGCCGCCTGCCCATCCGCGTCGAGTTGCAGGCGTTGGGCCGGGACGATTTCCGCCGCATCCTGACCGAGCCGGAAAACAGCCTGGTGCGGCAATACATCGCCCTTCTGGGCACCGAATCCGTCACCCTCGACTTCGCCGACGAGGCGATCGACGCCCTGGCCGATCTGGCGACCGAGATCAATTCCAGCGTCGAGAATATCGGCGCCCGGCGCCTGCACACGGTGTTGGAAAAGCTGTTGGAGGAAATCTCCTTCTCCGCCACCGACCGGGGCGGCGAGACCGTCAAGATCGACGCCGAATACGTGCGCAGCCGCGTCGGCGAACTGGCCAAGAACGCCGATCTGAGCAAATTCATTCTCTGAGTCATGGACCCTCTTTGGCTTCGCCAGGCCCGTGAGTTGCAGGCGATTGCGCAAACCGGTTTGGCGTTCGCCAAGGATGCCTTCGACATAGAGCGCTATGAAAGCATCCGCCGGCTGGCGTCGCAGATCATGGCCGCTGGGTCGGATGCTTCCGCCGAGGTGATTCAAAGCCTCTTTGCCGGCGAGATCGGCTATGCGACGCCGAAGGTCGACGTGCGCGGCGCCGTCTTCCGCGACGACAAAATCCTCCTGGTGCGCGAACGCAACGATAACCGATGGTCCCTGCCCGGCGGTTGGGCCGATGTCAATCAGGCGCCAAGCGAATGCGTGGTTCGCGAGATCGCCGAGGAATCAGGATTCGAAACCCGGGTGCGCAAACTGGCCGCCGTCTGGGACCGCAGCAAGCACCCGCACCAGCCGCCGTACCCCCATCACATCTACAAGCTGTTTTTCATCTGCGACATGGTCGGCGGCGCGGCCGTGATCAGCCATGAGACCAGCGCGGTCGACTTCTTCGCCGAGGACCGGCTTCCCGACCTGTCCATCGGCCGCACCTTGCCAGCGCAAGTCACCCGCATGTTCGCGCATCACCGGCAGCCGCACTTACCGACGGAGTTCGATTAGTTCAATCGTCTGCCGGCGTGATTTCCGCAATCATCCGCTCGATCGCCTCCTCCGGCAGATCGGCGATGCGCTCGGCCAGCAGGTTGGCGAATTCGGTGGCGCGGGGAGACAAGCCGGCGGTATCGACGGTCACCCGCGGGTGGGAGATGTCGGCCAGGCGCTGCAACGCCTCCGCCTCGTCCCAGATGATGCCCAGGTACTGGCACACCCGGTGGACGAAGCGGCGGTTGGGCCGGCCGCGCTGGCCATGCTCCAAGGCCGAGAGATAGGCCGCCGAAACCCCCAGGCCGGCCGCCATGTCCTTGAGGGGCAGATTGCGCTCGGCGCGCAGGGCACGCAGATGAAGGCCGAACGGGGTCATGAGCTGGATTGTTTCGCTGTCAAAATGAAATCGTTAAATCGTTTCGATATGGTAATTATCCTTGATAGAGGCCATGCCGGCGATGCCAGTCGGCGATGGATTCATCCGGATACTCGGGGAAATGCACATCACCCGGCCCCTCCGGCACCCGCACCCACGGGGCCTTGTGCGCCAGCATGATGTGCACCCGCTCCGGCGGCACGGGCAGGGGCGTGTCGATGGCCGAGGCGAAGGGATAGACCCATTCGGGCCAGCGCGGATCGGTGATGAACAGGGCGCTGGCGCAGGTTTGGCAGCTCTGCCGCCGGGCCGGGCTGCGCTCGTCCGGTTCATCGTTGGCGCCGTGCGCCCGATAGACGGTGAGGCCGCCGCCGCTGACCTGCAGGGTCGCCGCCTGACCCATGATGTTGATGGCATACCCGCCGCCGCCCGCGGTCTTGCGGCAAATCGAGCAGTAGCACTGCATGTAGGGCTGCGGCGTGTGCGAGCGCACGGCAAAGCGCGCCGCGCCGCAATGGCAGGACCCTTCGAGCAAAAGCACCGGATG
>DASWJP010000164.1:0-11145 GCA_036397065.1 Kiloniellales bacterium | reverse complement strand
GGAGAAGCGCCATCCGGACGGGTTCATCGCCTACCTGCGCGCGGTCCATGCCGCCCTCGAAGATTTCACCTGCACCATCGACGAGCTTGTGGCGACAAAGGATCGCGCCGCCGCGCGGATGACGTTTAAGGGAACGCACCGTGCGCGATTCTTCGGCATCGAAGCCACCGGACGCGCGATCACCTGGGCCGGCGGCGCGTTCTTCCGTATCGAAGACAACATGATCAAGGATATTTGGGTTCTCGGCGACATCGATGCCGTGAAACGGCAACTCGGTGCGCCCGCCAGTGCCGGCTTTTCGGCCGACTAGATCCAGCGGCGAACCGCGGTCTTGTAGCGCCGGTAGTCGTCGCCGAACTTGCCTTCCAGGTACCGCTCCTCGCGGTCGATCACGCCGGTGCGCATGACCGCAAGGGTCGGTACCAGCATCGGCAGAACCCAGATGTTATCGGCGGCAATGCCGATCCCCACCGAGATCACCGCCATGGCCACATAGATCGGGTTGCGCGAGTAACCATAGAGGCCATCGGTGACGATGGCGGTGGTCGGCTTGTACGGCTCGATATGGGTGCCGGCCCTGCGAAACCGCAGGAAGGCCCGCACGACGACGGACAGGCCGAGCACGATCAACGGTATCCCGACGGCGAGTTGAACCGCGTCCGGGAGCAAGGCGACGGGCCAGACCCAATCCAGCGCAAAGGCCAGCGCCAGACCGGCCAGATAAATGACCGGCGGCGGCGCGATCACGCCGGGCGAATCTTCCGCTGTACCACCTGTCTGTCCGCTCATCGACCCCTCGTCCGGCCGGGCGGTCCGGGCTTAAGCCGCCGCGGCGGTGAAGCGGCGCTGACGCTGGCGTAGCAACCAATAGGCGCCACGCCCGGCCATCCGCGCCAGACGGCTTTGCGGGCTGAGGCCGGCGGCCTTGAAGGTCATGGCCACGCCCCGGTCCACATGCTTGGGCCGCACGTACCGGAACGCCCGGGCGGCGTAGGCACGCGAGTTGGTCTTCCGGTCATACGGCTCGCCGGCCGCGCCATTGGCCGCGTAGTAGGCATAGGCCAGCTCGTCATCCTCGGATTCGGTGATGCGGCCGAAGGCCACCAGCATGCGGCGCACCTTGCCGATCCGATCCTTATCCAGATAGCGCTTCAGATGGCGATAGAACAGATGGTAGTGACGGAATTCATCGGCGGCGATGCGCTTGCAAATCTCCCGCAGGACCGGCTCCGCCGCCGCTTCGCCCAACGCCGAATAGTAGGACGCGGTGCCGACCTCTACGATGCACCGCGCCACCAGCTCGCCGGCGCGTGAGCCGCGCACGGAAGCACGCGCGTCAATGGGTGGGCGAAAGCCGGCGGTAAAGCGCGCGAAGCTGGCCTCGAAATCGAACGTCGGATCGGCCATGGCAGCCCACCGGCCCAGGGCCCTGCCATGTTGCACTTCCTCGCCGGCCCACTTGGTCGCCGCCGCACAAAACTCGGCATCGTCCGGAAAGACATTGCACAGATAGGTCGCATAGTCGCCGCCGTTGTACTCGACCATGCTGGCGGCCTTAACGATCTTGAGCAGATCGCCGTCCACCTTGACCGGATCGAAGGCATGCCAAGGAATGTCGTCGAGGGACCAATGTGACTCACTCATGGTGTTGCCGGCCGCCCCCCGTCGACTCCGAGCACAAGCTACCGTGCTGTTCTGTAATGATATCATAACGATCGGTGCGGGCAAGTAGAGCCACCTGCGGCGTCGGGCCTAGCTTTCGCCGGCCTTCAGCATGGCCTCGGCAACGGCGATGCGCTGTTCGGCCTGGCCGCGATCCTCGTCCGACTTGGCATCGGCCAGATCGTCCCGCGCCGTCTTCAGGCTTTCCTCGGCCGCCGGCCGGTCGATCTCGGCCACCTTTACCGCCTGGTCTGCCAGCACGGTGCACCGGGTCGGCGTGACCTCGGCAAAGCCGCCGACGACGAAAATACGCTCGGTCACAGCACCTTTTTCATAGACCCGGATGACCCCGGGACGCAGGCCGGAGATCATCGGCGCATGCAGCGGCAGGACGCCGAATTCGCCTTCGGCGCCCGGCACGACCACCATTTCGACCGCCTCGGAGAGCAGCAGACGCTCCGGCGAGACCAGTTCAAAGGCGATCCGATCCTCGGCCATGGCTTAATCCTTCGTGATCCGCGCCGCGCGCACGCTCAAGCGGCTTCCGCCGCCATCTTTCGCGCCTTTTCGACCGCCTGCTCGATGGTGCCGACCATGTAGAAGGCGGACTCGGGCAGATGGTCGTATTCGCCGGCGAGGATGCCCTTGAAGCCGCGGATGGTATCCTCCAGCGACACCAGCACGCCCGGCGAACCGGTGAACACCTCGGCCACATGGAACGGCTGCGACAGGAAGCGCTGCATCTTGCGCGCCCGGGCCACGGTCAGCTTGTCCTCTTCCGACAGCTCGTCCATGCCCAGGATGGCGATGATGTCCTGCAGCGACTTGTACTGCTGCAACACCTTCTGCACGCTGCGCGCAACCTCGTAGTGCTCTTCGCCGACCACCCGCGGATCGAGAATGCGGCTGGTCGAATCCAGCGGATCGACGGCCGGGTAAATGCCCAGCTCGGCAATCTGCCGCGACAGCACGGTGGTCGCATCCAAATGGGCGAAGGACGTGGCCGGGGCCGGGTCGGTCAGATCGTCCGCAGGCACGTAGATCGCCTGCACCGAGGTGATCGAGCCCTTCTTGGTCGAGGTGATGCGTTCCTGCAAGGTGCCCATGTCGGTGGCCAGGGTCGGCTGATAGCCCACCGCGGACGGGATACGGCCGAGCAGGGCGGAGACTTCCGAGCCCGCCTGGGTAAAGCGGAAGATGTTGTCGATGAAGAGCAGGACGTCCTGGCCCTCCTCGTCACGGAAATATTCGGCCAGGGTCAGGCCCGACAGGCCGACGCGGGCGCGCGCGCCCGGCGGCTCGTTCATCTGGCCATAGACCAGGGCCGCCTTGGAGCCCTCGCCGTCGACCTTGATGACCCCGGATTCCATCATCTCGTGATACAGATCGTTGCCCTCGCGGGTGCGCTCGCCCACCCCGGCGAAGACCGAATAGCCGCCGTGCGCCTTGGCGATGTTGTTGATGAGTTCCATGATGATCACGGTCTTGCCGACGCCGGCACCGCCGAACAGGCCGATCTTGCCGCCGCGCGCGTAGGGGGCCAGCAGGTCGACCACCTTGATGCCGGTGACCAGCATTTCGGCCTCGGTCGACTGGTCGACGTAAGCCGGCGCCGGGCGATGAATCGGCATGCGCATCTTCGCATCGACCGGGCCGCGCTCGTCGATCGGCTCGCCGATGACGTTGAGAATGCGGCCCAGGGTGGCCGGACCGACCGGCACCATGATCGGGTTGCCGGTATCGCGCACCTCTTGGCCGCGCACCAGGCCGTCGGTGCCGTCCATGGCAATCGTCCGCACCGTCTTCTCGCCCAGATGCTGGGCCACTTCGAGCACCAGGCGGTTGCCGTGGTTGTCGGTTTCCAGGGCGTTCAGGATGGGCGGCAGGTCGCCGGTGAACTGTACGTCCACCACGGCGCCCAACACCTGAGAAACCTTACCGACAATATTCTTCGCCATTCTTCTTGCTCCCAAATGCTTCCGACCCGGCGTCCGTCCGCCGAAGCCGACCCTATAGCGCCTCGGCGCCGGAGATGATCTCGATCAGTTCCTTGGTGATCACCGCCTGGCGGGTCCGGTTGTAGGTCATGGTCAGTTTATTGATCATATCGCCGGCGTTGCGCGTGGCATTGTCCATGGCGGTCATGCGCGCGCCCTGCTCGCTGGCGTTGTTTTCCAGCATGGCCTTGAAGATTTGCACCGCCAGATTGCGCGGCAGCAGATCGGCCAGGATTTCCTGCTCGTCCGGCTCATACTCGTAGACGCCTTTGCTATTCCCGGCATCCGCCGTTTCGCCCGATTCTTCGCTGGGCGCAAAAGGAATGATTTGTTGCTGGGTGACGATCTGCGTGATGGCTGATTTGAATCGGGCAAAGAAAAGCGCGCAGACATCGAATTCGCCGGCCTCGAACATCTTCAGCACCCGCGCCGCGATCTCCTCGGCGGTGACAAAGCGCGGGCGCGGCTTGCTGACATCCTCGATGGTGCCGATGATCAGATCGCCATAGAGGCGGCGCAACTGATCGCGGCCCTTGCGCCCGATGCACAGGATTTTGACTGTCTTGCCCTCGCCGCGCAGGGTATCGATGGCGCGCCGTACCTCACGCACGATATTGGAATTGAAGCCGCCGCACAGGCCCCGGTCGGCGGTGCCCACCAGGAGGAGGTGAATCTTGTCGCTGCCGGTGCCGGCGAGAAGCTTGGGCGCTCCTTGGCGCTGGCTGGCGCCAACGGCCAGCGCCGCCAGCATGCGCTGCATACGCTCGGCATAAGGACGCGAGGCCTCGGCCTGCTCCTGGGCACGGCGCAGCTTTGCCGCGGCCACCATTTTCATGGCCGCCGTGATCTTCTGCGTCGACTTGACGCTGGCGATACGAACCCGAAGGTCCTTGAGGCTCGGCATGCGTCTTTACCCGTGGCGCCGCGTGGATGGGACCGTTTGCATCAAACGAAGGTCTTGAGAAACTTATCCAAGAACGCCTTGAGCTTGTCCTCGGTGGTCTTGGTAATCTCTTTTTCCGTGCGGATGGTTTCCAGAAGTTCCTGCCCGCTGGCCTGCAGCTCGGCGCGCAGCTTGGTTTCGAAGCTGGTGATCTTGTCCAGAGCCAGGCCGTCCAGATAGCCGCGCACGCCGGCGAAGATGACCACCACCTGCTCCTCGACCGGCAGCGGCCGGTACTGATCCTGCTTCAACAGCTCGGTCAGGCGCGAGCCGCGCGCCAGCAGGCGACGCGTCGCCGCATCCAGATCGGAGGCGAACTGGGCGAAGGCTTCCATCTCGCGGTACTGGGCCAACTCTAGCTTGATCGATCCGGCGACCTGTTTCATCGCCTTGATCTGCGCGGCGGAGCCGACGCGCGAGACCGACAGGCCGACGTTCACCGCCGGGCGCACACCCTTATAGAACAGGCCGGTTTCCAGGAAGATTTGTCCGTCGGTGATGGAAATCACGTTGGTCGGGATATAGGCGGACACGTCGCCGGCCTGGGTCTCGATCACCGGCAAGGCGGTCAGCGACCCGCCGCCGTGATCCTGGTTCATCTTCGCTGCCCGCTCCAGCAAGCGGGAATGCAGATAGAACACGTCGCCCGGATAGGCTTCGCGGCCCGGCGGCCGGCGCAAGAGCAGCGACATCTGCCGATAGGCCACCGCCTGTTTCGACAGATCGTCGTAGAAGATGACCGCGTGCATGCCGTTGTCGCGGAAGAACTCGCCCATGGTGCAACCGGCATAGGGCGCGAGGAACTGCAGCGGCGCCGGCTCGGACGCCGTGGCGGCGATGATGATGGAGTACTCCAGGGCGCCGCGGTCTTCCAGCTGCTTGACGAACTGCGCCACGCTGGAGCGCTTCTGCCCGACGGCCACATAGATGCAATAGAGCTTCTTCGAATCCTCGGCGCCGTCGTTGCTCGCCTTCTGATTGAGGATGGTATCCAGCGCGATCGCCGTCTTGCCGGTCTGCCGGTCGCCGATGATCAGCTCGCGCTGGCCGCGGCCGACCGGAATCAGGGAATCGATGGCCTTCAGGCCGGTCTGCATCGGTTCGTGCACCGAGCGGCGAGGAATGATGCCCGGCGCCTTGACCTCGACGCGGGTGCGCTTGACGTCCTTGAGCGGCCCCTTGCCGTCGATCGGGTTGCCCAGGGCATCGACCACGCGGCCCAGCAAGCCCTTGCCCACCGGCACGTCGACGATGGAGCCCGTGCGCTTGACCACGTCGCCTTCCTTGATGCCGCGGTCCTCGCCGAACAGCACCACGCCGACGTTGTCCACCTCCAGGTTCAGGGCCATGCCCATGACGCCGCCGGGAAATTCCACCAGCTCGCCGGCCTGCACGTTATCCAGGCCATGGACGCGGGCGACGTTGTCACCGACGGAGAGGACTTGCCCGACCTCGGCGACATCGGCCTCGGCGCCGAAGTTGCGGATCTGCTCCTTGAGAATCGCGGAGATTTCCGCGGCACGAATATCCATCACCCCACCCCTTTCATGGCAAGCTGCAGCCGCTGCAGCTTGCTACGCAGCGAGTTATCGATCATGCGGCTGCCGACCTTGACGATCAGACCGCCGATCAAACCCTTGTCCACCTTGACGTCCACCTGCACCTTGCCGCCGACGGTCGCCTTCAGGCGATCGATCAGGGCTTGGCGCTGGGCATCGCTCAATTCCACGGCGCTGGTCACCTGCGCCGTCACCTCACCGCGCCGCCGCGCCAGTTCGGCCAGGTAACCCTCGATGATCTGCGGCAGGACGAACAGCCGCCGGTTGCGGGCCAGAACCTGGCCGAAACGGCGGGTCGTCTCGCTGAACCCAGCCTTCTCCATGATGGCGGCCAGGGCCTTGGCTTGTTCCTCGCGAGAGATCAGCGGGCTGCGTAGCAGACGGCGAAAATCCTCGCTTTGCTCGATGATCCGTCGCAGGGCGCGCAGATCGTCGGCCACCACATCGAGGTTTTTTGTTTCGTCGGCAAGATCAAGCAGCGCCAGGGCGTAACGCCCCGCCAAGCCGCTTAAACTGGTGTCTGCGCCGGCCAAGCCCGATTCCCCCAGAAATCGTGGATCACGGCCCCAGTGCGGGGCCGCATGTGAAAAGCGAATGTCGTCACCCGGGCGGCGTTTCCCCATGCCGCAGGCGGCCGTTTGGTATCATAGACGCCTAGGTGTGGCAAGCCGACTCGACCGGCCGGAGAGGCCGCTTTTCTGCCCTCTTGCGGGTATCGATGCGGCCCCCTCTAGCCCCCCAGTTTAGCCCTGCTGCCCCATGGCCGCGGCCCCGGCAGCCATCTCGGCGGGGCTGGGATCGCGCATGTGGGTGGCGATCGACCATTTGTGGCCAAACGGATCGGTCACTTGACTAAATCGGTCCCCCCAGAACATGTCCTGCGGCGGCATGGTGCCGGTCGCCCCCGCCGCCAGCGCGCGGCTATAGACGGCATCCGTATTCGGCACATACAGATGGAGGGACACCGGCGAGCCGCCAAGGGACAACGGCGATTTGCTGGGATAATCGGGCGTTTCCTCGGCCATCATGACGACCGTATCGCCGATCATGATCTCCGCATGCATGACATGCTTGCCATCGGCGGCGGGCAGGCGAAAGCGCTCCACGGCGCCAAAGGCCCGCTGGTAGAAGTCGATGGCCGCGGCTGCATCTCCGACCACGATGTGCGGCGTGACGCTGCGGAACGGCGCTGCCATGTAGGAAACCTTCTTTGGCCGCGAAGCCTTCTTGCGCGCGGCTTTCTTACGTGTGGTCTTCTTGCCTGTAGTTTTCTTGCGGGCAACCTTCTTGCCGGCGGACTTGCTGGCGGATTTTCTGCGGGCGGATGTCTTGGCCACCACCTTCTTCCGTCCAGACTTTTTCGCCGCCGCCTTTTTCTTCGCTGTTTTCTTGGCGGGTTTTTTGCCAGCGCGCTTCTTCCGCACAACTTTCTTGCTCACGATGACGACTCCTCGGATTGCAGACGTGGGGGGTGTTCCGTGGCCGGAATGGTAATCCTGCCGACTATATCCGCTATATCCGCCTAAAGGAAACTGTAGGGATCGATATCGATCTGCAGGCGGGTCTGCGAGGGCAATTTCACCGCCGCCAGCCACTGCCGCACGAACGGCTGCGGCCGCACGCCGCGCGGCGCCTTGATCAGAAAGCGGCGGCGGTGACGGCCGCGCAGGACGGCCAGCGGCGCCGGCGCCGGCCCGAAGACGGCAATCCCATCGACCCGCGGTGCGGCCCGCGCCAAAGCCCGGCAGGCCGCGTCCACCCGATCCGCATCCGGGTCGGAGAGGATCAGCGCCGCCAGGCGGCCGAAGGGCGGCAGGGCGGCCGCGGCCCGGGTTTGCGCCTCCACGTCGAGAAAGCGGTCTCGTTCGCCGGAGGCCAGGGCCTGCATGACCGGGTGTTCCGGCTCCACGGTCTGCATGAGCACCCGGCCGGCGTGCGCCGCCCGGCCGGCCCGCCCGGCCACTTGGTGCAAGAGCTGATAGGTGCGCTCGGCGGCGCGCAGATCGCCGCCGAACAGGCCCAGATCCGCATCGACCACGCCGACCAGAGTGAGATACGGAAAATGATGACCCTTGGCGACGATCTGGGTACCGATCAGCACATCGATCTCCCGCGCCGCCACGGCGGCCAGCAGCGCCGTCGCGGCGCTGGGGCCGGTGATCGTATCGCTGGCCATGACCGCCATACGCGCCTGGGGAAACAGGATCGCGGCCTCCTCCGCCAGGCGCTCGACGCCGGGACCGCAGGCGGCCAAGGTGCCCGCCGCCTGACACGCCGGGCAGGTTTCCGGCAGGGCCGCCCGGTGGCCGCAATGATGGCATTGCAGGCTGCCGGCCAGGCGATGCTCGACCAGCCAGGCGGTGCAGCGCGGGCATTGCAGCCGGTGGCCGCACGCCCGGCACAGGGTCAGCGGCGCATAGCCGCGCCGGTTGAGGAACAGCATGGTCTGCTCACCGGCGGCGATGGTCTCGGTGACCGCCTGACGTAAGGGCGGCGACAACCAGCCGGGGCCGATGCCCTCCAGGCGCGGCGGCTTGTGCCGGCGCAGATCGATCAGGGAAATCTCCGGCAGTACCGCCCCGCCATGCCGATCGGGCAGGTGCAGGTGGCCATAGCGCCCGGCGTTGCAGTTGACGACGCTCTCCAGGGACGGCGTCGCCGAGACCAGGACGATCGGAAAGGCGCCCAGTTGCGCCCGCACCACGGCCATGTCCCGGGCGTGATAGATGACCCCGTCCTCCTGCTTGAAGGCGCTGTCGTGTTCCTCGTCGACGACGATCAGACCAAGTTCAGCGAACGGCAGGAACAGGGCCGAGCGGGCGCCGACCACCACCCGCGCCGCGCCGTGCGCCACCGCCCGCCAGGTCTCGCGCCTCTGTGCCGCCGTCAGCTCCGAATGCCAGACCGCCGGCGCCGCGCCGAAGCGCTGGGCGAAGCGGTCCAGCCACTGTGCCGACAGGGCAATCTCGGGGAGCAGCACCAGAATCTGCCGGCCGCGCCCCAGCGCCGCCGCGATGGCCTCGAAATAAACCTCGGTCTTGCCGGAGCCGGTGACGCCATCGAGGATCGTGACGACAAAACCGTCGTCTTGCTGTGCCGTCAGAGTGGCCGCCGCCACGGTTTGGTCGGCGGACAGGTCCGGACCGGCCCGATCGTGCCCGGGTAGGGCGAAGGGGCGCGACGGCGGCAAGGGCACCGACTCGACCAGACCGGCCGCACACAATCCTTTGACAACAGACGTGCTCACCCCGGCGGCCCGCGCCAGTTCCGACAAGGGGCGGGCCAGGCCATTCGCCAATTCCGTCAAAACCTTGCGGCGGGCGGCGGTAAGCTTCGCCGGCGGGGCATTGGCGGCCAACCGGTAGGCGGTGATCGGCCGCGGCGGCTCGAGGCCCGCCGGCACGCTCAAGGCCATGCGCAGCACCGCCCCGCGCGGTGCCATGGTGTAGTCCGCGACCCAATCGATAAACCGCCGTTGCACCGCCGTAAAAGGCGGCACGTCGCAGCGCGCCAGCACGCTTTTCAAGCGGCCGGCCGGCACCGCCTCCGCATCCGACGCCGAGACCCGGTCCCAGACCACCCCAACCACCTGGCGGCGACCCAGGGGGACGCGCACCACATCCCCGGGATGCACCGGCTGGTCCGCCGGGGACAGATAATCGTAGGCCTCCCGCAGAGGCAAAGGCAGCAGCACCTGGACGCGCTCGCCAGTCGAGTCCGGCGTCGGAGTCGCGTCCGGATTCATGACGGAATCCAAGAGCTTCCGCCGGGCACGGGCCGCGCTGGTATGGCGATCTGGCATGGGCTACACTCTACCGGAGGCTCCCGGCAGAGGCTATCGCCGTGCCGGCCCTCGGCAGAAAAGGGTTGTTATCAGAGCATGCGTTTTTTCATCGACTCAGCGGACGTGGCCGAGATTCGCGATCTGGCGGCCACCGGATTGGTCGACGGCGTGACCACGAATCCGTCGCTGGTCGCCAAGACCGGGCGCGATTTCATCGAGGTCCTGCGCGATATCTGTACCGCCATTCCCGGACCGGTCAGCGCCGAGGTCACCGCCACCGATACGCCCAGCATGCTGGCGGAAGGTCGCTATCTGGCCGGGATCGCCAAGAACGTGGTCATCAAGGTGCCGCTGACTCCCGATGGCCTGAAAGCCTGCCGTGTGCTGACCGACGAGGGCACGCCGGTCAACGTCACCCTGTGCTTTTCGGCGGCGCAGGCGATTCTCGCCGCCAAGGCGGGCGCCCGCTACATCTCGCCGTTCATCGGCCGCCTGGATGATGTCGGTGCCGATGGCCTGGGTCTGATCGCCGATCTGGTGGAGATCTACAGCGCCTATCCCGGCTTCACCACCGAGATCCTGGTGGCCTCGGTGCGCACGCCGGAGCATGTGGTGGAAGCGGCGAAGATGGGCGCCCATGTGGCCACCCTCCCGCCGCCGGTGTTGCGCGCCATGTTCAAGCATCCGTTAACCGACAAGGGCCTGGAGGCGTTCCTTGCCGATTGGGCCAAGACCGGACAAGCCATTCTGAAGCAGCCAGCGCAGGGCATCCATGACGCAAAACCGGCAAGACGCCGCGGCTGAGGGCGGCGCCGGCAAGAAGCCGGCCGTCACCGCCGAGCGGGAAACGCCGACCGCCAACGGCGTGGCGAAATTTCTGCGCCAGCACCCGGATTTCTTTGCCCGCCGGCCGGACCTTTGGGACGTGCTGTCGCCGCCGGCGCGCAACCACGGCGATGGCATTGTCGATCTGCAGCAGTTCATGGTCGAGCGTCTGCGCAAGGACCTCGCGGACATGGCGGCGGCGCGCGATGCGCTGGTTGCCACCGGGCGCGGAAATCTCAGCGCCCAGGCACGCGTGCACAAGGCGATCCTCGCCCTGCTCACGGCGCGCAGCTTCGAGCATTTCATCGAAATCCTGACCACCGATGTGGCCGTGATCCTCGATCTGGATGTGATCACCGTCGGTGTCGAGCAGAC
>DASWJP010000163.1:0-8274 GCA_036397065.1 Kiloniellales bacterium | reverse complement strand
CCGGCACTCTCCGGGCTCTACATGAGCATCCGAAACGGCACCGGGCCTTGGTCGTCAGGTTGGTATTCGTGGACCCGCGTCCATGCACCTGCGCGACTCTCATAACAGGCCGCGAATCGAGCCGTCAACCAAATTTTGTGTTTTTTTGCCCGCCAGGGCTCTAGATATGGTGGTGCACTGGCAAAAAGGTGCCCCCGCGCCCGGCCGGAAAAACGGTCCCGCGGCGGGCCGCAGCCGGGACTCAGCGCCCGGATGGGAAATCAGTGCGTAGTGGAATCGGCGCGAACCGAGGATCAGCGCACGTAGACGTGCACCTCGTTGACCTGGGCGCCTGCGCTGTTGGTCGCCGATAAGGTGATCCGCTCGCTCGGCAGGCCCATGTTGGTCAGGGTCCGCAGCACCCCCTCGGCATTGCGCCGCGACCGGCTGGTGGCCAGGGAAACCTGCGCCGGCGTGCCTACGTTCGGGGCCACCGCCACCAGATCGAAAGCGGCATTCGGCTTCCGCTCCAGGGCGCGGCTGACGGCGGTGAACAACGCCTGCTCGTAGTCGACCTTATCCTGGTTGAAGCGAATCACCACCAGGGGCTGGCGCTGGCCCACCATGGCGGCACCGCCGCCGGCCGGGGCCGGGGCCGGCACGCCGTAAGCGCGGCTGGCCAGGCTGGAGCCGATATACTCGCCGTTGTCGATGGCCACCTGCATGGCGGTCAGGTTCGAACGCTCGGCGGCGAAATAGTTCTGCGCCCGCGCCACGTCCTCGGTCAGCTCGTTGAGCAGCCGGTCAATGACCACCACCGTCTTGCTGACCTCGTCCTCCAGCACCGCCAGTTGCCGGTGATCCTCCTCGATGGCGCCGCGCAGGCCGAAGGTGGCGCGCGTCGATTCCAGCAGGAAGGCCGCCAGGGCCGATGTGGATGAGGATTCGTTGGACAGGGTGTTCAAACTCGAAATGCTTTCGCCGACCTTGTTCAATTCCCCCTGCGCCTCGTTCCACTGGGCCACCAGCTCCGGGTTGCCCGGTGTGGTGCCCACCTGCAGCCGGGCATTTATCAAGCCGACCAGGTTGTGATACGCGGTGGCGCTGCGCCGGGCCGCCGCCCGGTGAGCTTGCAATTGGTCGTTGTGTTCCGTCATGCGCGACTGCAGCCGCGCCAGATCGGCCCGCAATTCCTCGATCTTCTGCCCGACATGGGTCCCGCTGGGCTGCGCCGGGGTGACCCCGGGCGCCTCGAACGTGGTCGTGCCGAAGGCCGGCCCCGAGCCTTGCGCCACCTGCGGCGCGGCGTTGCCGGAATCCGAGGCGGCCGTGGCCGTCTGCGTCGTCGTGCTCGACGGCGCTTCGCCGGTCAGCGACGGCAGCAGCGTATTGTCGGCGATGGCACACCCGGCCAGGAAAAACGAAACCGCAAGCACTTCGGCAGTACGTCGAAGTTGGGTACCGCGTTTATACATACAGATGCCCGCCAAATACTGCCGGTTCAACGCAGCTTTCATCCAAGAAAGAACTGGTTGCACCTGCCCCCCCCGAAGCGTCCGCCGATAGTACTGGATGGGTTCTGGGTGTACAAGTCAGATCTCCCTGGGTCACGTTGCCTGGACTCCATGTGATTCGCAAAGGTTTTGATGATCTTGCACACACGGTTTGCTTCGCGTACTGTCCCGCCGCCTTACTGGCCACCAAAGCATTCTCATGCTGTGGTCGCCCTTCGCGATGCGCCCGTAGCTCAATGGATAGAGCGTCTGACTACGGATCAGAAGGTTGGGAGTTCGAGTCTTCCCGGGCGCGCCACATAGTCTGATGAGTTGGTTAACATCGCCTTAAGGCAAAACGCAGCCCAGCCAACGCGTTAGCATGACAAACGGTCGGTACGCCCGGCTCGGGGTGCGGCACGATTTTGCCGGACCGGGTCCCGATCGGACCACCCCCTGCCTGACTTCAGGTCCCGCCGCCTCAATGTGCGGCGTTTATCAGAGGCGGGACATCCCGGGTCGATCTGTGCTAAGCTTTCCCTAACGAATGGGGGATGTTGGGGTTGGGGCCCAGAGGAAGAGGGGATCTCCGGTCCTTGCCTGCCGAGTGCAGCAATGGAGGCATGGATGTACAGGTCAGTTAGGGAAAGCAATCAATCCGGCGACGAGGGCCGGAACAGGCTTTACCGGGTGGAAGGTATCCTGGTCGGTCTCGTGGTATTCGTCGGCCTATTCTATCTACTTGGTTGGGTTAAGATTTAGACGGCCGGACCCAGGTCGGCATAAGTCCCGGGTAAATGGTGCGTAAACTGCCGAAAACCGTTGAAAATGGCCCACGTGTTCGTGGCATACTTACGTCTTTTCAATGGCTTGCTGTCGTTATCCCGGTGTAAGATGCTGTCGAATTGCCCATCAGGATCGGGATGGGCTTGAAGCAGTGGGGAAGGGTTCATGGAGAGGTATTTGGAGCGGGTGATCCGGTCGGCCCTGGCCGACGCGCGCGCGGCCGGACTCGACTATCCGGGGCAAACCAACCGGGTCGTCCGGGAGTTGCAGCAGGCGCGGCCGGATCTGACCGACATCGAAGCCTTTCGGGCGATCGATGAAGTACGGTGGGAGTTGCCGGCCTAGAGCAAACGAGGGCGAGAGAGGAACGGATGGGTTTCATCCGCGCCATCAGTTTCGCTTGAATGGAACAGATCGTTCACGTTCTCCCGGAGAAGTGGTGGCCGCTTCTCCGCACTTCGCGCGCGGCACATTGGCGGGGACGGCGGCATCCACGCCCGCCCCACATTTCACTGGCATCCCCATTTCGCATGCATCCCCGTGACGTAGCCACCGCCGTGACGTATATACCTGCATCACGAGAGTCATGCGGTCGACCGGAACGAAAGGCCGGATGTCAGCTGTGAAACAACAGGCCATGCGTACCAAGATCCAAATCGGCCAGCGCTTCTCGCAAGTGGGCGGACCCGTGGCCGTTTGGCAGGTGGTCACGGTCTACCGAGATGCCCAGGGCGTCGAGCATGCGGCGCTGACCAACGAGGCGCGCCGGCGGGATCGCAAGACCCTCTCCGCCGCGGCGCTCCAGGACCGCACGCGCTACCGCTTGATCTGAGCGCCTTTCCGCGCGCTCCCGCGCCAAGCGGGAATAAGCAGAACAAACACCAGGGCGGCACAGACCAGAACCAGGGCGGACACTTCGCGCCAACCCAGCGGTTCGCCCAACATGATGACCCCCGACAGAACGCCGACCACGGGGATGGCCAGCGTGCCGGCGGCCGCGATGGCCGCCGGAAACAGGCGCACCACCGCGAACCAGGCCCAATGGCAGAACGCCATGGGCATGGTCAGTACATAGACGAGCGCCGCCAGGGCCGTGCCGCTCATCGCCAGCGGATTGGTCAAGGGATCGATCACGACGGCGCCGATGGTCACCGGCACGGCGCCGATCAAGAGCTGCCAGCCGGCCAGGACACCGACCGGGATGGACCACGTATAGCGTTTCATCAGGACCGTTCCGGCGGCCCACGACACGGCGGCGCCCAACATGAACAGGGCCCCCAACGGTGCCGTGCCCAGGTGCGCAAGATCGGATCCCATCAGCACCGCCAGGCCGATCACGCCGAGCGCCAAGCCAATCAATGCAGTCCTTGTCAACCGCTCGCCGAGCATGAACCAGCCCAGGACCGCCGCCCACACGGGCATGGTGAAGGCGATAATCGCGGCGCGGCCGGATTCGATCAGCGATACGCCATAGCCGGAAAACAGATGCCAGCCGACGATGTTGAACACGGCACAGACAATCAGCGGCCAAATCTCGCTGGTGGGAACGCGCAGCGATCGTCCGCTCAGCCGGGCGACGATCAGCAGGGCACCGCCGCCGGCGATCAGACACAGGCTGCGGAAGGTCCACACCGGCATCTCGTCCAGCACGATCTTCATGGTCGGCCAGTTGAGGCCCCAGAACAGCGTCAGGCTGCCCAGCAGCACATAGCCCATGGGCGGCAGGGCTTGGGCGCCGGCGGGATTGCCGCGCCGTGGGGAATCCGAAGCTGAAGTCATTGATCGGTCTACCGATATCGATGGGCGCTCATTGTATGGCGGGGGCCGCCGCCTCGAAAGCGATTTCCACACCGAACGCCGGCCCGTATCATCGCCACTGTATTGGGCCACCGGATTGGGCCGCTGGGATTGAGTCTATGAGCCGCCGCCTGCATCTGTTCACCGGCCTGGTGCTGTTCACCTATCTGCTGACCCACCAGCTCAATCATGCGCTCGGCCTGGTTTCGCTCGACGCGCTCGAGGCCGGCCGCCGAGTATTTCTGGCCGTCTGGCGCCATCCGCTGGGCACGGTGCTGCTCTACGGTTCGCTGTTGCTGCATTTCGGCTTTGCGCTGGCCGCCATCTACCGCCGCCGCCGCTTGGCCATGCCCATGTGGCAGGCAACGCAACTGATTCTCGGCTTGTCCATTCCGCCGCTGCTGGCTCTGCACATTCTCGGCACGCGTCTGGCCCATGCGGCCTTCAGCGTCGAGGATACGTACACCTACGTCCTGTTGGTCTACTTCGTCTTCAGCCCGGTTCTCCTGGCCAAGCAGGTGCTGGTGGTTCTGGTCGCCTGGCTGCACGGGTGCATCGGCATGCACTATTGGCTGCGCCTGAAGCGCTGGTACTCGCGGGCGGTGCCGGCTCTCTATGGCGCCGCGTTGATCGTGCCGGTGCTGGCGCTAATCGGCTTCTTCGACGGCGGCCGCGCGGTGATGCGCCTGGCCGCCGATCCGGCCTGGCTGAACCAGGCACTGGCGCGCATCCATCCGGCCAATGACGAGCAGGTAGCCCTGATCTACCGTCTGGATACGGCGATCATCACCGGTCTGGCGGGGCTGCTGGCGGCGGTTCTGGTGGCCCGCTGGGTACGCTTACTGCTGGCCCGGCGCCGGGGTTTGGTGCACATCGCCTATCCCAATGGCCGGCGCGTGGCGGTGACCCCCGGCACCTCCATCCTGGAAGCCAGCCGCGGAGCCGGCATCCCGCATGCTTCGGTGTGCGGCGGCCGCGGCCGGTGTTCGACCTGCCGTGTACGCATCGGCGCCGGGTTACGCCATCTGCAAACGCCCAGCGAGGCGGAAGCGGCGGTGCTCAAGCGCATCTCCGCCGCGCCGTCGGTGCGCCTGGCCTGCCAGACCCGGCCGACGGGCGAAGTGGAGGTCACGCCGCTGTTGCCGGCAACCGCCACGCCGAAGCACGCCTTGGCCCGGGCGCCGCACCGGCAAGGCGAGGAGCGGGAATTGGCGATCCTGTTCGCCGACCTGCGCGGTTTTACCGCCCTGGCCGAGCATAAGCTGCCCTATGACGTGGTTTTCATCCTCAATCGTTATTTCGCCGCCATGGGCCATGCGGTGGAAGAATCGGGCGGGCGCATCGACAAATTCATCGGCGATGGGGTGATGGCTCTCTTCGGCGTCGATGGGGGCATCGACGCCGGCGCCCGCGCGGCCCTGGCCGCCGCCCGCGCCATGGCCGAGCGGCTGGCGGAGCTCAACCGCGCCTTGGCCCACGATTTGCCGGAACCGTTGCGCATCGGCATCGGTATCCACAGCGGCCCGGTGATCGTCGGTGAGTTGGGATACAAGGCGGCCACGTCGCTCACCGCCGTCGGCGATGCGGTCAACACGGCCAGCCGCCTGGAGGCCATGAGCAAGGAGCTGGATGTCGAACTGGTCATCTCGGCGCCGGTGGCGGCGCATTCCGGCCTCGATCTCGCGGCCTTTCCCCGGCGCGAGATCGAGTTGCGCGGCCGCACCGGCCGCCTGGCCGTGATCGCGGTTGCCCGCGTTCTCGATCTGCCGAACGGCGGCGCAGCGCCCGGTCAGCCGCCGGTCTTGGCCTCGTAGGCGCTGATCGCTTCCTTGAGGTCGGTGTACTCCTCGCAGCCGAAGAAGCAGGCGCCGTCGAGCACCTTGAGACGCTCCTTCGCCTTGTCCAGCTGGCCCATCTCCAGATACAGCTCGCCCAGATACTCGTTGGCGCCGCGATGATCCGGCACCAGGGCCAGGGCCTTTTCATAGTTCACAAGGGCCGCGTCCGTGTTGCCCGTTTTACGGTAGCTATAGCCTAGATAGTTGTAGGCATTGGCGTTCTTGGGATCGCTGGCCACCACCTGCTCGAGCAGCGGCACGGCGGCGGCATAGTTGCCGCCATCGATCTGCGTCTTGGCGGCGACGTAGTTCGGATCCTGCTTGGCCGACGACGACCCGCTATCCGAACCGGCGGCAAGGGCCGGGCTGGCCGCCAAGCCAAGGGCCATGAGTAATGCGGCAGCCAAAGAAACGGCCGATTTCATAAAAATTCCTCCAACAAAACAATCCCCCGCCGAGCCAGTCTATGGTCCATGCACAGGGGCGGTGTCAATTCAATGCGGCGTGATGGAACCCCGGTATGGACCCCGGTGTGACGGTACACAGGACTGATGTTGCAGGCCGATTTTGGCAAAACTATGGGCGCCGTCCCCACCTTGCGCCCCCACCTAGAGCTCGGCGATTTCATCTTCCAAGGCGGCGGCATCGTCCGCCTCGATCACGCGGCGCGCCACCTCGTAGGGAAAGCCTTGCCGGCCGAGGGCCGCCAGGTCGCGTTCGCGGTGTTCCACCCGGTTGGCGGCGCTCCGATACGGACCAAGGCGCCGGCGGCGGGCAAAGGTCAGCGCCGCCGCCAAGTCCGGCTCCGCCATCTCGTCCCGCACCTGCGCCAAGGCTCGATCGATATGCGCCGCCGCGACCCCCTTGCTGGCCAGGCGGCCGCGGATGGCGCGGATCGAGGCGCCGCGCCGGGTGAGGGCCACGGCCCGGCCTTCCGCATAGCGGGCATCGTCCAGCAGGCCGCCGCGCACCAATTCGGCCAGCAACGCCTCCACGGTGGCGGCGCCGGCGGCCGGGTCGGTGCCGTGGGCGGTGGCCGAGCGCGCCACCTTGGCCATCAGCAAGCGGCGCAGATTGGCCACCGAACTGGCATAGCGCTCCAGGTAAAACAGGGCGGCCTTGCGCAAATAGTCGGGAGTCGCCTGGCGCGGGCCGCGGCGCGGCTTCATCGGCCGCCTCCGGTCGCCGGCGCTTGCACGGGCGCGCCACCGGGGCTATGTGAACGGCCATGGAGCCCATCTTCGCGCAGGCGCACCCGCCGGCGCCGCGCATCATCGGCGCCGTCAATTGGCGCGGCCTGTGGACCTTGTATCTCAAGGAAGTCCGGCGGTTCCTCAACGTCTTCACCCAGACGCTGTTGGCCCCGGTGGTCACCACGCTGTTGTTCCTGGCCATCTTCGCGTTGGCCTTGGGCGGCGCCGGGCGGCAGGCCGCCGGCGTGCCGTTCGTCGAGTTCCTGGCGCCGGGCCTGATCATGATGACCATGATGCAGAATGCCTTCGCCAACACCTCGTCCTCCCTGCTCATCGCCAAGGTGCAAGGCAACATCGTCGATGTGCTCATGCCGCCGCTGTCCGCGGCTGAGTTGACCCTGGGCATCGCTGGCGGCGGCGTCACCCGCGGCCTGGCGGTCGGTCTGGCCGCCGGCCTGGCCATGTGGGTGTTCGTGCCGCTGCGCATTCATGATCCGGCGATCCTCTTGTTCCACGCGGTCAATGCCGCGCTGATGCTCTCCCTGCTCGGCATGATCGGTGGCATATGGGCGGAAAAATTCGACCATATCGCGGCGGTGACCAATTTCGTCATCACGCCGCTGTCCTTCCTCTCCGGCACATTCTACTCCATCGAGCGCCTTCCGGAGGCGTGGCAAATCGTCGCCCACTTCAATCCGTTCTTTTTCCTGATCGACGGCATGCGCTACGGCTTCATCGGCCGGGCCGACAGCGTCATCGCCCTGGGCCTGATCGTGGTGCCCACGGTCAACGCCCTGCTCTGGCTGCTGGCGCATCGCATGTTCGCCACCGGCTACCGGCTGAAGCCCTAGGATAGGGTCGATGCTCCAGCCCATGGCGATGGCGCCCGCGCCGCGCCGCTTCGGGGCGGTGAATTGGCGCGGCGTGGGCGCTCTTTATAGACGGGAAACGGTCCGCTTCTATCGCTATGCCTGGGAGAGCCTGGCCGGGCCGGCGACCTCGGCCCTGTTGTTTCTGGCCATCTTTCATTTTGCCTTGGGCGGCGGCGAGATCCGGCCCGGGATCAGCCTGTTCGCCTACATCGGCCCCGGTATCGTCGTGTTCATGATGGCCCACAGCGCCTTCGAGGGCGGGGCCATTCCGATCCTCTTCGACAAGATGGAGGGCATGATTACCGATGTGATCGGC
>DASWJP010000162.1:0-7344 GCA_036397065.1 Kiloniellales bacterium | reverse complement strand
TGCTCTCCCGCATGCCCATCGGCCGTTTCGGCCGGCCGGACGAGGCCGCCGCAATGATCGCCTGGCTGGCCTCGGAGGAGTGCTCGTTCTCGACCGGCGCGGTGTTCGATCTGTCCGGCGGCCGGGCGGTCTATTGATCCTCGTCCAGTAATGCCTTGGGATTGACCAGGCGCAGTCGGGCGCGGGCGGCCTGGCGCAGAAGGGCGTGCACGCGCCCATCGCCGTCGCGGCGGCCGGCGCGGATCTCGGCGACCAGCCACCAATTGAGCCGGTCCAGCGCTTCGTCGATGGTTTCCGCATCGGCGCGGCCGGGCGGCGTCGGCGGCTCATCGTACAACTTCGCCAGGGCGGCGCGCTCGGCCTGGGCCGTATCCTCACCGGCGGTCATCTCGCGCGCCGCGATGGCCATGGCATTGGCGACCATGCGGGCGCCATAGCGGGCGTCTTCCGGCAGAGCCGGCACAATCTCTTCCGCCAGCGCGGCGCGGGCCAGTTCGAGCAGCCGTGCCGAGTCCTGCTGGCTGTGCGTCATGCACCCGCCCCCGCCGCCGGTGCCGTGGCTTCGAGCACGGCCAGTTCCAAGGCCGGCGGGTACAGGCGGCTGGTCAGGGCCAACTCGAGCGAAGCCTCGCCACCGGCCGTCGTGCGCCGGCCCTGCTGCAAGGCGATCACCGCCCAGCGAAGGTGCGCCATCATCTCCCAATAGGCGACTCGCTCCGGTTCGATACGGCGGCCCGAGACCGCCTCGTAGCCGCCATAGAATGGTGCCCGAGCGGCAATGCCGCCGGCCTCCAGATCATCGCGGCCAACCCGCCAGCAGCGGGCGCAGAACCAGCCGATATCGCTCATCGGATCGCCCCAGGCGCAGAACTCCCAATCGAGAATCGCCGTCAGGCCTTGCGCATCCACCATGTAGTTGCCGGTGCGGAAATCCTGGTGCACCAGGACGATCTCGCCGGCTGGCGGGGCATGGCGCTCACACCAACGCAGGCCCCACTCCAACCCGGGCCGCGGCGTGCCGAGGGCATCGAGATGGGCCCGGTACTGAAAGACCGTGGCGCACGCCGGGTCCGGGTCGGGCATTTCCAGAAATGGCAAATCGGCGCGCGGCGGCGTGATGGTATGCAGGCGCGCTAACTCCCGCCCCAAACGCTCGGCCAGTGCCGCTCGATTGCCGCCCAACGAGGTATCGGCCACCACCCGGCGACCCAAAGCCTCCCCGGCAACCCGGCGCATGATATAGAACGGTTGACCCAGCACCGCCGGGTCCTCGCACAGCCACATCGGCTCGGCCACGGTTACCCCGGCCTGCCAGGCGGCGCTCTGTACGGCGAATTCCTGTGCCCGCGACAGGCTGACCGGGACTAAGGTCGGCGCATCGGTTCGCAGCACAAGTTCCTGACGGCCATCCTGAACACCGCCGGCGAAATCAACGATCAGTAACCAGTTTTCCTGGATGGCGCCGCCGGACAATTGCTCCATGACGCCGATGCGGGCGGTGCCGGCTTGCGCGGCGGCGGCGAGATAGGATTCCAGCGCCGGCCGGGCCGCCGCCAGGCGCTCGGCGCGCGCGTTCACGGCCAGCCCCAGAAGTCGACCCCCTCCTCCAGGGCCATGCGGGCCAGGACCATCTTGTGCACCTCGGAGGCGCCATCCACCAGACGCGCTTGCCGCGCGTAGCGATACATCCACGACAGCGGCGTGTCGTTGGAATAGCCGCGCGCGCCGCACAGTTGGATCGCCGTGTCGATGGCCTTGTGCAAGGCATCGGCCACCTGCACCTTGGCCATGGAGACTTCCTTGCGGGCGCGATCCCCCGCCTCCAGCCGCAGGGCGGCCTTCATGGTCAGCATCCGGCCGATCTCGATGGCCATGGCGGCTTCACCCAGCATCCATTGCACGCCTTCGTGGGCGCTCAGCTTGAGGCCGAAACTTTCCCGCTCTGCTACGTAGGGCGCGGCGATCTCCAGGGCCCGCTTGGCCATGCCCAGCCAGCGCATGCAATGGGTCAGGCGCGCCGTGCCGAGGCGGATTTGCGTCACCTTCAAACCGTCGCCGATCTCCATCAGGCGGTTCTCGTCCGGCACTTCCAGGTTGTCGATGGCGATCTCGCAGTGGCCGCCGTGCTCCTCCGGCCCCATGATCGGAATGCGCCGGGCGATCCGCCAGCCCGGCTGGTCGCTGTCCACCAGGAAGGCGGTCAGGCCCTTACGCGCATCGCCGGAGGTGCGGGCGATCAGGATGTTGTGCTGCGCCGCATCGGCGCCGGTGATGAACCACTTGCGGCCGTTGATGATCCACTTGCCGCCGCGCTTCTCGGCGGTGGTACGCATGGCCGACGGATCGGAACCCGCGCCAGGGGCCGGCTCGGTCATGGCGAAGGCCGAGCGCACCTTGCCGTCGACGATGGGCTGGAGCCATTTGGCCTTCTGGGTGTCGGTGGCGGTCTTCTCCAACGCCATCATGTTGCCGTCGTCGGGGGCGGCGCAGTTGAAGACGGCGGGGCCGAAGATCGACCGCCCCATCTCCTCGTAGCACACGGCCATGGCGCCGACCGGCAAGCCCAGGCCGCCGCGCGCCTTCGGCATCTGCGGTGCCCACAGGCCGTCCGCCTTGGCCTTGGCGCGCAGCTCGTTCAGGCGGTCGAGACGGATGTTATCGTGCTCGTCATAAGCGGCCGGGTCGGATTCGAGCGGGATGATATGCGCATCGACAAAGGCGCGGTAGCGGCGGCGCAGGGCGTCCACCGTTGGATCCAGGTTAAAGTCCATGCGCAATCCGATCCGCTAATTGCAGAAAAGAACTAAAGAATCGCCGACAGCCCGCCATCGGCCACCAGCACAGAGCCGGTCACATACGCCGAAGCATCGGAAGCCAGGAACAGCAGGGCCCCATCCAGATCCTCGGGCAGGCCGACCCGGCGCATGGGCACCCGGTCGATCAGGGCGCGGCCGCCGTCGCTTTTCAGGTAGGCCCGGTTGATGTCGGTTTCGATGTAGCCCGGCGCCAACGCATTGACGCGAATGTCGTGCCGGGCCAACTCCCCGGCCATGGCCCGGGTCAAATTCACCAAACCGGCTTTGGCGGCGCAATAGCTGGCCACCCGGCTGACCGCGGTCAGGCCGAGGATCGAGGCGATGTTGATGATGCTGCCGCCATGCTTGAGCCGGACCATGTGGCGCGCCGTCTCCTGCGCCATCAGCCAAGCGCCTTTCAGGTTGGTGTCCAGCACCCGGTCCCAATCGGATACCTTCAGGTCGAGAAACGGGGTATCGACGGCGATGCCGGCATTGTTCACCAGGATCGAGATCGGTCCCAGCTCGGTTTCGGCGGCGCGCACGCACTCGGCCACCGAGGCGGCGTCGGTGACGTCCAGGGGAATCGGCATGGCGCGGCCGTCGAAGGATTGAATCTGCCGGGTCAACTCGGTCAAGCGGTCCTGCCGCCGCGCGGCGATGGCCACCTTGGCCCCGGCCCGGGCCAGGGTCAGGGCGAACTGCCGGCCCAGGCCGCTGGAGGCGCCGGTGACGATGGCCACCCGCCCCTCCACGTCGAACCGGCCCGCTGTAGTTTGCGTGGAGACGCTCATATCGCTCACAAATCCCTCGCCTGATCGCGCAGGACGAATTTCTGTATCTTGCCGGTCGAGGTCTTGGGCAGCGGTCCGAAGATCACGGTTTTTGGCACCTTGAACCTGGCCAGCACGCCGCGGCAATAGTCGATGATCTCCGCCTCGTCGAGATCGGCCCCCGGCTTGGCGGTGACAAAGGCACACGGAGTCTCGCCCCACTTTTCATCGGGGCGGGCGACCACGGCGGCTTCCAGCACCTTGGGATGGCGATAAAGCGCCTCCTCCACCTCCAGGCTGGAGATGTTCTCGCCGCCGGAGTTGATCACGTCCTTGGAGCGGTCCTTCACGTCCATGTAGCTGTCGGTGTGGCAGACCGCCAGATCGCCGGTGTGCAACCAGCCGCCGCGAAACGCCTCGGCGGTGGCCGCCGGGTTCTTGTAGTAGCCCTTCATGACCGTATTGCCGCGCAGCATGATCTCGCCCAGGGTACGCCCGTCCCGGGGCAGCACGGCCAGATCCTCCGGCGCCGCCACCATGGCGTCGTCCATGGTGACATAGCGCACCCCTTGGCGGGCCATGCGCTCGGTCCGTTGCCGGTCACTGAGGTCGGCCCACCCTTCCTGCCACGCGCACACGGTGGCCGGCCCATAAGTCTCGGTCAGGCCATAGAGGTGGGTGACGCGAAAGCCGTTGGCCTCCATGGCTTCGATGACGGCGCTTGGCGGGGCGGCGCCGCCGGTGGCGATCTCCACGGTTTGCGGAAAGGTCTTCTTCGCCTCAGCCGGCGCGTGCGCCAGGATTGTGAGCACCACCGGCGCGCCGCACATATGGGTGATGCCATGTTCGACTATGGCCGCATAGACTGGTGCCGGTTCCACCTTGCGCAGGCAGACATGGGTGCCGCAGGCGGCGGTGACCGCCCAGGTAAAGGTCCAGCCGTTGCAATGGAACATGGGCAGGGTCCACAGATAGACCGAGTCTGACCGCAAGCCGAAGGTGATCATGTTGCCGAAGGCATTGAGGTGGGCGCCGCGGTGGCTGTAGACCACGCCCTTTGGATTGCCCGTGGTGCCGGAGGTGTAGAGCAGGCTGAGCGATTGCCACTCGTCCGCCGGCTCGCCCGCATCGGAGTCCGGATCCCCCTCGGCCAGAAGCGCCTCGTAGGACAAGGCGCCGATGGTTTCGCCGGCCGGCGCCAGGACATCCTCGATATCGACGACCAGGGGCTTCACCTTGGCGAGGGCCAGGGCCTCCCGTGCAGTGGCCGCGAACTCCCGGTCGCACAGCAGCACCTTCGCCGTGCCGTGGTCGAGGATGAAAGCGATGGTCGCCGGGTCCAGGCGGAAATTGAGGGCGTTGAGCACCGCCCCGGCCATGGGCACGCCGTAGTGCGCCTCCAGCATGGCCGGCGTGTTCGGCGCCAGGATGGCCACCGTATCGCCGCGCCCTATGCCCCGCTTGGCCAGGGCCGAGGCCAGGCGGCAGGACCGCGCGTACAATTCTGCATAAGTGGTGCGCGCCGTCCCATGAATGACCGCCGTCTTGTCCGGAAACACGCCGGCCGCCCGGCGCAAATAGGTGAGCGGTGTCAGCGGCGCCGTGTTGGCGGCGCAACGCTCCAGGTCCTGCTCGAAAATGGACGTCGCGCCTGTCATCTGCTCCCAGTGCGCCCTCTCATGCGCCCTCACCCGCTCCCCGGATCACATCCGTGGGAGCCGGGGTTTCACCCGTCGTTGGTTCCGCGCTATGGTTGGGCGGCGGGCGCGAAAGGTCAAGCCCGCGCGCCATTCACCGCCCCCGCAGGCTCCGAGGTTTCCATGCATATCGATATCTTCTCCGACGTGATCTGCCCGTGGTGCTTCATCGGCAAGCGGCGACTGGAGCGGGCCTTGACCATGCGGCCGCAGCCCGGCCTGACCCGGCGCTGGCGGGCCTTTCAGCTCAACCCGGACATGCCGGCGGAGGGCATGGATCGCCAGCGCTACCTGGCCGTCAAATTCGGCGGAGCCGCCAACGCCCAGGTCGTCTACGACCAGGTGCTGGCGGCCGGCGAGAGCGAGGGCATCGACTTTGCCTTCGACCGCATGAAGCGCACGCCCAATACGGTCGATGCCCACCGCCTGATCCGCTTCGCCGCCACCCACGGCCGCGAGGATGAGGTGGTCGAGGGCCTGTTCGACACCTATTTCCAGCACGCCGAGGATATCGGCGACCGGGATGTTCTCGCCGCCGTCGCCCAGGCCGCCGGCCTGGATGACCAGGCGGTGCGTACCTACCTGTCCGGCGACGACGAAGTGGCGGCGGTGCGCAGCGAAGACCACGCCGCCCGCCAGGCCGGCATCAACGGCGTCCCCTGCTTCATCTTCAACGGCCAGCACGCCCTGGCCGGGGCGCATGCGCCGGAGGTGTTGTTTCAGCTGTTCGATTTGGCGAAGCAGGAGAAGCAAGCCGGGGCGGCAAAGGAAGCCCAGGCGATCCAGCCTTAATTTGCAATCGCAAACTGTGCGGTTCACAGCTGGCCAAGCACTTACCTACCGCCCGCCATCTCGGCCAGATCATCGATCAGGTGCTTGACGCCGCGGGTCTTCAGACGGGCTCTCCTGGCGCCTTCTACTTCGCGGGTTCGTTGCCGATCCCGCCCGCTTCGCGCTTGCCGAACGCTCGGGCCAGCATGGCGTAGGCGAGTTCACGCTCGCCCATGATGGCGGCATCCGCGCCGTATTTTCGCAAATGCTCGGCTTCGGCATCCGAATGCGCCCGGGCTATGATTTGCAGGCCCGCGTTCGCCGCGCGCGCCTGTTCGGCGATCTGCCCGGCCTCGAAGCTTTCGGGGATGGCAATGAACAACCGGCGCGCGCCGGAGAAATTTGCCGCTTCCGTCAAGCCCGGCGTCGGCGCGTGGCTGAACAGGACTTCGATGCCCAGCCTTCGTGCCCGGTCGGCATACTCGGGCCTTTCCTCGATCACCAGGATCCGCTCGTTTTGCCGTCGCAGGGTGTCGCACACGACGCTGCCAACCCGGCCGAAGCCGACAACGACAGTGTGATTTGTGAGTGCGGTGGTCGGCAGCTCAGCCGTCGGCGGGGTCTCTGGTGTATCCTCCGGCCGGCTCGCCTGGGCACCGACCCGGGCCGTGACCCACGGCTTTGCCCGATCGAGCACCAGGAAGAACGCCGGCGTGGCGACGATCGAGAGCATGGCGCCCGCCAGTACGAGGTCCCGCCCCTCGACGGGTAACAGGCCGAGGCCCACGCCAAGGCCGGCGAGTATGAAGGAAAACTCGCCGATCTGTGTGCGGCTGGCCGCCACGGTAAGCGCGGTGGCAAGTGGGTAGCGATACATCCGCATCGCGAAAAATGCCGCGGCTGGTTTGACCATGGTCACAATCAGGACCGTACCGAGTATCGGCCACGGCTCGCGCAGAAAGATCGCCGGGTCGAACAGCATGCCGACCGACACGAAAAAGAGGACGGCAAAGGCATCGCGCAGCGGCAAGGCCTCCGCGGCGGCCCGTTGGCTGAGTTCGGATTCGCTGAGCACCAGGCCGGCGAAGAAAGCGCCAAGGGCGAAGGAGACGCCGACGAGTTCGGCGGCACCGTAGGCGACCCCAAGGGCAAGCGCCAGGATGCCCAGGCGGAACAGCTCGCGCGAGCCGGTATGGGCGATATAGTGAAGTATCCACGGGATGACGCGCTGGCCGACCAGAAGCATCACGGCGACGAAGGCGATGGCCTTGCCGAGTGTGATCCCGATGGATGCGAGGATCTCCGAGG
>DASWJP010000161.1:0-2786 GCA_036397065.1 Kiloniellales bacterium | reverse complement strand
TTGCGACCACTTCGAGACAGAAGACGGCGCAATCTCGAAAACCGAAGCCACAGCACGGATGCTCTCGCCCGACTGGTGGCGGGCAACGACGCGGGCACGAAGATCCATGGAAAGCGGTCGAGCCATATCTGCTGGCCTCCTTCTGCAGCAGATAGCTTGAATCACATCACCAACAAAAAGGGAATCCCTAATCGATTCTGACTAACCTTGGGCTGCTCTAGCCGAACTCTGGATTTCGGGATCTCGCACATGCTCCGGGCGGAAGCCCATGCCGATGATGCGGGCGGGCAGGCGGCGTAGCACCGGGAAATGCTTCATCAGCCGGAACGGCAGAGGCGGTGCGATCTGTTGGCGGCTGCCGAGCACCGGCGCGATCAGCCGGTTTTGCATGAAGATCTGCAGGCGCTGGGTCATGCGGGTGGGCCAGGCACGGCGGCGTTGCACTTGGCGGAGGTGATCCGTGGTCACTCGGCCGTTCCGCAAGGGCTGTGCCAGGATGTTGGCCGCGGCCACCGCATCCTGGATGGCCAGGTTGATGCCCACACCACCCACCGGCGACATGGCGTGGGCGGCATCGCCGATGCACAGCACACCCGGGCGATACCAGCATGGCAACCAGTCGACGCGCACGGTCAGCAGCTTGGCATCGTCCCACGAGGCGATTTCGGCGACCCGATCCTTGGCGAAGGGCGCCAGACCGGCGACGTTGGCGCGGAAGTCATCGAGGCGGCCTTGGCGAACCTGCTCGGCGGTGCCCTTGGGAATGACATAGGCGCATTGCCAATAGTCGGTGCGGTTGAGCATGACGAACAGCCGGCCCACGTCGAAGCGGGCGACGATCCCCGCCGGATCGCTGCCCAGGCGGGACAGGCGAAACCACAGCACGTCCATCGGTGCGCCCAATTCGTCGACATGCAACCCGGCGCCGGCGCGCATCGTGGACTGGCGGCCATCGGCGCCGACCACCAGTTCGGCGCGCACATCGAGCGGCCCGTCCGCCGTTTCGGCGCGCACGCCGACGCACCGGCCGCCCTCCATCAGCAGATCCGTCACCTCGGCGGACATGACCAGCTTGAAGGTGGGATGGCGGGCTGCCCGGTCCGCCAGGAAGCTCAGGAAATCCCACTGCGGCATCAGGGCAATGAACTTGCACTGGGTCGGCAAGTGGGACAGGTCGGCGAACGGCAGCACCGTCTCCCCGAACTGCGCGTCCACGCGGGCGACTTTCTGATACGGCAGTTGCAGGAGATCGTCGAGAAATCCCAGCTCGTGCATCACCTCCAGGGTCGACGGATGGATGGTATCGCCGCGAAAATCGCGCAGGAAGTCGGCATGCTTTTCCAGCACCACGACTTCGACCCCGGCCCGCGCCAACAACAGGCCCAGCATCAACCCGGCGGGGCCGCCGCCGGCGATGCAACAGCGGGTGGAGAGATGCGCCATGGTCAAGATGCCGGGCCTAGAAAGCCGCCGCAACCTTCGACCGGGCTTCCGCGTCCTTGAATCTTCGCCGCACGCCGTCCACGTCCCACGGCC
This sequence comes from Kiloniellales bacterium, assembly GCA_036397065.1. Classification (GTDB taxonomy): domain Bacteria; phylum Pseudomonadota; class Alphaproteobacteria; order Kiloniellales; family J153; genus JAJFGI01. The sequence goes on along the minus strand of DASWJP010000161.1, from coordinate 1,250 downwards.
GCTCTTGCAACGTCTCGTGATCCCATTCGCTGCGCGGTTTCTCCGGGGCGAAGAAGTCGCCGCCGTAGACGTGAAGGGCCGAGGTCATCTTGCCGATGGGATTGACCACCGAGTGAATGATGTCCCGGCCGAGGGTGGCCACATTGGCGGCACCCAGGGAGTCGGCACCGGCCGCCTCGATGGTTCCTTCCAAGCGCCGCCAGAACACATTGTCCTCCCGGCCATCATAGACGCCGACCACGGAGAACATCTGATGATTGTGGGGCATGAGCGACATGTAGGGGGCCCACGTGAAGTGAATGATCGTCAGATCGGGGGCCCGGTACAGCGGGACTATGCCGGCACTTGCCGGCTCGCCAAATGCCTTGATGACCGCCGCCGGATCGGAGACGGCTTCGGCCACCACCTCGCGCACCGCCTTTTGCCCCTCGCCTACCGCCTTCTTACACGCTTCGACGAAAGCATCGGTATCGAACATGGTCTTGCCTCCCGTACTCATAAATCCAATTCGATCCACGCCGGGTCATGGTCGCTGCCGTCGCCACCGTGATTTTCGCGGCGGTCGATGTGCGCGCCGGTCAGCCGGCCGGCCAAACCCTGGCTGAGCCAGATCTGATCGAACAGCTCGTAACGCGGGAACTCCGGCCCCGAAGGATTGAAGCGGTGGGTCCACATGGGGTTTTGCGGCCCCGGCCCTTGGCCCGGCGTTTCCGCCTTGGCCGGGCGGGTCTCCTGAGCCAAGACCAGGGCATTGACCAGGGGCTGGCCATCGGCAACCAGCATCGGCGCCAAATGCGGCGAATCCGGCGGATCGTTCATATCGCCGACCAGAACGAAACGGCTGTTCGGCCGCTCCATGCGGCTGAGGATGCGAGCGGTGGCGTCCGCCTGCCGCCGGCGCCGGGTGTTGGCCTGTTGCGCCCCGGCCACCGGGTCCTCGCCGGCCGGCACGAAATGGCTTTTCAAATGGGTATTGTACAGGTTGAACAGCTTGTTCCTGGCGGCATCGAGAATTTCCACCTGCAACAGATCGCGGCCGAACACCCGCCGCCCCGGATCCTCGGGGTGGGTCGCCGTCTGATGCGAGGTGATGGCACCGAGCGGCAGCTTCGATAACACGCCCACATCGATCAGGCGGCTATCGTTGCCTTCCACCAGGGCCACGTGCGGATACAGGTTGTTCAGGTTGTCGCGATTGAACTGCTTGAGAATCTCGATGTGCTCGACCTCCTGCACGGCCAGCACATCGG
>DASWJP010000160.1:0-2076 GCA_036397065.1 Kiloniellales bacterium | reverse complement strand
ATACTCTTGAACGCCTGCTCCATGGCGAAATGCCCGATCCGGACGGCGGCCCGCCGATATCGGTGCCGACTCGGCACGTCGCCATTGCCGACTCGCTCACGGGCGGCGAGGCCGACCTTATCGCCGGCCTCGATCTCGGCGACCGCCTCGCCGTGGTGAGTGACGAAAACACACGGGCAGTGCTGGGGGAGCGCGTGCTGAGCGCGCTTGGCCGGATCGCCCGGGTGACCGATATCCGCCTCCCCGGGCGGCCCCATGCGGATGAGGCAACAGTCGATACGATCCGCAGCGCAAGCAAATCCTGCGATGCCCTTGTCGCCGTGGGCGCCGGGACGATCAATGATCTGTGCAAATTCGCGGCGGCCCGGGACGGCAAACCCTACGCCGTCTTCGCCACCGCCCCGTCGATGAATGGCTACACCTCGGCGAATGCCGCCATTACCATCGACGGACACAAGAAATCGCTGCCGGCCACGACGGCGCGCGGTGTGTTCATGGACTTGACGGTGCTGTCCAAGGCGCCGCCGCGCATGATTCGCTCGGGGCTCGGCGATTCAATTTGCCGGCCGACCGCCCAGGCGGACTGGCTGCTGGCCCATCTCTTGCTCGACCGCCCATACCGCGAAGCGCCTTTCGCGTTGCTGGCCGAAGACGAAGCCGAACTGTTCGCGCACTCTGCAGCATTGATGACCGGCGACCTTGCGGCGATGCGCCGCCTGGCCCGGACGCTGACCCTGTCGGGGTTCGGCATGACCATCTGCGGTGGCAGCTACCCGGCCAGCGAGGGCGAGCATCTGATCAGTCACTATGTGGAGATGCTGGCACCGCCCGACTGGCCCGAGTCTTTCCATGGCGAGCAGATCGGGGTAACCGCGCTCAGCATGGCGCGGCTGCAAGAACGCGTGCTCGCGGGCGGCCCGCCGCGCCTGAAGTCCAGCGCACCGACCGAAAGCTCGATCACGGCGCATTTCGGCGGCGTTCTGGGCGCGGCCTGCTGGGCCGAGTTCCAGGGCAAACGACTGGATGCGGTGCGTGCTGATGCCATCAGCACGAAGCTGGCTGCGGACTGGGACGGTATCCGCGCCCGGCTTGGTGCCGTGATGGTTCCGGCCCGCCGTCTCGAAGCGGTCCTGCGCGCGGCCGGTGCGCCGACGACACCCGAGGATTTGGGCTGGCCGCGCGATTTCTACCGGGAGGCGTTGCGCCACGCGCGGGAAATCCGTAACCGTTTCACTTTCCTTGACTTGGCAGCCGATAGCGGGATTTTGCAGGATGCAGATAACATTTAAATCCAGGGCCGTCCGCCGCCTTGCCATGGCCGAACGGGTGGCGCCATGAGCCGGCAACGCCCGGGCAAGGAGGCCCGCTTCGAGCGCATCATTGCCAAGCTTCGCTCCAGCCCCACGGTGCGCATCTCCGAGATGGCCCAGGATTTCGGCGTTTCCGCCGAGACGGTGCGGCGAGATATCGACGAGTTGAGCCGCCGTGGCCTGGTGGATCGAACCTATGGCGGCGCCGCGGTGCAGGCCCTAGCCCATGAGCCGGCGGTCAACGAGCGCTACCGCGTACTGGTCGAGGAACGGGGCCGTATCGCCGAGCGGGCGGTGCAGCTGGTCGAGCAGGGCGATGTGCTGATGATCGATTCGGGGGCAACCACGACCCACTTCGCCCAGTGCCTCGCCGCCACGACGCATGACCTGACGGTGCTAACCAATTGCCTCGGCGTGGCCCTCGCGCTTGGCCAAACATCGAGCATCCGCGTCGTGCTCTGCCCCGGCGACTACAACAAGCAGGAAGGCGGCAGCTTTGGGCCCGAGACCTGTGCATTTCTGCGCCGCTACAACGCCACCAAGGCCTTCATCGGCGCCAGCGGCTTGACCGTGGAGGGGCCGGTCGAGGCCAATCCGGCCGCGACCTGGGTCAAGCGCAGCATGATCGAGCGCAGCCATCGCAGCCTATTGCTGGTCGACCGGACAAAATTCGGCGCCCGGTCGTTGGAGCTGATCTGTCCTCTTGAAGACCTCGACGATATTGTCGCCGACCGTGCTCCGGACGCAGAACTCAAGGATGCCCTGA
>DASWJP010000159.1:0-4045 GCA_036397065.1 Kiloniellales bacterium | reverse complement strand
CCGGCCTCGACGTATTTGACCAGCAGCGGACAGGGCCGGTACTTGGAATCGGCCAGGCCTTCATACAGCACGTGCATGACCGCCAGGCAGGTATCCAGGCCAATGAAATCGGCCAGCTCCAGCGGCCCCATGGGATGGTTGGCGCCCAGCTTCATGGCGGTGTCGATGGAATCGACGGAACCGACACCTTCATAGAGCGTATAGACCGCCTCGTTGATCATCGGCAGCAGGATGCGGTTGACGATGAAGGCGGGAAAGTCTTCCGAGGAGGCCGAGGTCTTGCCCAGCTTAGCGGCGAGATCGCGGATGGCCTGATAGGTGGGATCCTCGGTGGCGATGCCGCGAATCAGCTCGACCAGCTTCATCACCGGCACCGGGTTCATGAAGTGCATGCCCATGAAGCGGGCCGGCCGATCGGTCACCGCCGCCAGGCGGGTGATCGAAATGGACGAGGTGTTGGAGCAGATGATCGCCGCGGGCTTCAGGTGCGGGCACAGCTTTTTGAGAATATCCCGCTTGATCGCCTCGTTCTCGGTCGCCGATTCAATGACCATGTCGCAGTCGCCGAACATGGCGTAGTCCGTGCCGGTCTTGATGCGTGCCAGGGCGGCGGTCTTGTCCGCCTCGCTCAGTCGGCCATGGCCGACCTGCCGGTCCATGTTGTGGCCGATGGTCTTTTTGGCGGCGGCAAGCTGTTCCTCGCCGACATCGGATAGGCATACATCATATCCGGCCACGGCACAGACGTGGGCGATGCCGCCGCCCATCTGCCCAGCGCCGATGACGCCGATGCGCTTGATGTCGATCTCGCCGGTGTCGGCTTTTGTCTTGTCTGCCATTGGCCTCGAACCGTTGTGCCGCGATTGCCGGAGAGCGGGTGTCTAGCCCAGTGCTTTCTCCAGCTCGGGCAGGGCTTGGAATAAATCGGCGACCAGGCCGTAGTCGGCCACCTGGAAGATGGGGGCCTCTTCGTCCTTGTTGATCGCCACGATCACCTTCGAATCCTTCATGCCGGCCAAATGCTGGATGGCGCCGGAAATGCCGACGGCGATGTACAGATCGGGGGCCACCACCTTGCCGGTCTGACCGACCTGATAGTCGTTGGGCACATAGCCGGCGTCCACCGCCGCCCGGCTGGCACCGACGGCGGCGTTCAGTTTGTCGGCAATGCGCTCGAGCATGGCGAAGTTCTCGCCGCTTTGCATGCCGCGCCCGCCGGAGATGACAATGCCGGCGGTGGTCAGCTCCGGCCGTTCCGACTTGGTCAGCTCCTGGCCGAGGAATTTGGCCAGGCCCGTATCGCCGGTGCCCGGCACGGCCTCGACGGGCGCCGAACCCCCTTCGGGGCTGGCCGCGTCGAAGGCGGTGGCGCGCACGGTGATCACCTTGATCTTGTCCGCCGACTTGACGGTGGCCATGGCGTTGCCGGCATAGATCGGGCGGATGAAGGTATCCGGCCCCTCGATGCCGCTGATCTCGGAAATCTGCTGCACGTCCAGCAAGGCGGCGGCGCGCGGCAGCACGTTCTTGCCGAAGGTGGTGGCCGGGGCCAGCACGTGGGTATAGCCGGTGGCCAGCTTGGCGATCAGCGGCGCCAGGTTCTCGGCCAGGCCATGATCGTATTCGGCCGCATCGGCGCACAGCACCTTGGCCACACCGGCGACCTTGGCGGCGGCTTGCGCCGCGCCGGCACAGCCCGACCCGGCGACGAGGATGGCAATATCGCCGCCCAGCTTGGCCGCCGCGGTAACCGCATTGAGGGTGGCCGGCTTCAGGCTGGCGTTGTCGTGTTCGGCGACGATGAGGATGGACATCAGATGACCTTCGCCTCGTTCTTCAGTTTGTCGACCAGCGCGGCCACGTCCGCCACCTTGACCCCGGCCTTGCGCGCCGGCGGTTCGACCACCTTGAGCACGGTCAGACGCGGGCTGGCATCCACACCCAGATCCGCCGGGGTGAGGGTGTCGATCTGTTTCTTCTTCGCCTTCATGATGTTGGGCAGGGAGGCATAGCGCGGCTGGTTCAGGCGCAAGTCCACGGTCACCACCGCCGGCAGCTTCAAAGACAGGTTTTCCAGTCCGCCGTCGACCTCGCGGGTGATCTTCAGGCCGCCGTCCGCCGCCTCGATCTTGGAGATGAAGGTGCCCTGCGGCCAGCCGAGCAAAGCCGCGAGCATCTGGCCGGTCTGATTGTTGTCGCCGTCGATGGCCTGCTTGCCCATGATGACCAACTCGGCGGCTTCCTTCTCCACCACCGCCTTGAGCAGCTTGGCGACGGCCAGGGGCTCCAGAGGCCCATCGTTTTGTATCAGGATGCCGCGGTCGGCCCCCATGGCCAGGCCGGTACGGATGGTCTCCTGCGCCTGCTGGGCGCCGGCGGAGACGACGATCACCTCGCTGGCGGTGCCCGCTTCCTTCATGCGCACCGCCTGCTCGACGGCGATCTCGCAGAACGGGTTCATGGCCATCTTCACGTTGGTCAGCTCGACCCCCGTCTGGTCCGCCTTGACCCGCACCTTGACGTTGGCGTCGATGACGCGTTTGACCGGTACCAAAACCTTCATCGACCGCCTATCCCGAATTGCTTGCCTAGAAGAACGCCGCGACCGGAAAAGGCGAACACCAGCCTCTCCGGCGCCGCGGCGCCGTTTCCCCCGTCATCTCGCAGTCGCACAATAGGAGCATGCCCGCCCGCCTGTCAACGAACCGAAACCGGGCGGTCGCGCTACCGTAACAGGCTGTCCCAGGCGGGCAGGGCCAGCACCGTTGCGGCCGCGCAGATCAGCAACGCGGCGCGGCGGTACAGGGTGCTGGGAGCGATCCGAAAGCCGGTCGCCCCGGCCCACAATGCCAGGGCATAGATCGGCAGCAGGACCAGGGCCCGCGCCAGAAGGCTCATGGAGAACAAACCGTTCAGCCCATAGCTGATCCCGATGACGATGGTGGTCAAGCCAAAGAAGGCGATGATATTGGCCCGAATGACCGGCGCGTCCGATTGACCGCCCAGCCAGAACAGGACGATGGGCGGACCGGACAGGCTGGCCAGGCCGCCGGTAAGGCCGGCGGTGGCACCGATAGCCAGGGTGCCGGTCAAGCCGGGCACGCGCCGCAGCCGCCATCCGGTGGCCAGTGTGGCAACGGCCGCAAGGATCGCCGCCGCGATAACCCAGCGCACCAGATCCGGCCGGGTCACGGTCAGGATATAAACGCCCAGTGGAACGGACACGGTGGCGCCGATGGCCAGGGGCGTCACTTCGCGCCAAGCGCACCGGCGGAAGGCGGGCACCAGCATCGGCGCGGTGGCGACCGTATCCGCCAGGAACAACAGGATGACAGCAGCCTTCGGCTCATAGATGGCACTGGCCAAAGGTATGAACACCATAGCGGCGCCGAATCCGGAAAAGCCGCGCACCAGACCCGCAATTGCGATCGCGGCCGCGGCCCATAAAAGTCGGCCATCGACCAGATCGATCCGTGCCCAGATATCGTCCGGCATCCGGTTCTTCCGTCCTGAATGGAACCAAGGCCCAAGTTATGGCATCGAAGAAATGCAGAATAAATCCGAAGATATGCTAGAATAATCTGCAAAAAAGCAGGGATATGTTGATGGATTGGAACGATTTGCGTCATGTCTTGGCCGTGTCTCGGTCGGGAAGCCTGTCCGCGGCGGCGCGGCACCTGCGGGTGAATCAGACCACGGTGGCCCGCCGCATTGCGGCTCTGGAGCGGTCGCTGGGCGTCCGGCTATTCGATCGCGTCGACGGGCGCATGGTGGCGACCGATGCGGGCCAGGCGGCGGTGGCCCGGGCGGAGCGAATCGAAACCGAGGCACAGGCCTTGGAAGGCGCGATCTCCGGTGCCGATACGGATGCCGCCGGTGTGGTGCGGGTCACGGCAGTCCCCAGCATCGTCAACCACGCACTGGTGCCGCGGCTTGGGCCGTTGCTCTCCCGGTATCCGCGCCTTGAATTGGAAATCGTTGCCGAGCCGGGCAATCTCAGCCTGAGCAAGCGCGAAGCGGACATGGCGATCCGCCTGGCGCGGCC
>DASWJP010000158.1:0-18385 GCA_036397065.1 Kiloniellales bacterium | reverse complement strand
GCCATGCCCGTGGGCGAGGGCATGGTCATCCATACGGACACCCCGACCGTGCACAAGGCGCGCAACGGGGTGATGGAATTCCTGCTCATCAATCACCCGCTGGATTGCCCGATCTGCGATCAGGGCGGCGAGTGCGACCTGCAGGATCAGGCCATGGCCTACGGTGTCGGCCACAGCCGCTATGAAGAGAACAAGCGCGCGGTGCCGGAAAAATTCATGGGTCCGCTGATCAAGACGATCATGACCCGCTGCATCCATTGCACCCGCTGTATCCGCTTCGCCACCGAGATCGCCGGCGTCGAGGAACTCGGCGCCCTGGGCCGCGGCGAGCACATGGAAATCAGCACCCTGGAGCAGGCGATCGATTCGGAGATGTCGGGCAACCTGGTGGACATCTGTCCGGTCGGGGCGCTGACCTCGAAGCCCTATGCCTTTGCCGCGCGGTCGTGGGAGTTGCGCAAGACATACTCGGTCGATGCCCTCGATGCGGTTGGCTCGAACCTCCGTGTCGATACGCGCGGCCGCGAGGTGATGCGGATCCTGCCGCGCCTGCACGAGGACATCAACGAAGAGTGGATCGCCGACAAGACGCGCTATGCCTGCGACGGACTGGGGCGGCAGCGGCTGGATCAGCCCTATGTGCGCGAGGGCGGCAAATTGCGCCCGGCATCGTGGGACGAGGCATTCCAGACTATCGCCAAGCGTCTGAAGGGCGTCGCCGGTACCAAGATCGCGGCCCTGGCCGGCGATCTGTGCGATGCCGAGGCGATGGTGGCACTGAAGGACCTGATGGCGGCCCTCGGCTCGCCGCATCTCGACTGCCGCCAGGATGGCGCCAAAGTACCGGCCACGCCACGCGCCGGTTATCTGTTCAACAGCACCATCGCCGGGATCGAGAGCGCCGATGCCGTGCTTCTGGTGGGCACCAACCCGCGCTGGGAGGCGCCGCTGATCAACGCCCGCCTGCGCAAGCGGGTGCTGCGCGGGGGTGTGCGTGTCGGCCTGATCGGTGCCAAGTGCGACCTGTCGTTCGAGACCGAATACCTGGGCGCCGGTCCGGAAAGCCTGCAGGCCATCGCCGATGGCCAGGGTGCGTTCGCCGAGGTCTTGAAGGCGGCCAAGCGGCCGATGATCGTGCTCGGCATGGGGGCCTTGGCGCGGCCCGACGGCGCGGCGATTCTCGATCTTGGCCGCCGTATCGCCGACACCTTTGGCATGGTCGCCGAAGATTGGAACGGCTTCAACGTGCTGCACCGGGCGGCGGCGCGGGTCGGCGGATTGGATCTGGGCTTTGTTCCCGGAACCGGCGGACGCGACACGGATGGCATTCTGGCCGGGGCGGCGGCAGGGGACATCGAAGTGGTCTACCTGCTGGGCGCCGATGAAATCGACATGGCGCGTCTCGGCCCCGCCGGCGGCAAGGGCGCCTTCGTCATCTACCAGGGGCACCATGGCGATGCCGGCGCCCACCGCGCCGATGTGATCCTGCCGGGGGCTGCGTATACCGAAAAGAACGGCACCTACGTGAATACGGAAGGGCGGGTGCAGCTTGGCCGGCTGGCGGCGGCACCGCCCGGTGAGGCGCGCGAGGATTGGACCATCCTGAGGGCGCTGTCCGAGGTCCTGGGCCAGGCGCTGCCTTACGATAATCTGGGCCAGGTGCGGCAGCGGCTGATCGCCGTCAATCCGCTCTTCGCCGCCGTCGACCGCCTGAGCCCCGCGCCGTGGGGTCCGTTCGGCAAGGCCGGAAAAATTGATGCGGCACCGTTCCGCGCCCCGGTCGAGAACTATTACATGACCGATCCCATCAGCCGCGCCTCGGAGACCATGGCCGCATGCACCGAAGCGCTCGCCAATGGCCGCGGACGGGGAGCAACCGGCACCCATGGCTGAATCGGCGTTCATGGAATTTTGGAATGGTTACGGCCTGCCGGCTGTGATCATCGTCGCCCAGATCCTGGCCATCATCGTCGTTTTGCTGCTGTCGGTCGCCTATTTGACCTTGGCCGAGCGCAAGGTCCTGGCCGCCGTGCAAATCCGCAAGGGCCCGAACGTGGTCGGCCCCTTCGGTCTGCTGCAGCCGATCGCCGATGGGGTCAAGCTGCTGTTCAAGGAAACCATCCTGCCGGCTGGCGCCAACCGGGTGGTGTTCATCGCCGCGCCCATGCTGACCTTCATTCTGGCGTTGATCGCCTGGGCGGTGATTCCGATCGGCCCCGGGATCGTGCTGGCGGATATCAACGTCGGCATACTCTATCTCTTCGCCATCTCGTCCCTGGGCGTCTATGGGGTCATCATGGCCGGGTGGGCGTCCAATTCGAAGTATCCGTTCCTTGGCGCCTTGCGCTCGGCGGCGCAGATGGTTTCGTACGAAGTCTCCATGGGCTTCGTCATCATCACCGTGCTCATTTGCGTCGGCTCGCTGAACCTGACCGACATCGTAATGGCGCAGCAGACCATCTGGTTCGCCGTGCCGCTGCTGCCCATGTTCGTGATTTTCTTTATCTCCATCCTGGCCGAAACCAACCGCTCGCCCTTCGACTTGCCGGAAGGGGAATCGGAACTTGTCGCCGGATTCTTCCTGGAGTACTCGGCTATTCCCTTCGCCTTGTTCTACCTGGGTGAATACGGGAACATGATTTTGATGAGCGCCATGACCACCATCCTGTTTCTCGGCGGTTGGCTGCCGCTGTGGGATGTGGCGCCGCTCAATTGGATTCCCGGACCGATCTGGTTTGCCGGCAAGGTGGCGTTCGTCCTGTTCTGTTTTCTGTGGGTCCGGGCCACCATGCCGCGGTTCCGCTATGACCAGCTGATGCGCTTGGGGTGGAAGGTCTTCTTGCCGTTTTCGCTGTTCTGGGTGGTGTTGACCTCGGGTGTGCTGGTCGCCTTTGACATGGTGCCCCGTCCGTGATGGGGGGCACTCTTGCACGGCCTTGGATGGGGGCTATGTTGGGCCGCACGATGGGATTGAGAGCATGAGCTTCATTCAACGCGGACTGCGCAGCCTGTTCTTGAGCGAACTTGCCTCCGGCATGCTTCTCACCCTGCGGTACTTTTTCTTCAAGTCCAATGTGACCCTGAATTATCCGTACGAGAAGGGGCCGCTCAGCCCGCGCTTCCGCGGCGAGCATGCCCTGCGCCGCTATGCCAATGGCGAAGAGCGGTGCATCGCCTGCAAGTTGTGCGAAGCGATCTGTCCGGCGCAGGCCATCACTATCGAGGCCGAGCCGCGCGCCGACGGCAGCCGCCGCACCACGCGCTACGACATCGACATGACCAAGTGCATCTATTGCGGATATTGCGAGGAAGCCTGCCCGGTGGATGCCATCGTCGAGGGGCCGAACTTCGAATTCTCGACGGAAACCCGGGAAGAGTTGTTCTATGACAAGGCGCGGCTGCTCGCCAATGGCGATCGTTGGGAAGCCGAGATCGCCAAGAATTTGGAACTGGATGCGCCGTACCGGTAAGCCGGTGACGCATCGACGGGGGAAAGCGTGACAGGAACGGGTGGATACAGGATTGGCGCCCTCGCGGGACGGGGCCGGGCATGATCATTCAGGCCCTGGCCTTCTATCTGTTCGCGGGGATGACCATCGCCGCCGCCGTGATGGTGATTGCGGCGCGGAACCCGGTGCATTCCGTCCTGTATCTGATCCTCGCCTTCTTCAATAGTGCCGGGCTGTTCGTGCTGTTGGGCGCCGAGTTCCTCGCCATGATCCTGGTGGTCGTCTATGTCGGTGCCGTCGCCGTCCTGTTCCTTTTCGTGGTGATGATGCTCGACATCGATCTGGTGGAAATCCGCGAAGGGTTCCTGCAATACCTGCCCATCGGTGGATTGATCGGCATCATCCTGCTGATCGAGCTGGTGTTGGTTCTCGGCGCCTGGGTCGCCGTTCCCGAAACTGCGGCGGTTGCCGGCGTGCCGATGGCGCCGGTGGATCAGGTGCCGAACACGCGTGCGCTGGGTGTCGTGCTCTATACCAAGTACGCCTACCTCTTTCAGGCATCCGGCTTGATTCTTCTGGTGGCCATGATCGGTGCCATCGTGCTGACCCTGCGCCAGCGCGAGGGCGTGCGCCGGCAATCCATTTCCGCCCAGATCGGCCGCCGCCGGGAAGACGGCGTGGAGGTCAAGAAAGTACCGAGCAGGAGCGGCGCGTAAGCCATGTTCGAAATCGGCTTGTCCCACTATTTGACGGTTGCCGCGGTGCTGTTCACTCTCGGAATCTTCGGCATCTTTCTCAACCGCAAGAACGTGATCGTCATTCTCATGTCGATCGAATTGATGCTGCTGGCGGTCAACATCAACATGGTCGCCTTTTCCGTCCATTTGCAGGATCTGGTCGGCCAGGTCTTCGCCATGTTCGTGCTGACCGTGGCGGCGGCCGAGGCGGCCATTGGCCTGGCGATCCTGGCGGTCTATTTCCGCAACCGCGGCTCCATCGCGGTTGAGGATGTCAACGCGATGAAGGGCTGAACCCGGTGATTGAAGTCGCCATCGTCCTGTTGCCGCTGATCGGCGCCGCGATCGCCGGATTGTTCGGCCGAACGATCGGCGACCGGGGCGCGCAGATCGTTACCTGCACGTTGCTCGGCCTCTCGGCGCTGTTGTCGATCGTGGTGTTTCAGGATGTCGCCCTGGCCGGCAATGCGCGGGTGACCGAGATCTTCACGTGGATCGATTCCGGCAATCTGGAACTGTCGTGGGCGGTGAAGCTGGATACGTTGAGCGCCGTCATGCTGCTGGTCGTCACCGTCATCTCGACCCTGATCCACGTCTATTCGATCGGCTATATGTCCCACGACAAGTCGATCCCGCGCTTCTTCTCCTATCTCAGCCTGTTCACTTTCTTCATGCTGGCATTGGTCACCGCCGACAACTTCGTGCAGATGTTCTTCGGCTGGGAAGGGGTCGGCCTGGCCTCCTATCTGCTGATCGGGTTCTGGTACGACCGGCCGAGCGCCAACGCGGCGGCGATCAAGGCGTTCCTGGTCAACCGGGTCGGCGACGTCGGCTTTGCCATGGGCATCCTGGGCACCTTCGTCCTGTTCGGCGCGGTCAATTTCAATCAGGTCTTCGGCGCCGTTCCCGGCATGGCGGAGGCGAAGTTCGTCTTCATCGGCATCGAAGGTCATGCCCTGACCATCGTCTGCATCCTGTTGTTCATCGGCGCCATGGGCAAGTCGGCGCAGCTTGGCCTGCACACATGGCTGCCGGATGCCATGGAAGGCCCGACGCCGGTTTCCGCCCTGATTCATGCGGCGACCATGGTCACGGCGGGCATCTTCATGGTGGTCCGCCTGTCGCCCATGTTCGAGTATTCGCCGGTGGCCCTGCAGATGGTGACCTATGTCGGGGCGGCAACGGCCTTCTTCGCCGCCACCGTCGCCTTGACGCAGAACGACATCAAGCGGGTAATCGCCTATTCCACCTGCTCGCAGCTTGGCTACATGTTCTTTGCCGCCGGGGTGTCCGCTTACAGCGCGGCGATCTTTCACTTGATGACGCACGCCTTCTTCAAGGCGCTGTTGTTCCTGGCCGCCGGCTCGGTCATACATGCCATGTCCAACGAACAGGATATGCGCAAGATGGGCGGCATCTGGCGCCTGATCCCGATCACCTATGGGGTGATGTGGGTGGGATCGCTGGCGCTGGCGGGGATTCCGCCGTTCGCCGGTTTCTTCTCCAAGGACATGATTCTCGAGGCGGCCTATGGCGCCGCCAGCACACACGGCATGTTCGCATTCTGGATTGGCGTGGCCGCCGCCTTCATGACGGCATTCTATTCCTGGCGCCTGTTGCTGATGACTTTTCATGGGAGTCAACGGGCGGATGCCGAGGTGATGGGGCACGTGCACGAGTCCCCCAAGGTCATGCTGGTGCCGTTGATCTGCTTGGCGATTGGCGCCGTGGCGGCTGGTTACATCGGCTACGAAGCCTTTGTCGGGGAGGGCCGGGAGGAATTCTGGCGCGCCGCCATCCTGGTGCTGCCGGGCAACGATGCGATCGAGGCGGGGCATCACGTGCCGGTATGGGTCAAGGTGCTGCCGCTGGTCGTCGCGGTTTCCGGCATCGGCTTGGCGTATGTCATGTACATGCTGGCCCCCGGTTTGCCATCAGCGTTGGTGGCACGCGTCCGGCCGGTCTACCTGTTCCTGCTCAACAAGTGGTACTTCGATGAGCTGTACGATCTGATCTTCGTGCAGCCGGCGAAGACTATCGGCCGCGGGTTGTGGCGTTCCGGCGATGGGGCGGTGATCGACGGGGTGGGGCCGGACGGCGTGGCGGCGGTCACCCGCGATCTGGCGCGGCGGGTCAGCCGCCTGCAGACCGGATATCTCTATCACTATGCCTTTGCCATGCTGGTCGGCGTCGTCGGGCTGATCTCATGGTACCTTTTCAGCCAAGTCGGGTGAGGCAGGCATGACCAGTTGGCCGATCCTGTCCTTGGTGACCTTCCTGCCGCTGGCCGGTGTCGCCTTTATTTTGTTCATTCGCGGCGAACCGGACCTGGTCGCGCGCAATGCCCGCTATGTGGCGCTGTGGACATCGCTGATCACCTTCGTGGTGTCGCTGTCCCTGTGGTTCGGCTTCGATCGCGGCAGCGCCGCTTTCCAGTTCACCGAATATGCCGAATGGATGCCCGGCCTCGGCTTCGCCTACAGCATGGGCGTGGACGGAATTTCCGTGCTCTTCGTCCTGCTTTCGACCCTGCTGACTCCGTTGTGCGTGATCGCCAGTTGGGATGCCATCAAGGTGCGGGTCAAGGAATACATGATCGCCTTCCTAGTCCTCGAGACCCTGATGGTCGGCATGTTCTGCGCCCTCGATTTCATGGTGTTCTACGTGTTCTTCGAGGGCGTGCTGATCCCGATGTTCCTGATCATCGGCATATGGGGCGGCGAGCGGCGGGTGTATGCCGCCTTCAAGTTCTTCCTCTATACGCTGACCGGTTCGGTCCTGCTGCTGCTGGCGTTGTTGGCCATGTATTTCGAGTCGGGGACGACGGACATTCCGACCCTGCTGGTCTATGACTTCCCGCCGGCCATGCAGACGTGGCTGTGGCTGGCGTTCTTTGCCTCCTTCGCGGTCAAGGTGCCCATGTGGCCGGTGCACACCTGGCTGCCGGATGCGCATGTGGAGGCGCCGACGGCCGGTTCGGTCATTCTGGCCGGGGTGCTGCTGAAGATGGGCGGCTATGGCTTCCTGCGTTTTTCGCTGCCCATGCTGCCGGATGCATCGGTCTTTTTCACGCCGTTTGTGTTCACCTTGTCGATCATCGCCATCGTCTATACGTCCCTGGTCGCCTTGGCGCAGGAGGACATGAAAAAGCTCATCGCCTATTCGTCCGTCGCGCACATGGGCTTTGTGACCTTGGGCACCTTCACCGTCACCCAGCAGGGGGTCGAGGGAGCGCTGTTCCAGATGCTTTCGCACGGGGTCGTGTCGGCGGCATTGTTCCTGATTGTCGGCGTCGTTTACGACCGGATGCACACACGCCTGATCTCGCGCTACGGCGGCCTGGTCGACCGCATGCCGGCCTATGCCCTGTCTTTCATGATCTTCATGCTGGCCTCGGTGGGGTTGCCGGGCACCGGCGGGTTCGTGGGCGAATTCCTGGTGCTGGTCGGCGCCTTTCAGGTCAGCACCTGGGTGGCCCTGCTGGCCGCCAGCGGCATGGTCTTGGGCGCCGCCTACATGCTCTACCTATACCGGCGCGTGATCTTCGGCATCTTGAGCAAGGCCGATCTGAAAACGATTCTGGATCTGAACCGGCGCGAGGCCGTGGTCTTCGCCCCCTTGCTGGTGCTGGTGTTCTGGATGGGGATCTATCCGATGTCATTTATCGATATTTTTTCCGCCACGGTCGCCAACCTGATCGCCGACCACGAACAAGCCATGGCCGCATCCGGCGGCGGCAGCATGTGGGCAGTGCTGTGGACGGCGCAATGAGGACGGGACAATGAGGATGGGCCAATGAGGAAGCCATGGTGAGGGAGAAGGGCCGATGATCGGAAGCGATCTCATGGTCGCTCTGCCGGAGGTGATGATCGCCGTCCTGGCGACCGCCCTCTTGATGATTGGCGTCTTTCGCGGCAACCAGTCGGCGTCGTCCGTCCTGATGCTTTCGGTCGTGTCCCTGATGCTGGCCCTGGCCGTGCTGGTCCTGCGGCCAAGCGATCAGGGCGGCGCCTTTGGCGGGCTGTTTGTCGTCGATGGGTTCGCGGTCTTCATGAAGGGCCTGGTGCTCATCGGCTCGGCCGTGGCCATGCTCATGTCGCTGCGCTATCTCGAGCGCGCGCAGGCTCTGCGTTTCGAATATCCGGTGCTCATGCTGTTTGCCACGCTGGGTATGATGATGATGATCTCGGCGGAGGATCTGTTGTCCCTCTACATAGGGCTGGAGCTGCAGAGCCTGTCGCTGTATGTGATCGCCGCCTTCCGGCGGGACAATCTGCGCTCCACCGAGGCCGGACTGAAATACTTCGTTCTTGGCGCCTTGTCGTCCGGCATGCTGCTGTACGGCGCCTCGTTGATCTATGGCTTCGCCGGAACCACCAGCTTCCAGGCCCTGGCCTCGGTCTTTGCCGAGCTGTCGGTGGCGGGCGAGGCGCCGTCGCTCGGCCTGGTGGTCGGTTTGGTGTTCCTCGTCGCCGGATTGGCTTTCAAGGTTTCGGCGGTGCCGTTCCACATGTGGACGCCGGATGTTTACGAAGGCGCGCCGACGCCGGTCACCGCGTTCTTCGCCACGGCGCCCAAGGTTGCCGCCATGGCCTTGTTCGTACGCGTTATCATGGGACCGTTCGGCGAATTCGTCGGGCAATGGCAACAGATCCTGGTCTTTATCTCCATCGGTTCCATGGTCCTGGGTGCCCTGGCGGCCATCAACCAGACCAACATCAAGCGCCTGATGGCCTACAGCTCCATCGGCCACGTGGGCTATGCGCTGGTTGGCCTGGCAGCGGGTACCGAGGCCGGAGTCAACGGGGTGGTCGTGTACATGGCCATTTATCTGGTCATGAACATGGGCACCTTCGCCTGCATCCTGTGCATGCGGCGCAAGGACGTGATGGTCGAGGAAATCAACGACCTGAAGGGACTGTCCAAGAGCAATCCGCTGATGGCGCTGGTGTTGGCCATATTCATGTTTTCCATGGCCGGCATTCCGCCGCTGGCCGGATTCTTCGGCAAGCTCTATGTCTTCATGGCGGCCATCGACGCGGGGCTCTATGCGCTGGCGGTGGTCGGGGTGCTCAGCAGCGTGGTCGGCGCCTTCTATTATCTGCGCATCGTCAAGCTGATGTATTTCGACGAACCGAGCGAGGCCTTCGACCAGCCGATCGGCGGTGAGATGGTGCTGATTCTAGCCGGCACCGGCACCGCCATTCTACTGTTCTTCGTGTTCCCTGGGCCGCTGCTCGACAGCGCCGCAGCGGCTGCCGCGACCCTGTTCGCCGGATGACACCGGCGCCGGCCTCGCCTACCGATATCCGGTTGCCGCCCGCCTACCGGCTAATCGCCATGGACAGTGTGGGCAGCACCAATGACGAGGCCAAGAAATTGGCCGATCAGGGCGCCGAGGAGGGGACCCTTGTCTGGGCGCGTGAGCAAACCAAGGGCCGCGGCCGGCATGGCCGCACGTGGACCAGCCCACGCGGCAATCTCTACCTGTCCCTGATCCTGCGCCCCGAGTGCGCTTTGGCCGAGGCCGCACAGCTTGGCTTTGTGGCGGCGCTGGCGGTGGGCAAGGGGATTGGTGCCGTGGCCCCGCCGCTGCTGGAAGTCACCTACAAGTGGCCCAACGACGTGCTGGTGCATGATCGCAAGGTGGCGGGGCTTCTGCTGGAATCGAAGACGACGGCAGAGGGGATTTTGGATTGGCTGGTTCTCGGAGTCGGCGTCAATGTGCAAAGCCATCCCGAGGACTCCCGTTTTCCGGCGACCAACTTGATCTTCGAAGGGGTCGGCCCGGATGTCGATGAAGCGATGGTCCTGCAAGCCTTCTGCAGACAATTCTTGACCCTGGTCAATCGCTGGACCGAGGATGGCTTCGCGCCCATCCGGAGCCTTTGGCTGCCCCATGCCCATGGCCTTGGCAAGACCATCGAGGTTGGTTTGGGGACGGAAATCCTGCGCGGCACGTTTCGCGAACTGGACGAGACCGGAGCCCTGATTCTAGAGCTGCCGGACTCCAGCCGGCGCACCATTGCCGCCGGCGACGTCCTGTTCGCCGCATGAGGTTCGGCTGACCATGCTTTTAGCGATCGACGCCGGAAACACCAACATCGTCTTTGCCGTCTACGATGAGATGGACCGGCAGCGCGGCTGTTGGCGTATCTCGACCGATGCCCGGCGCACCGCCGACGAGTACGCGGTGTGGCTCTCGCAACTGATGGTTCTGCAAGGTCTGACCACGGCCGATATCGACAGCGCCATCATGGCCAATGTGGCGCCGGCCACGGTGTTCGCCTTGAAGGCGCTGTGTACCCGCTATTTCGAGGCCGAGCTATTGACAATCCGCGATCCGGCGGTGGATTTGGGCATTGAGATTCGCATCGAACGGCCCGAGCAGGTGGGCGAGGACCGGCTGGTCAACACGGTGGCGGCGTTCGCCAGCTATGGCGGGCCGCTGATCGTCGTGGACTTCGGCACCGCCACTACCTTCGATGTGGTGGGCGCCGACGGCGCCTACGAGGGAAGCATCATCGCCCCCGGCCTCAACCTGTCGCTGGACGCGCTGGACCGGGCGGCCGCGCATCTGCCGTGCATCTCTGTCAAGCGGCCCAAGAGAGTCATCGGCCAAAGCACGATTACAGCCATGGAATCAGGAGCTTACTGGGGCTATGTCGGGTTGGTCGAGGGGTTGGTGGCACGCATCAAGGCAGAGGACGGGCGGCCCATGAAGGTCATCGCGACCGGCGGCTTGGCGCCGCTGTTCGCCGATGGGACGGATGTCTTTACGGCCATCGACGCGGACCTGACCCTGCGTGGCCTGCTGGCCATCTATCGCGCCAACCGGCCGGCGCCGGCTGCATGACGGACGCGCCCCGGGCCGACGAGCTGCTGTTCCTGCCGCTGGGCGGGACCGGCGAAATCGGCATGAACCTGAATCTCTACGGCCATGACGGCGCCTGGCTGATGGTCGATCTGGGAGTCATGTTCGCCGATGCCACCCGTCCGGGGGTCGATGTGCTGATGCCCGATCCGGCGTTTATCGAGGACCGGCGCGAGAATCTGGTCGGCCTGGTCCTGACCCATGCGCACGAGGATCACATCGGCGCGGTCGGCTATCTCTGGCCGCGGCTGCGCTGTCCCATCTACGCCACCGCGTTCACCGCCGCCATGTTGCAGCCCAAGTTGATGGAGGCGGGGATCGATGATGAGGTGCAGGTGATCGAGGTGCCTCTTTCGGGCCGCTTCACCGCGGGTCCGTTCGAGGTGGAGCTGATCACCCTGACCCATTCAATCCCCGAGCCCAATGCCCTGGTTATTCGCACGCCGGCCGGCACGGTGCTGCACACCGGCGATTGGAAGCTGGATCCGGCACCCTTGGTCGGTGAAAGCTATGACGAGAAGGCTTTGCGCGACCTGGCCAAGGAGAAGGTGCTGGCCATGGTCTGCGATTCGACCAACGCCATGGTCGAAGGCGAGTCCGGCTCGGAGGCTGAGGTGCGCGCGGTCCTGATGGAGGTGGTGGCCGGACTGCGCAACCGGGTGGCCATTGCCTGCTTCTCGTCCAACGTGGCGCGGGTCGAGACCGCCGCAAAGGTGGCGGAAGCAACCGGCCGGCGCGTCTGCCTGGCCGGACGTTCCATGCTGCGTGTCTATCAGGCGGCGCGGGATACGGGATATTTGGGCAACCTGCCGCCACTGGTGTCCGAGGAGGACGTGGGGTATCTGCCGCGCGACGAGGTTCTCATATTGTGCACCGGCAGCCAGGGCGAGCCGCGTTCGGCCCTGTGGCGCATCGCCAACGATGAAAACAACCGCGTCGTCCTGCAGCCGGATGACACGGTGATCTTCTCGTCGCGGGTTATTCCCGGCAACGACAAGGCGATCTACGCGTTGCAAAACAAACTGGCGCTGAAAGGCGTCGAAGTGATCACCGCCGACGATCATGAGGTGCACGTCTCGGGCCACCCGGCGCGGGAGGAGCTGACCCGCATGTACCAGTGGGTGCGGCCGCAGATCGCCGTGCCGGTGCATGGCGAGGCGCGGCATCTGGCCGAGCATGCGCGGCTGGCCCGCGCCTGCCAGGTGCCGCAGCAGATCGTCGCCACCAATGGCGCCCTGGTGCGCTTGGCGCCGGGGCCCGCGGAGATCGTCGATCATGTGCCGTCCGGGTATCTGGCCCTCGATGGCGCGCGCCTGATGTCGCTCGGCAGTTCGGTGTTACGCTCCCGACAGCACCTGGCTTACAACGGTGCGGCGGCGGTGACCCTGGTCATCGGCGGCGACGGCCTGTTACAGGGCCAGCCGATGATTTCGGCCCCCGGCGTGCTCGACGAGGAGACGGAGGGGGACAAGCTCGCGGTCATTGTAGAGGGGTTGACCGATGCCTTGCGCCGTTTGCCCGCCGCCGACCGGCGCGATGACGAGGCGGTCAAGGAGGCCGCGCGGATGGCCGTCCGCCGGGGCTTTTCACGCATGTTGGGAAAGAAGCCGGTGACCAAGGTGCATGTGGTGCGCTTGCACTAGGCCATCCGCCCGCCGATGATGGGGCGGCTAACCTTGAGGGGAGGAACATGATCGGCCGGCTCAATCACGTCGCCATCGCGGTACCGGATTTGGCACAGGCGGCGGCCCGCTATCGGGAGGAACTCGGGGCCAATGTCTCGGCGCCGGTGGACCAGCCCGACCACGGTGTCACCGTGGTCTTTGTCACCCTGCCCAACAGCAAGATCGAACTGTTGGCGCCGCTGGGCGCGGACTCGCCGATTGCCGCGTTCCTGCAACGCAACCCATCGGGCGGCATGCATCATATGTGCTTCGAGGTGGCAGATATCGCGGCCGCGCGCGACCGGCTCAAAACCGCCGGGGCGCGAGTCCTCGGCGACGGCGAACCGAAGATCGGCGCCCATGGCAAGCCGGTGCTGTTTCTGCACCCCAAGGATTTTTGCGGAACTCTCATCGAGATCGAACAGGTCTAGACTCGCAGCCGCCGGACGGCGTGGCAGCGGCGGTTATGCCTTGCCAAATTCGCGAATCGTTGCGATCTGAGGCCTCGATACCGGTTGTTCCAGGGAAAACACTTCAAGACGATCTTTGGAATGTAATCCGCAGAGTGCGGACACCGGTGATACAGATTGAGAGGTAAGGATATGTGGCGCATTTTGATCGTGATGCTGGGCCTGGTGCCGCTCGCCGCGGCCCATGCCCAAAGTGTTACGAAGGAAATCATCGCCTACGACGGCATCACCGTTGGGTTTTCGGAGCAGGCAGCAAAATGCAATCTGACCGACAGCGCGGTCCTGAAAGACTACGTCGCCGGAAAGCTGGACGACCTGCTGATCAAGGAAAACCCGAATAGCATCATTCACATCGTGCTGAGCGTGTCGGGCACCAACCTTGGCCTGCTCAACACCCAATGCGCCACCCACGCCAGCTTGCGATTCGAGACGCGCCTACGCGCGGACAACATCGTCACAGCCGATCCGGCGGTGCGACAGGCGGTGGACAAGTTGGGCGAATTTCCGATCGTGCTGTGGTCGCGCGGCGCCTTCGGCGTCACGCCGCTGCCCCAACCGACAGAAGGCGGTCCCAGTGTCAAGGCGTATGAATCGATCGAGGAACATATCGACTTCATTCTCGCGCGTTTCAAGGAAGAGCGGGGCAACTAACGCTGCGACCGCTCGCCGCTCATACGCCGAGCAAACCGGGCGTGCCTGATCCGGACGTGCGAACGAGGCCGCTAGGGCCAGATCGAACCAGCCGCTGATTGCGTCCCGTAAGGATCGCGCTTACGGTTCCATGGCGCAACGAAAGGACGGCGGCCATAACCTGGTTCAGCGGCATACTGGTCTATGTGATCATCTGGTGGGTGGTGTTCTTCGCCGTCCTGCCGTGGGGCGTGCGGGTTCCGGAAACCCACGAGCCCGGCCACGCCACCAGCGCCCCCGAGCGCCCCATGCTGTGGCGTAAGGTTGCCATCACCAGCCTGATTGCGGCGGTCCTGTGGGTGGTTGCCTATCTCCTGATTGAAAGCGACCTGCTTCCGGTGCGGGTCGCGACCGGATAGGCGACGAGGCGGGCGGTCAGGGGGTAGGCGCTCCCGGCGCGCGGCCCTGGGCAAAAAAAATGGCAAGCTCCAAAAGGATGCCTGCCATCTTCAAATCGCCCTGTAAGAGCTTCTTATATTGAGTCTTTTTGCCTCCCGATTGCCGTCTTTGACGGCTCCTCCCCAGACTCGGACCGGACCGCTTTTGCGGCTCCGGTAGAAGGGTTAAACCATACCCCAGGTTGCCGGCCCCGTCACCCGTTTTCTGCGATTGCGGGTAAAGAGGCTGGCTTTGCGGCCTGTTATTGCTTTGTTAAGTGCCCGGACCCAAGCTTGCGAAATGCGCAGGTTTTCTCATCCAACCCATGCGATGGCCCTCGCCGGGCTCCTGGCCATTTTCGCCATGGCCGCGGCGGCAGAGGATCAGGTGGTCGTCACGATCAGCAAGGCCGATTGCGACCGGCTGGTTGAGCACCGGCCGGCGCCGGATGTGGCCTACCAGCCAGGCGTCGATGTCAACGGCCAGCCGGTGGTGCCGGCAGACTTGAACGGCGGCATTCAGATCGCCGTGCCCGAGACCATCCGCATTCCGATCACCGTCGATCTGTTCAACCGCTTCGGCATTCCCGCGAACCCGGACTCGTTCGAGGCCGAGGCCGAGGTGGGCGTGGTGACATACCGGGACGGCCGGGCCACCTTCAATGGCCAGCCTCTGCAGGACGACGCGGCGGCGGAGTTGTCCGTGTTGTGTCAGACGGCTGCCCGCGAGAACCGGTAGACTCCGTACCGATCAGGGCCGAGGCGTGTCCCTGGGGGCCGCCATGGACATCGCCGGGACCATCCCATATACATCTGCCACCTGTCCGTGGGGCGCGGGAGCGCCCGTTCGGCCTTGAACGCAAGGAGTGCCGATGCGCCTGACCGCCTATTTCATGCCGACGTTGAAGGAAACGCCGTCGGAGGCACAGATCGTTTCGCACCGGCTGATGCTGCGCGCCGGCATGGTCCGCCAGGCCAGCGCCGGGATCTATTCCTGGCTGCCCCTGGGCATGCGGGTCCTGAAGAACATCGAGCGCATCGTCCGCGAGGAACAGAATCTGGCCGGCGCCCAGGAAGTTCTGATGCCGACCATCCAATCGGCGGATCTGTGGCGGCAGTCCGGGCGCTACGACGCCTACGGGCCCGAGATGCTGCGGATCACCGACCGGCACGGCCGCGAGATGCTGTACGGGCCGACTAACGAGGAACTGATTACCGAGATTTTCCGCAACTCGGTGAAAAGCTACCGCGACCTGCCGAAGTTGCTCTATCACATCCAATGGAAATTCCGCGACGAGGTGCGGCCCCGCTTCGGAGTCATGCGCGGGCGCGAATTCCTGATGAAGGACAACTATTCCTTCGATTTGGATTTCGCCGGCGCCAAGCGGTCCTACAACAAGATGTTTGTCTCGTACCTGCGCACCTTCGCCCGCCTGGGCTTGAAGGCCATTCCCATGGCGGCGGAAAGCGGGCCCATCGGCGGCGACCTGAGTCACGAGTTCATCATTCTCGCGGACACCGGCGAAAGCGCCGTCTATTGCCACCGCGACTTCATCGACTTCGACGTGCTCGGCCAGACCATCGACTACGAGTCCGACTTGGAGCCCATCGTCAGTCACTGGACCAAGCTCTATGCCCGCACCGACGACAAGCACGACCCGGAGGTCTTCGACAAACAGGTTCCGGCGGACAAGCAGGTCAGCCGCCGCGGCATCGAGGTCGGGCATATCTTCTACTTCGGCACGAAATATTCCGAGCCCATGGGCGCCGTGGTGAGCACGGCCGAGGGGCAGCCGGTGCCGGTGCACATGGGCTCCTACGGCATCGGCGTTTCCCGCCTGGCCGGGGCCATCATTGAGGCCAGCCACGACCAGAACGGCATCATTTGGCCGGATTCGGTGGCGCCCTTTCATGTCGGGCTGATCAACCTAAAGGCTGCCGACACGGGGTGCGCGAAAATGTGCGACGAGCTTTACGGCAAGCTGCGCTCCGCCGGGGTCGAGGTTCTCTACGACGACCGGGACGAGCGCCCGGGCACCAAGTTCGCGGACATGGACCTCATCGGATTGCCTTGGCAATTGGTCATCGGGCCGCGCGGCCTGGAGAAAGGCGTCGTAGAACTGAAGCAACGGCGTGGCGGAGACCGCCAGGAACTCTCCGTCGAGTCCGCCTTGTCTCGAATCACGGCATAGCCAGTCCGATGATGTTCGGGGCATTCGAGCGAATGGTGGCGATACGCTATCTGCGCGCCCGCCGCCAGGAAGGTTTCGTCTCGGTGATCGCCGGCTTTTCTCTGGTGGGCATCGCCTTGGGGGTCGCCACCCTGATCATCGTCATGTCGGTGATGAACGGCTTTCGCCAGGAACTGCTGGGCCGCATCCTGGGGGTCAACGGCCATCTGGCGGTCTATCACGCCGACGGGCCGTTTCCCGACTACCTGGACCTGGTGGAGCGCCTGCGCGCCGTTCCCGGCGTGCGCAACGCCAACGCCCAAGTTCAGGGCCAGGTCCTGGTCACTGCCTCCGGCACCGCCTCGGGCGGGTTGGTGCGCGGTGTCGAGCCCGCCGATCTGCTGGCGCGGACCGAGATTTCCGGCCATATCATCATGGGCTCCCTCGATGAATTCGGCGGCGCCGATGACGGCGTGGTCGCCGTCGGCAGCCGTCTGGCGCAACGCTTGAGCATCGGCGTGGGCGATTCCCTGACCGTGGTTTCGCCGCAGGGCACCACCACGGTCATGGGCACCTTGCCGCGGATGAAGGCATACAAGGTGATCGCCCTGTTCCAGGTCGGCATGTACGAGTACGATAGCACCTTCGTCTACATGCCCATGACCGCGGCGCAGACGTTCTTTCGCATGCCCGAGAAGGTCAACGGCATCGAGGTGTTCGTCGACGATCCGGAAAACGTCCGCCAGGTGCGCACGCGTCTGGCCGAGATCCTGGGGCCCAATTTCCGCACCCTGGATTGGGAGCAATCGAACGCCAGTTTCTTCAATGCCATCCAGGTGGAACGCAACGTCATGTTCCTGATCCTGTCGCTGATCATTCTGGTGGCGGCGTTCAACATCATCGCCGGACTGATCATGCTGGTGAAGGATAAGGGCCGCGACATCGCCATCCTACGCACCATGGGGGCGACCAGGGGCATGATCATGCGCATCTTCTTTTTGAGCGGGGCCAGCATCGGTGTGGTCGGCACGTTGGCCGGGTTCATCCTCGGCCTGGTCTTCGCCGAGAACATCGAATCCATTCGCCAGGTCCTGCAGGGCCTGACCGGGACGGAATTCTTCTCCGCCGAGATCTACTTCCTTTCACGCCTGCCGGCGGACGTGGATCCCATCGAGGTGATGCAGGTGGTGGCCATGGCCCTGTTCCTGTCGTTTCTGGCGCCCCTGTTTCCGGCCTGGCGGGCGGCCCGCCTGGATCCGGTGGAGGCGCTGCGCTATGAGTGACGCTGCCGGCCTGCTTCTGGACCGGGTGTGCAAGACCTTTTATCAGGGCAACCGCGAGTTGGAGATTCTGCGCGACGTTAGCCTGCAGGTGCGCCCGGGCGAGCTTGTGGCGCTGGTCGGGCCGTCGGGTTCCGGCAAATCCACATTGCTGCACATCGCCGGCCTTCTGGAAAAGCCGGACGATGGCGATGTGATGATCGGCAGCCAATCCGCCGCCACCATGGACGACAGCGCCCGCACGGCATTGCGCCGGCGCAGCATCGGCTTCGTCTACCAGTTCCATCACCTGCTTCCGGAATTCACCGCCCTCGAGAACCTGGTGCTGCCGCAAATGATCGCCGGCACCTCTAAAGCGCAGGCCATCGAGCGGGCACGCGACTTGCTGGCGCAGGTCGGTCTGGCCGAGCGAGCCGACCACCGGCCGGCTCGCCTGTCGGGGGGCGAGCAACAGCGGGTGGCCATCGTGCGCGGCCTGGCCAACAGGCCGAGCATCCTGCTGGCCGACGAGCCGACGGGGAACCTGGACCCGCATACGGCGGACGGGGTGTTCACCATGCTTCTGGCGCTGGTCCGCGAGGCCGGACTGGCGGCCCTGGTGGCCACCCACAATATGGACCTGGCCCAGGCCATGGATCGAACCCTGCGCCTGTCGGACGGGCACGTGGTCTAG
>DASWJP010000157.1:0-7424 GCA_036397065.1 Kiloniellales bacterium | reverse complement strand
GGCCTCGATACCTCCGTCATCCTGAAGTGGCTGCAGACCACCTACAATTGCGAGGTGGTCACCTTCACCGCCGACCTCGGCCAGGGCGAGGAGCTGGAGCCGGCCCGCAAGAAGGCCGAGCTGCTGGGCATCAAGCCGGCCAACATCTACATCGAGGACCTGCGCGAGACCTTCGTGCGCGACTACGTCTTCCCGATGTTCCGCGCCAACGCCCTCTACGAGGGCGTCTACCTGCTGGGCACCTCCATCGCCCGTCCGCTGATTGCCCGGCGCCAGATCGAGATCGCGGCCGAGACCGGCGCCGACGCCGTCTGCCACGGCGCCACCGGCAAGGGCAACGACCAGGTGCGCTTCGAGCTGGGCTACTACGCCCTCAATCCCGACATCAAGGTGATCGCGCCCTGGCGCGAGTGGAACCTGACCAGCCGCACCAAGCTGATCGAGTTCGCCGAGCAGCACCAGATCCCCATCGCCAAGGACAAGCGCGGCGAGGCGCCCTTCTCGGTCGACGCCAATCTGCTGCACATCTCCGCCGAGGGGAAGGTGCTGGAGGATCCCTGGGACGCGCCGGAGGAGTACGTCTTCTCGCGCAGCGTTGCGCCCGAGGCCGCGCCCGACACGCCGACCGTCATCACCATCGATTTCGAAAAAGGTGATCCCGTAGGGATCAACGGCGAGACGCTGTCGCCCGCCGCGCTGCTCACAAGCCTGAACAAGCTGGGCGGCGACAACGGCATCGGTCGCCTGGACCTGGTGGAGAACCGCTTCGTCGGCATGAAAAGCCGCGGCGTCTACGAAACCCCCGGCGGCACCATCCTGCACGTCGCACACCGGGCCATGGAATCGATCACCCTGGACCGGGGCGCGGCGCACCTCAAGGACGAGCTGATGCCGCGCTATGCGGAGCTCATCTACAACGGCTTCTGGTTCTCGCCCGAGCGGGAAATGCTGCAAGCCCTGATCGACCGCAGCCAGGCGAATGTCACCGGCACCGTGCGCCTCAAGCTCTACAAGGGCAACGTGGTGGTCGAAGGGCGCCGCTCGCCGCACTCCCTGTACAGCCTGGCGCACGTGACC
The DNA here is from genome assembly GCA_036397065.1 of Kiloniellales bacterium. Classification (GTDB taxonomy): domain Bacteria; phylum Pseudomonadota; class Alphaproteobacteria; order Kiloniellales; family J153; genus JAJFGI01. The sequence goes on along the minus strand of DASWJP010000157.1, from coordinate 6,347 downwards.
TTCGAGGAAGATTCGGTCTACGACCAGCGCGACGCGCAAGGCTTCATCAAGCTGAACGCCCTGCGCCTGCGCCTGCTCGCCCGCCGCGACGGGCGGTAGTTATCCCGGCAGGGGGCTGACGCCGAGCACCCACGCGTGCAGGTGCAGCAGCGCCATGTAAATCACGATCGCGGCCAAGGGCCGCCACCAGCCGATGCCGCGCCAGTCCAGGTGGGTCCGCCCGGTCAGGATGGCGGCAAACGGGACCAGGCTGGTGGTCAGCTTGACCGGGCCCCAGGCGGCGCCCAGGGTTTCCTCCCGCCGGCGGTCGATGTGCATCATGCCGCCGACGCTCAAGATCAGGATGCCGCCCATCAGGGTGATGTTGGCCAAGTCCCCGTTGACCAACAGGTGCGTGGCGGCCCACAGGGCGGTGCCCCACAGGAACGGATGGCGGGTGATGCTGATGATCCCCGGCGCCGGGGTCTGCGGCAGCCCGGAGGTCAGGCTTCGCTCGGCCCCCACCTGGGTGGGGCTGCGCGTGCTCAGGCCGGCGATCACCAGAAACAGGGCGACCGGCATGACCAGCAGGGGAATCCAGGCCAACGCCGCCGGCGGCTCCCAGACCGGCACGATAGGTGCCGCCCGGTAGGCCGAGACCATCCAAATCAAGGCGGCGGTGATGGCGACGGAGTAGCTCAACTGGAAGCCATTCTGGCCCAGCTTGCGCACCAGACGCTGGCGCAGCGGGGTGCTGGACAGGAGGAAATGCCCGCCGACGAAGGCACACGTGGCGAGAAACAACATGTTCAGGGTCCCGGGCATATGGGCGATTATCGGGTCGCGCCGTCCCGCCGTCCACCCCCATGAAAAGGCCCCCTGTCGCCAGACCGGCCCCTATGGGCTAGTCTCCGCGCCACCGGCTCCAGGGAGAGAGTGACCGATGGCGACCATGGCGGACTTCATCGCGGGGCTGCCCAAGGCCGAGCTGCATGTGCATATCGAAGGCACCTTCGAGCCGGCCTTGATGTTCGACATCGCCGGCCGCCACGGCATCAGCCTGCCCTATGCCTCGGTCGAGGATTTGGCGGCGGCGTACCGGTTCCGCAATCTGCAGGAATTCCTCGATCTCTACTATCAGGGCATGAAGGTGTTGATCGATGCGCAGGATTTCTACGATCTGACCTGGGCCTATCTGCAGCGGGCACGGGCGCAGAATGTCCTGCACGCGGAAATCTTCTTCGATCCCCAGGCCCACACCGATCGCGGCATCGCCTTCGACACGGTTCTCGATGGCATCGGCCGGGCTCTCGACCACGGCCGCAAGACCCTAGGCATCACCAGCCGCCTGATCCCGTGCTTCCTGCGCGACAAGAGTGTCGCCTCGGCGGAAGCGACCTTGGATCAGGCCCTCGATCACCGGGACCGGATCATCGGCGTCGGTCTGGACTCCGCCGAGCTCGGCCATCCGCCGGTCAAGTTCCGCGACGTCTTTGCCCGGGCGCGCGCCGCCGGCCTGCGCGCGGTTGCCCACGCCGGCGAGGAAGGGCCGGCGCACTATGTGCATCAGGCTCTGGACGAGCTGCGGGTCGAGCGCATCGACCACGGCAACCGCGCCCTGGGCGATGATGCGCTGGTGGATCGCTTGGCCCGCGATCGCATCGCGCTGACCATGTGTCCGCTGTCGAACCTGCGTTTGCAGGTTCTCACCGATCTGCGCCGGCATCCGTTGCGCCCGCTCATGGAACGGGGTGTTCCCGTCACCATCAATTCCGACGATCCGGCCTATTTCGGCGGCTACGTGAACGAGAACTATGCGGCCTTGCAGGCAGCCTTGTCGTTGAGCCGCGCGGAGCTGGCGGCGATTGCCCGCACCTCCTTCACCGCCTCGTTCATCGATCCGGCGGACAAGGATGCGTACGTTGCCAAGGTCGATGCCTATGCCGCGATGGCGTGACGGCATTCAGGCGGTCGCGGCGAAATCCTCGAAGCGATCGATGGCGGCGCGGTCGTAGCCCAGGCTGGCGACCAGAAGCTGCTTTGTATAAGGGTGCGCCGGCTGCCGGGCGCGCAGTTGCGCGACGGTCATTTCCTCGACGATCTCGCCGTTGTTCATCACCGCCAACCGGCCGCACATATTCGCCACCACGGCCAGATTGTGGCTGACCAGGATGTAGGTCAGGTCGCGCTCGGCTTTCAGCCGGCGCAACAGATTCAAAACCTCCGCCTGCACCGATACATCGAGGGCCGAGGTCGGCTCGTCGAGCAGCAGGATCTTGGGTTCGAGAATCAGCGCCCGGGCGATGGCCACCCGTTGCCGCTGGCCGCCGGAAAGCTGGTGCGGATAGCGGTAGCGGAATTGCGGACCGAGGCCGACCTCCTCCAGGCCGTGGGCGATACGCCGGTCGGCTTCGCCCAAACCGTGGATGGCAATGGGCTCGGCCAGGATGCGGTCGACGGTATGGCGCGGGTGCAGGGAACCGTAGGGGTCCTGAAAGACCATCTGCACCCGCTTGTAGAAGGCCTTGTCGCGCCGCCGGCCCAGAACTTGCCCGGCCACGGTCAGGCGCCCGCGCCAGTTCGCGTTGAGGCCGCTGAGTGCCCGCAGCACGGTCGACTTGCCGGAGCCGGATTCGCCGACCAGGCCAAAGCTCTCGCCATCGGCGACGTGAAACGAGATGCCGCGCACCGCATGCACCGCCGCGGTACCGTAGCCGAAGGCGACACGGAGATCTGCCGCGTCGATCATGGGGGTATCGGGCAGGGGGACGTCGGTCATCGGCTTACACGCCTTGCTCCAGCCACGCCGGATCGCGGCGCAGCACGGCCAGGTCCGCGTCACTGCCCTTGCCGATGCTGGGCAGGCAGTCGAGCAAGCCGCGGGTATAGGGATGCTTCGCCTCGTTCAGGCGCTTGGCATCGCAGACCTCCATGACCCGGCCGCCGTACATGATCAGCACCCGGTCGCAGAACGAGGCCACCAGATTGAGATCGTGGCTGATGAAGATCAGGCCCATGCCGCGTTGCGTGACCAGATCGTCGAGAATGGCCAGCACCTGAAGCTGCACGGTCACGTCCAGCGCCGAGGTCGGCTCGTCGGCGATCAACAGGTCGGGATCGGGGATCAGCATCATGGCGATCATGATGCGCTGGCCCATGCCGCCGGAAACCTCGTGCGGATAAGCGCGGTAAACCCGCTCCGGGTCGCGGATGCGCACCGCCTCCAGCATCTCCAGGGCGCGCACCTTGGCTTCCGCCGGGTCCCGGCCATGCAGGCGGTAAGCCTCGGCGATCTGCGTGCCGACGGTCATCACCGGATTGAGGGAAAACTTCGGGTCCTGCATGACCATGGAAATACGCCGGCCGCGAATGTCGCGCATGTCGCGCTCGCTGCGGGTCATGAGATCGATGCCATCGAAGCTCAGGCGCTTGGCGGTGATGCGCCCGGGCGGGCGCACCAGTTTCAGGATGGCCCTGCCCGTGACCGACTTGCCGGAACCGGATTCGCCGACAACGCCCAGCTTCTCGCGGCCCAGGGTGAAGGAGACGCCACGCACCGCCTGGACCACGCCCTTGGGGGTAGCGAAATCGACGCGCAGATCGGCCACATCCAACAGGGGCTGGGTGCCGCTCATGCGCCGTCCCGGCTTTTCGGGTCGAGCACGTCGCGCAGACCGTCACCCAGCAGGTTGAAGCCGAGACTGACCACGAAGATGGCGATGCCCGGCACGGTGGCCACCCACCACTGGTCGAGCAGGAATTTGCGGCCGCTGGAAATCATCGCCCCCCATTCCGGCAGCGGCGGCTGCGCGCCCAGGCCGAGAAAGCCGAGGCCGGCGGCGATCAGGATGATACCCGCCATATCCAGGGTCACGCGGACGATCAGCGAGGAGGTGCACAGCGGCACCACGTGCGACCAGACGATTCGCATGGTGCCCGCCCCCTGCAGGCGCACGGCGGCGATGAAATCCGAATCGCGGATGGTGATGGTCTCGGCCCGGGCGATGCGCGCATAGGGCGGCCACGAGGTGATGGCGATGGCCAGGATGGCATTCTCGATCCCCGGACCCAACGCCGAAACAAAGGCCAGCGCCAGGATCAGCTTGGGAAAGGCCAGGAAGATGTCGGTGATGCGCATCAGGACCGTATCCAGCCAGCCGCCCACATAGCCGGACAAGGTGCCGATCAACAGGCCGACGGGCGCGGCAATCACGGCCACCAGCAGCACCACATAGAGGGTCAGGCGGGTGCCATAGACCACGCGGCTGTAGATGTCGCGGCCCAGCTCGTCGGTGCCGAACCAGTGCGCCACGCTGGCCGGCTTCAACCGGTTCTGCAGCACCGGCACCGTGGGATCGTAGTGCGCCAGCCAGGGCGCGAGGGCGGCCACCACCACCATGGCCAGGACGATCATCAGGCCGAACATCGCCAGCCGGTTGCGGCGGAACGACAGCCACGCCAGATAGGCCCGGCCCAGGCGCGCCTGGGCGCGCGAGGCCGGCGTGTCCGAGAGCAGCCACGCGTGCCGGCTAAAGCGGCTGTCCCGAGCGGTGGCGCTCATGCCGCGGCCCTCATGTCGCGGTTCGGGTGCGCGCCCGCGGATCGAGCACGCGGTAGAGCAGATCGGAGAGCAGATTGACGCCGATGAAGACGGCGCCGATGACGATGGTCGAGCCGAGCACCGCGTTCATGTCGGCGTTCAGCAGGGATTGCGTCAGATAGAAACCGATCCCCGGCCAGGCAAAGACGGTTTCCGTGAGCACCGAGCCTTCCAGCAGGTTGGCGTAGGACAAGGCGACGACCGTGACCAGCGGCACCCGCACGTTGCCGAAGGCATGCACCCAGATCACCCGCCATTCGGCGACACCCTTGACCCGCGCCGTGGTCACGTATTCCTGGCTCAGCTCCTGCAACATGAACGAGCGGGTCATGCGGCTGATATAGGCCAGGCTGAAATAGCCGAGGATGGCGGCCGGCAGCACCAGGTGGTGGGCGGCGTTGCGGAAGATGTCCCATTCGCCGGCCAGGGCCGCATCGATGAGAATGACACCGGTGGTCGGTGCCAGCAGGCCGTCGTAGCCCACATCCAAGCGCCCGGGACCCGCCACCCAGTCGAGGCGCAGATAGAACAGCATCAGGCCCATCAGGCCAAGCCAGAAGACCGGCACCGAATAGCCGATCAGGCCGAGCACCCGGATGACCTGGTCCGGCCAGCGGCCTTGATAGACTGCGGCGACCACACCCATGGGAATGCCCAGGGCGACACCGAGAAGGGTGGCCACCGTGGCCAGCTCCAGGGTCGCCGGAAAGACCCGCTTGATATCCTCGATCACCAGATTGGCGGTGAGCACCGAGGGTCCGAAATCGCCGGTCAGCACCTTTTTGACATAGATGAAGAACTGCTCGTGCAGGGGCAGGTGCAGGCCAAGCTCGATGCGCACCCTTTCATAGACATCGGCCGGCGCCCGGTCGCCGACCGCGGCGAGCACCGGATCGATGGGCACCACGCGGCCGATCAGGAAGGTGACGAACATGAGGCCGAGGAAGGTGAGCGCGACCGAGGCGATCAAGCCCAAAGGGGTCGCCAGGGCAGCCGGCAGGAAACCGCGGCGCCCGGCGGCGCCCGTCCGGCTCAACCCGCCAATCCCGCCACTCGACACGGTAACGATTATCCGCTGAGGCAGCGTGTTGGGCGAGCGAAGCCACCGGGCTTCATGCCCGGCGGCCGCGCCCGCCCAATGCGCATCATCCGGCGCCTAGTTCTTGGTGACGCCGTTGTACTTGTTGTCGTCGAACGACGGGCCGATGACGAAGCCATTCACGTTCTTGCGCATGGCCGTGACTTCGGTCTCCTGGAACATGATCACGAAGGGCGAGACCTGCTGATGTTCCCGCTCGATCTTCAGGTACAAATCCGAACGCTTGCCCGCATCGCGCTCCAAGACCGCTGCATCGGCTTCCTTGGTCATCTCCGGAATGTCCCACGCATTGCGCCAGGCCAGAGGCTTCGACTTGGCATCGTCCGCATTATCCGGATTGCGCGCGAAGGTATCGGCATTGGTGTGCGGGTCCTGATAATCCGGGCCCCAGCGGCCGATGTAGATGTCGTGGTTGCGCGCCCGGTACTTGGTCAGGGTCTGCTTGCCGTCGCCGGGGATGATCTCCAGCTTGATGCCGGCCTGGGCGAAGTTGCCCTGGATGGCCTGCGCCATGTCCATGATCGGCGAGGTGTTGCGCGTATCCATGGTCACGGTGAAACCGTCCGGCAGGCCCGCCGCCGCCAGCAGCTCCTTGGCCTTGGCGACATCGAGCTTGAACGGCTTGTCCTCCAGCGCGCCGAGGAAGCCCTTGGGCAGGAACGCCTGATG
>DASWJP010000156.1:0-2993 GCA_036397065.1 Kiloniellales bacterium | reverse complement strand
CAGCCAATTGACGTCGCCGAGAATGACCCGGTCGCGAGCCAAAGTCTGTTTCGGGCCGACCACCACGCGCCGGGCCGCCGCGTCCAGGCCGACCACGAACAGGGGCTCGGCGCTGCCGCCGACGCCCAGGCCGCGGCGCTGGCCGACCGTATAGCCGATGATGCCCTCGTGACGGCCCAGGACGCGGCCGTCCACGTGCACGATGTCGCCCGGCTCGGCGGCGCCGGGGCGCAGGCGCTCGACCACCCGCGCGTAGGAACCGTTGGGCACGAAGCAGATGTCCTGGCTGTCCGCCTTGTCGGCGATGGTCAGGCCCAGACGGCGGGCCATGGCCCGGGTCTCCGCCTTCGCCTGGCCGCCCAGGGGAAAGCGCAGGGTGGCCAACTGCTCGGCCGTGGTGGCGAACAGGAAATAGCTTTGGTCGCGCCCCGGATCGGCCGCCGCGTGCAGCTCCGGCCCGTCCGGTCCGTTGATGCGCCGCGCGTAGTGGCCGGTGGCCAGGGCATCGGCACCCAGCTCGCGGGCGGTTTCCAGCAGGTCGCGGAACTTGACCCGCTGATTGCAGCGCACGCAGGGGATCGGCGTCTCGCCGCGGGCATAGGTCGCGGCGAAATCGTCCATCACCGCGGCGCGGAAGCGCGCCTCGTAGTCCAGCACGTAATGGGGAATACCCAGGCGGTCGGCGATGCGCCGGGCATCGTGAATGTCCTGGCCGGCGCAGCAGGCGCCCTTGCGGCCCACGGCGGACCCATGATCGTAAAGCTGCAAGGTGACGCCGACCACGTCGTACCCCTCGCCCGCTAGCAGGGCGGCCACCACGGCGCTGTCCACGCCGCCGGACATGGCCGCGACCACGCGGGTCTGCGCCGGTGCCTTGTCGATCCCCAGGCTGTTCATGGCGCCGAATATAGGCCTTGGCACGGTCTGCGCAAGCGCAGAGGCGGATGAGATTGAGCAATTTTCAAGCGGCGGCTCGCCACTCACGCGCTTGTGTCCGCGCAGGCGTGCCCGGCTTGTTACACTTGTCCGATCCCGCAACCGGATATCGTGGAGGTGATCCCGTGACTCGCCCGTTGAGCGCCTTGAGCCTTGTCGTATTCGCCCTCGCCGCTTCGGCCGGATTGTCCCTGGCCGCCGGCTGGGATGGGCCCGGCTGGTCGGTGACCAAGACGACCCATGACTACAAGACCCTGGTCGAGCGCCTGGACGCGGCGGTCACGGCCAACAAGATGGGTCTGGTCACCCGCGCCAGCGCCACCGTGGGTGCTGCCTCCCTGGGCAAGACGATTCCGGGCAACATGGTGGTCGGTGTCTATCGCCCCGACTTCGCCATCCGCATGCTGGAGGCCAGCGTGCCCGCCGGCATCGAGGCGCCGGTCCGCTTCTACATCACGGAGAATACCGACGGCACGGCGACCTTGAGCTACAAGGCCCCATCGGCGGTGTTCGCGCCCTATACCGACGGCGGCGACAAGTTGAAGGAGATGGCGACGGAGTTGGACGGCATCTTCGCCAAAATTGCCGGCGAGGCGACGGCGCCTTAAGAACGCCGCCCTATTCGAGCAGCATGTTGCGGGTTTCCGACGGCAGGCGGACGGTCAGGCCGTCAAGCTCGTCGGTGATGATGATCTGACAGCCGAGCCGCGAGGTCTTGGTGAGGCCGAAAGCGAGATCGAGCATGTCTTCCTCGTCGTCCGTGGATTGCTTCAGCTTGGCGTACCATTGCGGATCGACGATGACATGACAGGTCGAGCAGGCCAGGGAGCCTTCGCAGGCTCCCTCGATGTCCACGTCGTTGCGATGGGCGATCTCCAGCACCGACAGACCGACGGGCGCGTCCACCTCCTTGCGGTTTCCGTCTTTTTCGATGAACACCATCTTCGGCATCGGCGCTTGGATATCCTCGTCTTTCGTGGGGAAAATTTTGGTACACCCCGGTCATGGGTGCCCCGATCATGGATGACGGGCAAGTGTGACCCGGGGGCGTAACTTATGCGTTAAGCGGATGTGTTACCAAGGCCGGGGCCTACTCCGCAATGGCGGGTTCGCCGGCACGCTGGCGGGCGACGGCGGCGACGATCATCTCGGCGGCCCGGTCCACTTCGTCCTGGGTGGTTGGCCGGCCCAGCCCCAGACGCAGGCTGGACCGGGCGAGCCCCTCGGGCAAGCCCAGCGCCCGCAGCACATAGGACGGCTCGACCGAAGCGGAGGTGCAGGCCGACCCGGTGGAGACGGCCAGGCCCGGCAAGTCGCGGATCAGGGCCTCGGCCTCGATGCCGGGGAAGCCCAGGTTCAAGTTGCCCGGAATACGCCGGCCGGCATCGCCGTTGAGGTGCACATCGGGAATTTGCGCCCGCACCCGCGCCAGCAGGCGGTCGCGCAGAGCCGTCAGGCGCACACTTTCCGCCGCCATCTCCTCTTGCGCGATGGCCGCCGCCGCACCTAGGCCGACGGCCAGCGGCGCGGGCACCGTGCCGGAGCGCAGGCCCCGCTCCTGCCCGCCGCCATCGAACAGCGGCTCCAGGCGGACGCGCGGCCGGCGGCGCACATACAACGCGCCGATGCCCATGGGCCCGTACATCTTGTGGCCGGAGATACTCAGGAGATCGATGTTCATCGCCTGCACATCGAGCGGGATCTTGCCGGCCGCCTGTGCCGCATCGGTATGGAAGAGCACGCCGTGCTCCCGGCACAAGGCACCGATCTCAGCGATCGGCTGGATGACGCCGATCTCGTTGTTGACCGCCATGAGCGTGACCAGGGCCGTTTCCGCGCCGATGGCGGCGGCGAGGCGGCCGAGGTCGATCAGACCGTCGCCGCCGACCGGCAGGTACGTCACGCGTATCCCTTCACCTTCCAGCCGCCGAGCGCTTTCCAGCACGCACTTGTGCTCGGTCACGCAGGTGATGACATGCGGCTTGCGCGCCTTGAGAAATCGGGCGGCGCCCTTGATGGCCAGATTGTTGGCCTCGGTGGCGCCGGAGGTGAAGACG
>DASWJP010000155.1:0-19216 GCA_036397065.1 Kiloniellales bacterium | reverse complement strand
GCCGCCGTGAATTCCGGCCAATGCGCAGGCAAAAACAGTCCGCCGTCGCGGGCCAAACCCGCCAGCAAGACCTCGTCGAATTTCAGGCCGGGGGCGGACCCCCGCGTGCTCACGTACCTCATTCTGCCCCGGGTTTCCAAGCGGCCCGCTAATCTAGACGCCGCTCCCGGCTCCGGCAAGCTATCCAACCTAGCCCAAATAGCGGGCGGTCAGGTGGGCCTCGAAGGCCTGCGGGTCCAGGGGGTGGCCGGTGGCCTGTTGGAGCAGATCGTCGGTGGAATGGAATGAGCCCCAGGCGTGCACGTTCTGGCGCAACCAGCCGACAAGCGGCGCGAAATCGCCGCGGCCGATGGCCGCCGGAATCTCGGGCGCGGCGGCCTTGGCGGCAGCGAACAGCTGCGCCGCGGCGATGGCACCCAGGGTATAGGTCGGGAAATAGCCCCAGGCGCCATCGTACCAGTGAATGTCCTGCAGACAACCCTGGCCATCGTCCGGCGGCGTGATCCCCAGCAGTGTGCGCATCCCCTCGTTCCACGCTCCGGGCAAATCGGCCATCGCCAGATCGCCGGCAATGATCTGCTTCTCCAGGCGATAGCGCAGGATGACATGCGCCGGATAGGTCACCTCGTCCGCATCCACGCGGATGAAGCCGGGGCTCACCCGGTTGTACATGCGCTTCAGGTTGTCCGCCGTCCACGCCGCTCCATCGCCGCCGAAGGCCGCCCGCGCCAAGGGCGCTAAATATTCAACGAACTCGGGGCTGCGGCAGGCCTGCATCTCCATCAGCAGGGATTGGCTTTCGTGCGCCGCCATGCCGCGTGCAGCCCCCACCGGCTGCGTCCGCCAGGCGGCGGGCAGGCCGCGCTCGTACAGGGCATGGCCGGTCTCGTGCAACACCCCCATCAGGGACTTAGCGAAGTCGTCCACGTCATAGCGGGTGGTGATGCGCACATCGTCGGGCACGCCGCCGCAAAAGGGATGCAGGCTAGTATCCAGACGCCCATGGTCGAAGTCGAAGCCGACCACGGCCATTAGCCGGCGGGCCAACGCCTCCTGTGCGGCGATGGGAAACGGTCCTTGGGGTGCCAGGGGTTGCGGCGCCGTCGCCTGCCGCTCCAGGACACGGCCGAGAAAGTCCGGCAGGAAGGCGGCCAGTTGGTCGAAGACCACGTCGATGCGGGCAGCCGTACCGCCGGGCTCATACTCATCCAGGAGCGCGTCATAGGGCGCGCAGCCCATCGGCTCTGACTTCGCCGCCGCCGATTCGCGCACCAGATCGAGCAACGCCTGCATGGATGGCAACACCGCGGCGAAATCGCCCTTCGGCCGCGCCTGGCGCCAGATCATCTCGCAGCGATTGCGCGCCCGGCTGAGCGCCTCCACCAAGTCCGCGGGCAAGGCCGTGGTGTGCAGCCAGTCGCGGCGCATCTCGCGCACGTTGGCCCGCTGCCAGGGGTCGAGACGCTTGGCGTTTGCCTCCGCTCGATCCAGCAACTCGGCAAGGGCCGGATCGCTGACCAGCTCATGACAGATGACTTGCAGGGCCGCCAGCTGTTCGCTGCGCGCCTCGGCGCCACCGGCGGGCATCATGGCGGACATGTCCCAGTTGAGCATGCCGGCCGCCTCGCGCAGGGCATTCAGGCGGCGAAAGCGGGCCTCCAGGGCCTGGTAAGCGTGCATCGGTTTATGTTCTCCCATCCCGCCGCTGACTCTGATGCACCACATAGATGACCAACAGGACGAGCGCCAGGGCATACCACGTCATGGCATAGCCGAAATGGGTGTTGCGCACCTCCGGCCGGCCAAGGCCGCCGACCGGCAAGCCACCGGGATTTACCGCCCCACCGGCGGCCACATAGAAGCTCGTCGCGGTGTCGGCGACGCCGGCGTGGGCCGCCATGGCCGGCAGATCCATCCACAGCCATAGGTTCTCCTGCGGACTGTTCGCCGGCCGGAATAAGTCGTTACCTTTCCAGCCACCGGTGCGCAGGATGCCATCGACCGTAACGGTACCGGCGATTTGGCCGGCGGCGCGGGTCTCCGGCGCCTTTCGCGCGCCGGGCACCCAGCCGCGATCGACCAGCACGGCGCGGCGATCGGCCAGGACAAACGGGGTAACCACATGGAATCCGGCTTCGCCCTGGTACACGCGGGCGCCGACAAAAAGCTCCCGGTCATGCCGGAATTGCCCGTGCAGAAGAACCGGCGCGAATTCCAGCGCCGCCGGGTCAGAGATCGTGGCGGGCAGTTCCGTTGGCGCCTGATCGGCGCGCGCCGCCAGCTCGGCGATCAGCGCCTGCTTCTCGGCCAGGCGCTGCATCTGCCAGGTACCGAGACCGACGAGCACCGCCAGCATCGTCAATGCGGCAAGCGTCGGCCACAGGCGTGGCCGGAAGCGCCATCGGGTGTCGGTCATAGGGGGTCGCCTAGTCGTACTTCACGGTACCCGAGTCGCTCGCCTTATGGCGATACTGCAGGGCGATCAGGACACCCTTCATGGGCCGCAGCAATCCCAAGCTGCCGCCCAGGATCAGCGGCGGCCACAGCACCATGTGCAGCCACATGGGCGGCGCGAATCGGGCCTCGACCCAAAGGGCCAGCGGGACCACCAGAAAGCCAAGGATGAAGATGACGAACACCGCCGGACCGTCGCCGCTGTCGGCCTTGCGCAGATCCAGGCCGCACTCGCCACAGCGCTCGGCGACCGTCAGGAATCCGGAATAGAGCGCCCCGCGGCCGCAACGCGGACAGCGGCAGGCCAGGCCCGTCGCCAGGGCTGAGTGGCGCGGGGTATGGCCGTTATCGGCCATCGCCCCCGCCGCCGGACCGCACCCGCGGGCTCAGGAACCCCACAGGTAAACGGCGCTGAACAGGAACAGCCAGACCACATCGACGAAATGCCAGTACCAGGCCGCCGCCTCGAAACCGAAGTGGTGATCCGGCTTGAAATGCCCGCGCGCTGCGCGGAACAGGCAGACAATCAGGAAAATGGTGCCGATGATGACGTGGAACCCGTGGAACCCGGTGGCCATGAAGAAGGTCGACGGATAGATGCCCCCGGTAAAGCCGAACGCCGCGTGGACGTACTCGTAGGCCTGCAAGGAGGTAAACAGAATGCCCAAGAGGACGGTGACGGCGAGCCCTTGCACCGTGCCGCGCTGATTGTCATTGCGCAATTCGTGATGCGCCCAGGTGACCGTGCAACCGGAGAGCAACAGGATCAGCGTGTTGAGCAGCGGTATGTGGAAGGGATCGAAGACCTCGATGCCGACCGGCGGCCACTGAAAGCCGGTGGCTTCGGTCGGATACAGCGAGGCATTGAAAAAGGCCCAGAAGAAGGCGGCGAAGAACATCACCTCCGAGGCGATGAACAGAGCCATGCCATAGCGCAGACCGATCTGCACGATGGGCGTGTGATGGCCTTCGACGGTGGCCTCGCGCACCACGTCGCGCCACCACAGGAACATGGTGAGGAGGACCAGCGCGAAGCCGACCGGGACCACCCAGGGCGTTATGCCGTGCATGTATAGAACCCCGCCGGCGGCCATGGTCCCCGCCCCCAAGGCGCCGACGAGCGGCCATGGGCTGGGGGTGACCATGTGATAGGGGTGGTCGGCGGCGTGGCTGTGACTATGGGCTTGGCTCATGGCATTCTCGCTCGTCTCGGCTGTCTCATGTTGGACCGATGGCCCGTGATTGGGTGTAGCTCGTGATGTTTAGTGACTCGTGATCAGTTACTGGCCGGCGGGCCGCCCGAGGCAGCCGCCGATTGTTGGTTCATCGTGCGCGGCGCCGCGTCGGCGGCGCCGCCAGTGTCGTCCATGGCGCGGAAGAAGGTATAGGACAAGGTGATGGTCTTCACCTCGTCGAGGTTGCGGTCGTCCATGATCGCCGGATCGACGAAGAAACTGACCGCCATCTCCACGTCCTGCCCTGCCTCCAGACGCTGCTCGTCGAAGCAGAAACATTGCACCTTGTCGAAATACCTGCCCGCCTTGAGCGGCGTCACGTTAAAGGTCGCCGTCCCGGTCATCGGCGAATCGCTGAGGTTACGCGCCGTATAGGTGGCCAGCGCGGGTTCGCCGACGCGCAGCGAAATCTGGCGCTGGTTCGGCTGGAACGACCACGGCAGCTTGGGGTCCACATCGGCGTTGAAGCGAATGACCATGGTTCGCTCGATCGTCTCCGCCGGGGCTTGCTCCGCCACTTGCGTGGTGCCGCCAAAGCCGGTCACCTGGCAGAACAGGCGATAGAGCGGCACCGAGGCAAAGGCCAGTCCCACCATGCCGGCGGCCACCCCGGCCAAGACCAGGCCGGTGCGGGCGTTGCGCCGGGAGGTGCCCATGGACACGGCCTATTGCCCTCCCATGCGCACGATGGTGACCAGATAGACGACCACAACGAGCCCGAACAGCGCCAACAGCAGCGCCAGGTTTTTGCGGCGCTGCTTTTTGTGCATATCGCTGAGCGGTTGCCGCTCGCCCATCACGCTCACCCGATGCCCCCAAAAGTGCTCATCCGATCGACGATCAGTGCCGCAAAGAGCAGGAAAAGGTAAAGAATGGAAAAGGCGAACAGGCGCCGCGCCGCGGCCTCGCCCGTATCGCGTAAAACCGCGAAAGCCAGCACAAGAAACGCGGTGCCGAGCATCGCAACCACCGCCCCATAAAGCACCCCGGCGGTGCCGAGCGCCGTCGGCAGCAGACTGGAAATCACCAGGACCAGGGCATAGGCGACTATGTGCCGCCGGGTGACTGCCGGCCCGGCCACCACCGGCAGCATGGGCACGCCCGCCTTGGCATAATCGCCGGCCCGGTACAGCGCCAACGACCAGAAATGCGGCGGCGTCCACAGGAAGATGATCAGAAACAAGGCCAAAGCCTCGACATCCACGTGGCCGGTCACCGCGACCCAGCCGATCACCGGCGGAAAGGCACCGGCCGCGCCGCCGATAACGATGTTCTGCGGCGTCCGCCGCTTCAGCCACATGGTATAGACGAACACATAAAACCCATTCGCCGCCGCCAGCAGCAGGGCCGCCGTCCAGTTCGTCGCCACGCCCATCAGCATGATGGCGAACAGGCTGAGGGTGACCCCGAAGGCCAGCGCCTCGTCCGGTGCCATGCGGCCGGCGGGCAGCGGCCGGTGCCGGGTGCGCGCCATGACCGCGTCGATGTCCCGGTCGTACCACATGTTGATGGCCCCGGCTGCCCCGGCGGCCACAGCGATGCACAGGATCGCCACCGCCGCCAGCAGCGGATGAAGCTGCCCGGGGGCGGCGATCAGGCCGGCGATGCCGGTGAAGACCACCAGCGACATGACGCGCGGCTTGAGCAACGCGATGAAGTCGCCGACGCGCGCCCCCCCGGCGAGGCGATCACCCGAGGTCTTGGCCGTGCTGGTGGTCTGCGAGGTATCCGTCACTTGCCTCTCCGGGCGGCAACTCTCCCGGCGCCATGCGGCATGCCGGGAGAGCGCGGCCGTGCGTTAGCGGACCTGCGGCGTCTGCTCGAAGGTATGGAACGGCGCCGGCGATGGGACCGTCCATTCCAAGGTCGTCGCCCCTTCGCCCCACGGATTGGCCGCCGCCTTGCGGCCGGCGACCAGGGTATAGAGGACAATGCCCACGAAGAAGATGGTGGATGCGAAGCTGATGTAGGAGCCCCAGGAGGCGACCCAGTTCCAGCCGGCATAGGCGTCCGGATAGTCCACATAACGGCGCGGCATGCCCGCCAGACCCAGGAAATGCATGGGGAAGAACGTGATGTTGACGCCGATGAAGGTGGTCCAGAAATGCACCTTGCCGGCCCATTCCGGATACTGCCGGCCGCACATCTTGCCGAACCAATAGTAGAAGGCGGCGAAGATACCGAATACGGCGCCGAGGCTCAGCACATAGTGGAAATGCGCGACCACGTAATAGGTATCGTGCAGTGACAGGTCCGCACCCGCATTCGCCAGGACCACGCCGGTCACGCCACCCAGGGTGAACAGGAAGATGAATCCGATGGCCCATAGCATGGGCGTGGTGAAACGCAGGCTGCCGCCCCACATGGTGGCGATCCAGGAGAAGATCTTCACACCCGTCGGCACGGCGATCACCATGGTCGCCGCGGTGAAATAGGCGCGCGTATCGACGTCCATGCCCACCGTGTACATGTGGTGCGCCCAGACGATGAAGCCGACGAAGCCGATCGCCACCATGGCATAGGCCATGCCCAGATAGCCAAACACCGGCTTCCGGCTGAAGGTCGAAACAATCATGCTGACGATGCCGAAGGCCGGCAGGATCATGATGTAGACCTCAGGGTGGCCGAAGAACCAGAACAGATGCTGGAACAGGATCGGATCGCCGCCGCCGGCCGGATCGAAGAACGCCGTGCCGAAATTGCGGTCGGTCAGCAGCATGGTGATGGCGCCGCCGAGCACCGGCAGGGCCAGCAGCAGCAGAAAAGCGGTGACCAGGATCGACCAGACGAACAGCGGCATCTTATGCAGGGTCATGCCCGGCGCGCGCATGTTGAAAATGGTGGTGATGAAGTTGATGGCGCCGAGAATCGACGATGCGCCGGCCAAGTGAAGGGAAAAGATCGCCATGTCCACCGACGGCCCGGGATGTCCCACGGCGGATGACAGCGGCGGATAGATGACCCAGCTCGTGCCGGCACCCGGCGGCACCAGGGCCGAGCCGGCGAGAAGCAGGAACGCCGGAACCAGCAACCAGAACGAAATGTTGTTCATGCGCGGGAAGGCCATGTCCGGCGCACCGATCATCATGGGCACGATCCAGTTGCCGAAGCCGCCGATCAGCGCCGGCATGACCACGAAGAAGACCATGATCAGGCCGTGCGCGGTGATCAGCACGTTCCACATCTGTCCATCGACCGCGCCGTTGGTGAGCATGTACTGGACGCCGGGATCCTGCATCTCCAGGCGCATCAGGAGCGAAGCCGCGCCGCCGATCAGCCCGGCAATGATGGCAAACAAGAGATAGAGCGTGCCAATATCCTTGTGATTGGTGGAACAGAACCACCTGACGAAAAATCCCGGTTTGTGGTCGTGATCGTGATCTGCGTGCGCCTGCGCCATGGTTCTCTGTCCCTCTGACTTCTACTCGCCCAAACCGGCCTGCGCCACGCGCGCCGCCGCGCCGGGCTCGTCAGCTCGTGCGAATTCCTGCTTGGCCATTTCGACCCATTCGGCATAGGCCGCCTTCGACACTGCCTTGACCGCGATGGGCATATAGGAATGGCCGGTTCCGCAGATCTCGGAGCATTGCCCGTAGAACGTGCCTTCGCGGGTGATCTCGACCCAGGTTTCGTTAATCCGGCCGGGCACTGCGTCCAGCTTCACGCCCATCGCCGGTAAAGCAAAGCTGTGCAAGACATCACTGGCCGTGATCAATAAGCGGATCTTGGTGTCGACCGGCAGCACCACATAGTTGTCGGTATCGAGTAAACGAAGCTGACCGGGCTGCAGATCCTCGGTCGCCACCATCAGCGCATCGAAGGTGAAGTTGCCGTGGTCCGGATATTCATAGCTCCAGTACCACTGATGACCGATCACCTTGATGGTCATTTCCGCGTCCGGCGCCCGGTCGGCGTAATAGAGCAGCCTGAAAGACGGGATGGCGATAATCACCAGGATGATGACCGGGATCACGGTCCATAAAACCTCGATCGTCGTGTTGTGCGTGGTGCGCGTTGGCGTCGGATTGCGCTTCTCGGAGAAGCGGTACATCACATAGAGCAACAGCCCCAGGACGAAAATCGTGATCAGCGTGATGATGACCAACAACAGATTATGAAAATCCGTGATCAGCTCCATGGTCGGCGATGCCGCCGGATCGAATCCCAACTGCCAATTCTTCGGCCCCTCGGCGAGCGCCGCGCCGGCCAGGCCAATCACCGAAAACGCCGCCGCAACCGCGAGGCAGAACTTGCGCAAAATCACCATATTCGCTTCCCGTTTAACTGCGCGGCCGACGGCCGTGTGCATCGGCGCCCGCTACTGCTTGCCCGTGGTGGTGAGACTTCCCGGCTCTGATAGCCGATTCTGCGGGCGCAAGCTATACCAAGGTCATTGCGGTCACAAGCCCACTGGACCGCCGAAACCGCGGCATTTTCGGCCTAATCCTGCACTTTCGGCCTAATCCGTGTGCAGGTCCGCATCGCGCGCCACCTGCCGGCGCAACCGCCACAAGGCGGCACCAACCAGGCCGACAACGACCGGAATGGAAAGTCCTGTAACTATGTCCACATCAAGCGAAAGCCCTGTGGTTTTCGCAGCCTTCGCCGCATAGCCGACCAGGCCGACCAAGTAGTAGCTGATGGCGGCGATCGACAATCCCTCGACCGTCTGCTGCAGGCGCAACTGCATCTTGGCCCGGCGGTTCATGGAGCGCAGCACGTCGCTGTTTTGCGCTTCCAGGGCGACATCCACCCGGGTGCGCAACAGCTCGCCGGCCCGGGCGATGCGCACCGACAGGGTTTCCAGCCGCGCCATCACCGCCTCGCAGGTGCGCATGGCCGGGGTCAGGCGGCGCTCCAGGAACTCGTCGATGGTCTGCAGGCCCTCGAGGCGTTCCTCGCGCAATTCCTGCACCCGCCTGCAGACCAGCGCGTGGTAGGCCCGCGCCGCGCCGAAGCGATAGCTGACCGCCGCGCCGATGCCCTCGACCTCGGCCGAGAGGCGGGTCAACTGGCCCAGCAACTCCTGTTCCTCGGACAACCCGGAAATTTCGCTCAACCGCCCGGTCATCTCGGTCAGGCGGTCCCCGGCGCGGGTCAGCTCGGCGCCGTAGCGCCGCGCCGCCGGCAAGGCGAGCAGCGCCATGCTCCGGTAGGTTTCGATTTCGCACAGGCGCTGCACCAGGCGGCCCGCCTGACGCGGGCGCATATGCCGGTCGCCGACCAGGATGCGCCCGAAACCGTCGTCGTGGATGGCGAAATCCATCCACACCCCGGCGGCGCCGCCGGAAACCAGGCTGCCGGCGATGTTATCGGTGCCGAACAGAACCGACAGATCGGCCACGCCGCGCTCGCCCACCTGGCGGGTTTCGATGTCCAGGTGGACCCCGACCAGCAACTGGCCGGGCAGGCTGCGCAGCCAATCGGTGGGGACCAGATCGATCACCGGCGCGGAAAAGGGCGCGGCCGCGGAATCGAACCCCGGCGCCTGGCCATTTTGAAAGACCGTATAGGTCGAGAATTCGGTGTGCCGCTCCCACTTCACCTGCCAGGGGCCCAGATCGGCCATCCAGTGGCGCTCGCTCGCCCCCGGCGCCGGCGTGCCGAAACGCTCGCACAGGGCGGAAATCCGCTCCCGGTCGGCTTCGGCGGCGCCTTCGCCGGAAAACAGCGCCAAGTGGGTAACCCGTTGCGGCGGCACAAGACGGGCGAACGGCCGGGCGTGAATTTCATCGGTCAACTCCCGGCGCAGAGGATGATCGCGTAGCCCTGTGACCATGCTATACTCCTTCGAGTTTTCCCACGATTGCCCGCACCATGGCCGCTAGGCCCCGGTTCGTGCAATAATGATATTTCTTGAAACCTGCCGAGTGCGGCTGGACTCGCGCCGCCCAGGTCCAATATGAAGGTCTGTGGGGCCCACCCCCGGTCCTCGCCCCGCCAGCGTCCCCGCCGTACGGAGTGCCGCCCATGTCGCAGATCGCCACCACCGACGACCTATTCTTCAACCGGGCCGGGCTGGACCGGACGCGGCTGCAAGCGATCGTCGATGACGCCCTGCATGGCGCCGACGACGGCGAGCTCTTTTTGGAATATTCCCTGTCCGAAAGCCTGAGCTTCGATGACGGCCGGCTGAAAAGCGCCTGTTTCGATGTCACCCAGGGCTTCGGCCTGCGCAGTGTCGCCGGCGAAGCCGCCGGCTATGCCCATGCCAGCGATTTGTCCGAGGACGCGATCAAGCGCGCGGGCGAGACGGTGAAGGCGGTGCACAGCGGCCATGGGGGCGCCATGGCGACGGGCCCCAACCGCACCAACCGGCGGCTTTACGGCGAGATCAATCCCCTCAACGGGGTGCCCTTCGACAACAAGGTGCGCCTGCTGGCCGAGATCGATGCCTATGCCCGCGCCCGCGATCCGCGGGTCCGCCAGGTGACGGCCTCCCTGGCCGGCGAGTGGCAGGCCATTCAGATCCTGCGCGCCGGCGGCGAACGGACGGCGGATATCCGCCCCCTGGTCCGCCTCAACGTCTCGGTCGTGGTCGGCGAGGGCGAGCGCATGGAAAGCGGCAGCTATGGCGGCGGCGGGCGCGTCCTCTACGATGGGCTGATTACCCCGGATTTCTGGCAAAGCGCGGTGGACGAGGCCCTGCGCCTGGCCATCGTCAATCTGGGCTCGGTCGCCGCCCCGGCCGGCGAGATGGCCGTGGTGCTCGGCCCCGGCTGGCCCGGGATCCTGCTGCACGAGGCCATCGGCCATGGCCTGGAGGGCGATTTCAACCGCAAGAAGACCTCCGCCTTTGCCGGCCTCATGGGTCAGCAGGTGGCGGCGCGCGGGGTCACCGTGGTCGACGACGGCACCCTGACCGACCGGCGTGGCTCCCTGACCGTCGACGACGAGGGCACGCCCAGCCAGTGCACCACCCTGATCGAGGACGGCATCCTGGTCGGCTATATGCAGGACCGGCAGAATGCCCGGCTGATGGGCATGGCACCCACCGGCAACGGCCGCCGGCAAAGCTATGCGCACATCCCCATGCCGCGCATGACCAACACCTACATGCTGGGCGGCAACCGCTCGCCCGAGGAAATCCTGTCTTCGGTCAAATCGGGCATTTACGCGGTCAACTTCGGCGGCGGCCAGGTGGACATCACCTCGGGCAAGTTCGTCTTCAGCTGCACCGAGGCCTACCTGATCGAGAATGGCCGGCAGGGCCCGGCGGTCAAGGGGGCGACCCTGATCGGCAACGGGCCGGACGTACTGACCCGCGTGTCAATGGTGGGCACCGACATGGCCCTGGACGATGGCATCGGCACCTGCGGCAAGGACGGCCAGGGGGTGCCCGTGGGCGTCGGCCAGCCGACCCTCAAGATCGACCGCCTGACCGTTGGCGGCACCGCCGCCTGATTATTGGGGTGACCGCCAAGGATTCGGCCGGAAATTGCACTTTTTAACGCCTCGGGCCGGCCTGAAAAGCGTGACCGGCCTCTGGAATGGCGGAAAACTGGGCTTTTTCTGGGCAAGGGGATGGCGAAATAGTTGCCGCGCCTTAAGGGGTTGTTAACCTCTAAGAGCTTAAATGGGTTCACCTAACCCTTCCCCTAGACAAGTACCCTTGTTACCCCAGAGAGCCGCGGTCCCCCAGCCGCGGCTCTCCGCATTTGCGGGTGGCGCAAGTTCACTAATAAGCTTCTTCGGCGAACAGAGGATCGACGCTCTCGCCCCAGCGGCTGTAGTACGCGGCCAGCTTGTCCTGGGCCGGGGTCCGGCCCGACTCGACGGTCTGGCGCAGGGGTGCAAGATGCAGCCGTTCATCCTCGTCCATGCTGTTGGTGCGGCCCCGGCGGGCCAGGCCGGCATCGGCCAGATCGAGAACCTGGCGGGCGACGTGCACCAGCTTGCGCCCGCGTAACTCGGTATCCAGGGCCCTGCGCGGCACCTGGGCGCGCAGTTCGGCGTGCTCCTCCGGCGTCCAGTCCTTGACCAGATCCCATGCGGCGGCCAGGGACTCCCGGTCATAGAGCAGGCCGACCCAGAGCGCCGGCAGGGCGCACAGCGACCCCCACGGCCCGGCGTCCGCCCCGCGCATCTCCAGGAAGCGTTTCAAGCGCACCTCAGGAAACAGGGTCGAGATATGATCGGCCCAATCGCCGGTGGTCGGAATCTCGCCCGGCAGCGCCGGCAGGCGCCCGGCCATGAAATCGCGGAACGATTGGCCGCTGGCATCAATGTACTCGCCGTCCCGGTAGACGAAATACATGGGCACGTCGAGGGCATGGTCCACATACCGCTCGAAGCCCATGCCCGCCTCGAAAACGAAGGGCAGGATGCCGCACCGATCCGGATCGGTGTCGGTCCAGATATGGCTGCGGTAACTCAGGTAACCGTTGGGCTTGCCCTCGGAGAAGGGGGAATTGGCGAAGAGGGCGGTGGCCACCGGCTGCAAGGCCAGGGAGACGCGGAACTTGGTCACCATGTCGGCCTCGGACTCGAAATCCAGGTTCACCTGGACCGTGCACGTGCGCAGCATCATGTCGAGGCCCAGATCGCCTTTCCGGATCATCTGCTCGCGCATGATCCGATAGCGCACCTTGGGCATCCACGGAATATCATCGCGCCGCCATTTCGGCTGGAAGCCCAGGCCGACCATGCTGATCCCCAAAGGCTCGGCGACCGCCTTGACCTGGGCCAGGTGCTGCTGCACTTCGCCGCAGGTTTGATGGATGGTCTCGACCGGCGCGCCGGAGAGCTCGACTTGGCCGCCCGGCTCGAGCGAGATATTGCAGCCACCCTTGGACAAGGCGATGGGCACGCCGCCTTCCAGGATCGGCTGCCAGCCGAAGCGCGCCACCAGACCTTCCAACAAAACGCGGATACTACGCTCGCCGTCGTAGGGCAGCGGCCGCAGATCGGCGACGGTATAGGCGAACTTCTCGTGCTCGGTGCCGATGCGCCACAGATCGGGCGGCTTACATCCGGCTTCGAGATAGGCCACCAGCTGCGATTTGCTGGTGATCGGCTCACCCTTGGATTGCGGCGGTGCGGACATGGGACAGTCTCGGCCTTTTTTTAGGAGATGCGATCAGTCAGGACATCAGGTGGGCAGGAAGGCGCCGCGCGGCGGACGCGCCCGGCCGTCGCCGAGAACCGCCTGCCAGCAGGCCAACGCGGCCAAGGCCGCCGTATCGGCGCGCAGCAGGCGCGGCCCCAGGCCAACCGGAGTAACAAACGGCACATCGAGAAGGGCGTCAAGCTCGCTTTGGGCAAAGCCGCCTTCCGGTCCGGTCAGCAGCGCCCACGGCCCGCCCTCGGCGGCGGCCAGGGCCTCGGCGATGGGCTTGGCCGGCCCGGCCTCGGCGCACAGCAGCAAGCGCCGCTCCGCCGGCCAGGCGGCGAGCAGGCTAGACAGGGCCACGGGTTCGCGCACCTCGGGCACGCTCAGGCGGCTGCATTGTTCCGCCGCCTCGCGGGCGTTCGCCGCCAGGCGGTCTATATTCACACGGCTGACGGCGGTGCGCTCGGTGATCACCGGCTGCAGCACGGCGCAGCCCAGTTCGGTGGCCTTTTCCGCCAGGAAATCGATG
The DNA here is from genome assembly GCA_036397065.1 of Kiloniellales bacterium. Taxonomy (GTDB): domain Bacteria; phylum Pseudomonadota; class Alphaproteobacteria; order Kiloniellales; family J153; genus JAJFGI01. Next base: position 5,946 of record DASWJP010000155.1, on the reverse strand, counting down.
CGCGCCCGCTTGATGGGGGCAAAGACGGTCCACACGTCCGGCTCCGGCGCTGGTTCCCGCCGCTGCGCCTCGACCGCCAGGGAGCACCAGCCCTTGCCCAGGCCGTCGATGTGGGCCAGCCATTCGCCGTCGCGGGCATTGAACACGGCCACCGCCGCGCCGCGGGACAGGCGCAGAACGCTGCGCAAGAAATGTGCCCGGCCATGATCGAGGCCAAGCTCGCGCCCGGCACCGAGGGGCGCATCCACATGCAGCCGCGTCTCGACGCGGGACTCGTCCATGCCCTTCCCCTCGCTGCTCCCCGACCCATAGGCCCCGGCCATAGATAAGCACGACGGCGCGCGGCGACACCCCCAAAAAACGCGGCACACGACCCGGTTGCCTGGAGCGGCGAGCTCGCCCCATTGAATCGGGTCGGCCAAAGGGCGTACAGAGGCGGGTCATGGACCGACCGACCGCATCAGCTTCGGCGACCGCCGCCAGCGACATCGCGCCGGATTCCTGGACCCTGCGGCTGGCGCCGGCGGCGGCGCGCCCATATCTGCGCCTGATGCGCATCGACCGGCCCATCGGCACCTGGCTGTTGTTGTTTCCCGGCTGGTGGAGCTTGAGCCTGGCGGCGGCGGCGGAAGGGGACTGGCCCGACTGGCGCCTGGCCGCCCTGTTCGCCGCCGGCGCCCTGCTCATGCGCGGGGCCGGCTGTACCTACAACGACCTGGTCGACCGCGATATCGACGCCCGGGTGGCCCGCACCGCCAGCCGGCCGATTCCCAGCGGCGAGGTCTCGCCGCGCCAGGCGGTCATTTTCATCGTGGTCTTGTTGGTCCTTGGTCTGCTGGTGCTGGTGCAGATGAATCCGTTTGCCATCGCCCTGGGCGCCGGCTCCCTGGCCCTCATCGCCGTCTATCCGTTCCTGAAGCGCTTCACCTATTGGCCGCAGGCCTGGCTGGGCCTGACCTTCAACTGGGGCGCCTTGCTCGGCTGGGCGGCGGTCACCGGTGGCTTGGCGCTGCCGCCCCTGCTGTTGTACGCCGCGGGCATCGCCTGGACCCTGGGCTACGACACCATCTATGCGCACCAGGACAAGGAGGACGATGCCCTGGTCGGCGTCAAATCCACCGCCCTGCGCTTTGCCGGGGCGACAAAGTCCTGGTTGGCCTTCTTCTATGGCCTGACCGTGCTGCTGCTGGCGGCAGTTGGCCTGGCCGCGGGGATGGCCTGGCCGTTCTACGCCGGGATCGCGGCGGTAGCGGCGCATTTCGCCTGGCAGATCGCCAGCCTCGACATCGACGATCCGGGCAACTGCCTGGTCCGCTTCAAGGCCAACCGGTTTGTGGGCTGGCTGCTGCTGGCCGGCATTATCGCCGCCGGGCAACTAGCGATGTAGTTCGGTGAAGTGGGGGGCGGCGGTGGGCACCGCCCCTTCGCCCATGGCGCCGATCAGGGCCTGGCGAAACGCCGGGTCGCGAATGGCGCGCAGGATCAGTTCATCCAGGGACGCCCCGCCGCCGTGGAGGGCGCGCACCAGATCCTGGGCTTGAACCTGTGGCAAGGCCGCATGGCCGCGTTGCCGCGCCGTCACTTCGGCCAGGGCCACGGGCCGCCGGTCCATGGCCAGGCAGCCGCGGCGGGACAGGTAGACGAACGCCTCCGACAAACGCGGCGCCGGTCCCGCCTCCAGCTGTAGCTCGATACCCGCCATGCGCCCGTAGATATAGACTTCGCCGCCCAACTCGGTCTCGTGCATGCGCCGCAATTGCCCATCGTCGAGCCAGGTGACGAAGACCTCGACGACCACGCCGGGCGTATGCTGCACGTTGGCGGCAATGGAGCCGTAGCGGGTCACATGCGCCGAATAGACCACATCGTGGTCGTGCAGCCAGGCGCGGCTCACCGGAATCTCCGCTTCCTCGCCGAATTTGCGGGCCAGTTGCGCCGGCGACCGGTTCGAGCCGTGGGCGATGACCGGCACCCGTCCGGCGAAGCGGTCGGGCGCGGCCGGCAGCTGGCGCAATGCCACCGCCTGGCCGTCCCGCAACAGATAGGATTCTGGAAATAAAGCGAAGGGATAGGCCTTGGCGAGGGCCAACAGCGCCGCGTCGTCTGTGGGCAGGGGCCAGGGCACGGGTGCGTCGCGGGCGGCAAGCGCCCTATTTAGTCGGTGCAGGGCGGCGGCACGTCGGGATCGATCCGCTCGATCCGGTACCGGCAGGTGCAGGTATCCACGGTCTGCCAGGCGTGCTTGGCCCATTCCTTCTTCGCCGTGTCATAGTCGGTGAAGGGACCGAACCTCTGTTCCTCGCCGCCAATGAGCTCCTGGAACTGTGTATCCTTGTAGTCACCGCCGACAACCCAGAATAACGTCATCGCACCCACCATGGTTCACTTTACAACCTGAAAGTATAGCGCCTTTCTGGTACGAAATTCTTAATGTTTGACCGGAAATGGTATTGCCCAATCCAGGGAATTCACAGAATTTTCGGCGATTATCCCTTAAAGACAAGTATGGACTCCCGCTATGCCATTGGACTACGTTCTTGGTATTCCAATTTGTGAAAAGCGGGGCGGCTGCAAAGTGCGACTTGCTGACAGTGTGCAGAAATGCGTCGTCTTTCTTGGGCCGGAGCAAGGCGATGATATCGAACTCGCCGGGACCGGGTTTCTAATCTCTAAGGGTGAGCCCGGTTCGGCCGTATACCTCGTTACGGCTGCTCATGTTGCGAAACAGCTTGCTGGACCGATTGGTGTGCGACTCAATACGCACGAAGGCCAGTTCCGTGTTCAACCTCTTTCACAGGCGGAATGGGTTTACCACCGCCACTACCCAGAAGTGGATGTCGCTGCTGTTCTCTTCGATGTGCCGAAATGGGCTGATGTGCGACCGTACAACATCGGTAAATTCGCCACCCAATTTAAGATGGCGACAAAGGACTTCGGCCCCGGCGATTTCGCGTATGTGGTTGGCCTATACCGCTTGTTAAAGGACACGGGACGCAACATCCCGCTGGTGCATACCGGCCACATTGCAGCTACTGCGCTGGACCATCCGGTTCCGGTCACTGACCCGATAACGAAACGCGCCGTCTCGACTCGTGCCTATTTAGTGGAATCGCGGGCAATCTCTGGCGCAAGCGGCAGCCCGGTCTTCGTTCGGAGGTCGGTGAAGCATCTGATCCCTGAGTCTATTGACGCGAACGCTAATAAGCTCAGGGTTTCGACGCCTGGTAGCGTCTGGCTGCTGGGGATGTGGCAATCCTCATGGCCGCTCGAACCAGATCAGGCACTGATCGAAGGTGCGGGACTTGGCCCGAACGTGAAAGTATCGGTTGGAATCGGTCTGGTAATCCCGTCTCAATATATTATCGACGTTCTCTTAATGCCGGGAATTCGCGATCAGCGCGATGAATGGTTAGGCGCACGGGCTGTTCAGGTCGCGGCAACGACAGACGCAGTGCCTGCCACCAAGGCGGATAACCCACGACACAGAGAGGATTTCAACTCTCTGCTACACGCGGCAGCGCGAAAGCCGCCACAAGGCGACCAAACATAAGCTCTGGCGATTTCCGCATATTGTAGCGGAACGAAAACTCGGAAACGTATTTCCAAAGATGTTTGCCGGAAACGTGAACGTGCGTGCCCCGGATGCTCGTCTTTAGGCGCGACCAGTAGCCTTCAATCGTGTTCGTGTGGATCGTCTCCCAAACGTACTCGCCTGCGCTGTGGTTCACGCGGTAGTGCTGGTAAGGACCATCCTTTTTGAGCGTGTCGTAGCTGCGCAGTTCGTCGGTAATCAGGATGCTGCCGCGCTGCACGTTGGTCAGGATCGCGCGCTGTAGGGTTGGCTTGCGAACGTTGGGGATGGGACCAGCGCGGACATTGCCGTCCCGCTCGACCATACCGAACACGATAGTCTTGTTGCTGTGCTGCTGCTTACGGTGGCCGCGCTGCTTGCCGCCGATGTAAGTTTCGTCTGCCTCGATCCAACCGGACAATGGCCCGTTGTGGTCAGCCGATGCCATGAGCTTGCGAAGTTCATGCGCCATACGCCAAGCGGTCTTATAAGTGCAGCCGATCTGGCGCTCTAGTTCTTTGGCCGCGACCCCATGCCGGGTGCTGGTCATGAGGTACATGGCGAAGAACCAGCTAGTCAGCGGCGTGCGGGATTTCTCGAAAGGGGTTCCGACGCATGGGTAAATGTGATGCCCGCAGTGCTGGCAGGCATAGGCGCGGCGCTTCGCGATCCGATGAAACTTTGACGCTACGCCACAGCCGGGGCAATCGAACTCGTGGCCGCCGTACTGGATTTCGAGAATTTTATCCAGGCAGGTCGCATCGTCGGGATACTCGGTCTGGAACTGTTTGAGTGTATACGACATGGCTGCGTTCCCTCTTTGATACTTGTAATATGGGGATCGCAGCCGTACTTGTCAAGAAGGGATAATCGCCGAATTTTCCATCGAAAAAGTTAACAATCCGGCCTTTTGTTTACCGCCCTCGATCCGCATGATTCGAGTGCCTAGCCGATTCGCGCCGGCACCGCGAGGCGATTCGCGCGGGCGGCGGTGCGGAAGAGATGTTATCTTTCCGCCGGGCCGCCACCGGTCCGGAACGGATTCAATGGGGGAATGGGGGTTCGATGTCCTTCGATTTAGCCGGTTTATCCGGGTTTTCGGTTTTCGTCGTCGCCGTCGCCGTCCTGGCCGTCATCCTGGTCTTCATGAGCGCCCGCGCGGTGCCGCAGGGTACCGAGTTCACGGTGGAGCGCTTCGGCCGCTATGTGCGCACCCTGGCGCCGGGACTGCACCTGATCGTGCCGATCATCGACCGTATCGGCGCCCGCATGAACATGATGGAAAACGTCTTCGACGTGCCGCAGCAAGAGGTGATCACCCGCGACAACGCGTTGCTGCAGGTGGACGGCGTGGTTTTCTACCAGGTGCTGGACGCGGCCCGCGCCGCCTACGAGGTGCGCGAGTTGGAACGGGCGGTGCTCAATCTGACCATGACCAACATTCGTACCGTCATGGGCTCGATGGATTTGGACGAGTTGCTGTCCCAACGCGACAAGATCAATCACCAGCTGTTGACCGTGGTCGACGACGCGACCGCGCCATGGGGTGTGAAGGTCACCCGCATCGAGATCAAGGACATCACGCCGCCCTTGGATCTGATCGAATCCATGGGCCGGCAGATGAAGGCGGAACGCGACAAGCGCGCCACCATCCTGGTCGCCGAGGGCGAGCGGCAGGCCCAGATTCTGCGTGCCGAGGGCGAGAAGCAGGGCAACATCCTGGCCGCCGAAGGCCGGCGCGAAGCCGCCTACCGCGATGCCGAGGCGCGCGAACGCGAAGCGGAGGCGGAGGCGCGCGCCACACAGATGGTCTCGGAGGCCATCGCCAAAGGCAACGTCCAGGCGATCAATTATTTCGTCGCGCAACGCTACGTGGAGGCCCTGGGCAAATTCGCCGAGTCGCCGAATCAGAAGACTTTCTTCATGCCGGTCGATGCCACCGGTGTCATGGGCGCCGTGGCAGGCATCGCCGAGATCGTGCGCGAGTCCATGGCCGAGAATTCTAGCGGTGCCCGCCGCGGGCCTTGGACCGGCCCATCCGGCGGTGATGGCAACCGGGGTTGAGCCATGAGCTTCGAGACGATCGAATTCTGGCACTGGTGGATTGCCGGCATCGTTCTGCTGGGGATCGAGATTTTCGCCCCCGGCTTCTGGTTCCTATGGATGGCGGTGGCCGCCGGTATCGTCGGGGCGATCCTGTTCTTCATGCCCGATCTAAGCTGGCAGGGACAAATGTTGTTCTTTGCCGTCTTGTCGGTGGTCTCCCTGATCGGCTGGCGCGCCTATCAGCGCCGCCATCCGACGGTCAGCGACCAGCCGAATCTGAACCGGCGCGGGGCGCAATATGTCGGCCGCGTCTTCACCCTGGACGAGGC
>DASWJP010000154.1:0-27220 GCA_036397065.1 Kiloniellales bacterium | reverse complement strand
ACCGTGGCGAACCGCGTGCCGGTTCATGCCTCCGGGCCTTACTTCACGCCCAATTATGCGGCGCGCAGTGTCGCCGTGCACACCCATTGCCCGCCATCCGGCGCCTTCCGGGGATTCGGCGTGCCGCAATCGGCAGTTGCCCAGGAATGCCTCTATGACGAGCTGGCCGCCAAGCTCGGCATCGATCGGCTGGAGTTTCGCCTGGGCAATGCCCTGAGGAACGGCCAAGCGACCGTGACGGGCCAGGTGTTCGCCGAAGGGGTCGGGATAACCGCCTGTCTCGAGGCCCTCCGGCCGGCCTGGGACCGGGCCAAGGCCGAGGCGCGCGATGCGAACGGGCAGGCGGACGGCACCGGCCTGCGGCGGGGGATCGGGATCGCCTCCTGCTGGTACGGGTGTGGGAATACATCCCTGCCGAACCCCTCGACCATCCGCATTGGGGTGGGTTCGGATGGCCGCGTCGTCCTGCATCAGGGCGCGGTCGATATCGGCCAGGGTGCGAATACGGTGATTGCTCAGATGGCCGCCGATGCGCTGGGGGTGCCGGTCCACAGCCTGGCCTTGCTGGGCGGTGACACCGATATGACCCCCGACGCCGGGAAGACGTCGGCATCCCGCCAGACATTCATCAGCGGCATGGCGGCCAAGCTGGCCGGCGAGTCCTTGCGCCGAATGATCCTTCGCCATGCCAATGTGTCGACTGCGGCCCGAATCGTCGTGAAGCCGGGCGCCATAGAATTGACCGACGGCGGCACAGTGACCGGCATCGATTTGGCGCAGCTGGAGACGGACGAATTCGGCTATGTATTCTGTGCCGAAGAGACCTACGATCCCCCGACGAAACCTCTGGATGAAAAAGGGCAGGGCGAGCCCTATGCCGTTTACGGCTATGGCGCCCAGATCATGGAACTGAGCGTCGATACCCTCTTGGGAACGGTCAAGCTGCACCGGTTGACCGCCGCGCATGATGTGGGGCGGGCCATCAATCCCATGCTGATCGAGGGGCAGATCGAAGGCGGGTCGGCCCAAGGAATCGGCATGGCGCTGATGGAGAACTACATTCCGGGCCGGACCGAGAACCTGCATGACTATTTGATCCCGACCTTCGGCGATGTGCCGGAGGTGGAAAACATCATTGTCGAGGTGGCCGATGCGGTCGGCCCTTACGGCGCGAAAGGCCTGGGCGAGCATGTCCTGATCCCCACGGCGCCGGCCATTCTGAATGCGATCCGTGATGCCACCGGCGCGTTGGTTCGCGATCTACCCGCCACGCCGGACAAGGTTCGCGCCGCCATCAAGGGTTTAAAAGTATGACGGGAGTGCATGCATGAGCGCCGAAAAGCCGGCGAACGAGAAGATCCGCTGCGATGCCTGTCCGGTGATGTGCTACATCGCCGACGGACAGGCCGGCGCCTGCGATCGCTATGCGAACGAAGCGGGGCAATTGGTCCGGATCGATCCGCTGACCATCATCGAACGGCGTCAGGACGACAGCGGCAAGCTCGTGCCGTTTCTGGATTCGAACAAGGAATGGGACGGCGAGCTGGTGATTCCCGGCGAATCTTTCATCACCGCCATCGGCGCCGGCACAACCTATCCGGATTACAAGCCGGCACCGTTCATCGTCTCGCGCGCGGTGGCCGGCATCGACATGATCACCGTGGTGACGGAGGGCATCTTCAGCTATTGCGGTGCGAAGGTGAAGATCGACACCGACCGCCATTTGGGCCCGGAACGGAATCTGGTCCGTGTCGAGGGCGAGCCGGTCGGTCATGTGACGACCGGGGAATATGGCTCGCAAATGCTCTCTATCGGCGGTGTCAACCACCTGACCGGCGGCGGCAAGAAGGAAGGCCGCGTTACCTGTAAATCATTGATGGATCTTTGTAATCGGAAGCCGGTCGAAATGATCATCGACGAGGGTTCCACGGTCGTGGTGGAGGCCGGGAAGGCGCCGATCATCAACGGCGCCGAGGAACAGCGGATGCGCGTCGGCTGCGGCTCGGCGACGGTCGGCATGTTCGCCTCTCAGTGGAAGGGATTGGTCGACGAGGTGGTGGTGGTCGACGACCACATCACCGGCGTCATGTCGGAGCATCAGGCCGGAAAGGTGATCGGCTGGCAGGCAACCGGCATCAAGGTCAAGGGGCGGCGGTCCACGCCCGGGCGCTATTTTCAGGTCGCCGAGCCCGGCAACGGATGGGGCGGCACGGATATCAACGATCCCTTGCTGATCCTCGACAAATTCAATCCCAAGATCGCGCGGCCCGGACAATCCCTGCTCATGGTCTCGACCACCGGGGAGCAGTTCGCCTACTTCGAATTGGACGAAGACTTGACCCCCCGGCAAATGGAGATGCCGGATCGCCTGCTGCCCTCTGTCCGGCGTATTGAAGAGAATTGCGAGCCGGCCATGTGCTCGGTTCTGTTCATGGGCGGCGCGGGCGGCTCGTTGCGCGCCGGAGTGACCGAAAATCCGGTCAAGCTGACCCGCTCGGTGAAGCAGATGCTGACCCACATCACCTGCGGCGGCGCACCGGCGTATGTCTGGCCGGGCGGCGGGATCACCATCATGGCCGATGTCACCCGGATGCCGGAACAGGCCTTCGGCTATGTCCCGACACCCGCCCTGGTGGCGCCCATCGAGTTCACCATGCGGCGCGCGGATTATCAGGCGCTGGGCGGCCACATGGATCACGTCATGCCGATCGAGGAGGCGGTCAAAGGGGCGACCGGGCGGCAGAACGATCACATCCTGAAGGGGCAGCGTCATTTGCATCAGGTGCCCGGCAACCCGTGGCCGACGCGCTCCGTCCACTTCGGCTGGGCCGACCGGGAGTCGGACACATGAGCGTGTTTCGCGATACCGGCCCGCAAGCGGCTCTTCTGCCGGATGGCAAGCGGCTGCATCTGCACCACGGGCCCATCGACCTGATCATCGAAGCGACCGGGAGTGCCGAAGACGTGGCAGCAGCTTATCTCCAGGCCCGACGGGCCTTCGAGACTGTCCTGGAAACCCTGGTGTCGGAGCTTTCGATTCTGCGCACGCCGGCGGACGCGATCGTTCAAGCGCCGGCCGGCCCGGTTGCCCGCCGGATGCTGCGGGCGGTTTCTCCCCATGCCAAGGTGTTCGTGACACCGATGGCGGCGGTTGCCGGCGCGGTGGCCGATCATATTCTGTCTGAGCTTCGCCGGGGCCGGATCTTGCGCCGGGCCTATGTCAACAATGGGGGCGATATCGCCCTGTTCTTGGACAAAGGCGAGAGCTTCACCGTTGGCGTGGCGGCAAGCGAGGGCGGGTTGGGGAAAGTAACCGTTCACAACGGGGATCCGATCCGCGGCATCGCGACCAGCGGTTGGCGCGGGCGCAGTCATTCCCTGGGTGTCGCCGATGCGGTGACCGTGCTGGCGGAGTGCGCGGCGGCGGCGGATGCGGCGGCCACCCTGATCGCCAATGCAGTCGACCTACCCGGTGCCCCCGCGATCCGCCGGGTGCCTGCCCGCGCGCTTGCGTCCGAGAGCGATCTGGGCGACCGGCTGGTGACGGTCGAGGTTGGCCCGCTCAACCGGGATGAAAAGGCCGCCGCCCTCGACCGGGGCGCACAGGTGGCGCAGGACATGCGTCGACGCGGCCTGATTGTCGCGGCTCATTTGTGTCTTCAGGGTGAAACCCAGACCATCGAGCATGTTGATCCCGCCGGGTCATCGCTTAGGGGACCAAGAGCAAAGAGGCTGGTGCATGCCTGAAGTTAAGATCAGAAAGTCCGTCATCACCCTGGACGAGATTTTTCACGAGGGTGGGCCCGTGGCGTCCGTCCCCTTGCGGCGGGGGGCCGTCTGCACGGTCATCGAGAATCCCTACGCCGGCCGATACGTCGAGGAGATCGTCGGCTTTATCGACGACCTGAAGCCGCTCGGCCTCAAGATGGCCCGGGATATCATCGATGCGCTGGGCGGCGATCCCACCGTCGTGGAAGGCTATGGCAAGGGCGCCATCGTCGGCGAGGCAGGCGAGCTGGAGCATGCCGCCCTATGGCACGCGCCGGGCGGCTATTCGATGCGCGAGCTGATCCCCAACTCGAAGGCCATCGTTTCCTCGTCGAAAAAGGTCGGTGGGCCCGGCACGCGCCTCGACATTCCCGTGACCCACACCAACGCCTCCTATGTGCGCTCGCATTTCGATGCCATGGAGGTCGGCATCAACGATGCGCCGCGAAAGACTGAAATGCTGGTCGCCCTGGTCATGACAACCGGGCCGCGGATTCACAATCGCGCCGGCGGGCTGAAGGCGAGCGAGATCAAAGGAGAGGATGGCTTAAGATGACCAAGGCAAAGGTCCGCAAGATCGTCACCATCGTGGAAGAAACTCACACGGAAATCGGCAAGACCATTTCGCCGCCGACCCGCCGCGCCGCGGCCATCGCCGTGATCGAGAACCCCTTCGCGGGCCGGTATCAGGAAGACCTGGAAGACCTGATGGCCATTGGCGAGGAATTGGGCGACGTTTTGGGCCGGCGATGTGTCGCGGCGCTGGGCATCACGCCCCCGCAAGCGGAAAGTTATGGCAAGGCGGCCATGGTGGGTGAGAATGGCGAGTTGGAACATGCGGCGGCGATTCTCCATCCACGCCTCGGCAAACCGCTGCGCGCCGCGGTGGAAAAGGGGGCCGCGTTGGTGCCCTCATCGAAGAAGATGGGCTCCATGGGGCAACCTCTGGACATACCGTTGGGCCACAAGGATGCGGCCTATGTACGCTCGCATTTCGATGGTATGGAGGTGCGCATCAACGATGCGCCCCGCGCCAACGAGATCATGGTGGCGATTTCGGTCACCGATTCGGGCCGCCCCTTGCCCCGGGTCGGCGGCTTGAAGGCCGAAGAGGCCAAGGGCGAGGACGGATTGCGATAAGCCTCGCCGGACCCGCTTATTTCACCTGTTCCGGCAATCTCGTCGCCGGCGGCGTGTTGCGCGACCGCGCAGTGCGAACGATGCCGTCGATGACGGTCATGCCGACACCGGGCAAATTGCCCTGGCGAATCGATTCCAGCATATCCTTGCCCGGTGCGTGCTGAGCCCGATCGATCAGGACGAAGTCCGCGGACTTGCCGGTCTCGATCAGGCCGCAATCGAGCCCGCGCATGCGCGCCGTATTGCCGGTGGCGAAGCAGAAGGCGGTTTCCGCCGGAACGTCGCCGAGCGAAGACAGCATCGCGATCATGCGCAGGATACCCAGCGGCTGGACCCCTGACCCGGCCGGCGCATCGGTTCCCAGTATCACCCGCTCCGATTGGTTGAGTTCGAAGGCGGTCCGCACGGCCAGCAAAGCGGCCCGTTCGTTCCCGTTGTGCACGACCTCGATCCCGCGCTTGCAGCTCTCGCACAGGCACACAATCTGATCGTCGGGAAGTGCCGTGTGGCCGCCATTGATATGGCCGATGATATCGGCGTCCGCCTCCAGGACGACGTCCTTGTCGATCAGCCCGGAGCCGGGGATCGAAGGTCCGCCGGTATGTATGGTGGACTGAATCCCATACTTGCGGGCCCAGGCCACCATCTGCTTGGCCGTGTCTCCGGCTTTGACGGAGCCCAGGCCGACCTCGCCCAGCAGGCTCACTCCCGCATCGGCCATCTCCTTGAAGTCGTGCTCTTCCATCCCCTCTTCGATGACCGGCGCACCGGCCAAGACCTTGACCCCCGAGGGGCGGAAATTCTCGTACCAGCGTTGCGAAGCGATCGCCATCGCCTTGAGCCCGACGATATCTTTCGGCCGGCCGGGAAGATGCACTTCGCCGGCGGAGATCATGGTGGTGACACCGCCGTGCAGACAGGAATCGATCCAGTTCACCTGCTGCTGACGGGGGGTGTAATCGCCGATGACGGGATGCACGTGGCTGTCGATCAGGCCTGGCGAGAGGGCAACCCCATGGGCGTCGATCAAGGTATCGGGATCGCCGGTGTCGAGATTCTTTTCGCGGCCCACATCCGCGATCTTGCCGCCGATCGAGATAACCGTGTCGCCATCCAGGATCGGGCGTTCCAGCGCGCCGGATAAAATCAAGCCGATGTTCTTGATGACCAATTTTTGTGCTGTTGCCGCCATGACCGTTCCTCCCTGTCGTCGCTCCGCCGTCCCAGTTTCCCTGTGCGCGGCGGCTTTGTAAATCGGTCAGTGGCCCACCCCCAGGTACCGGTCGAGCAATTCCGGCGAGTTCCGCAACGCCGTGGCATCGATCAGCTCGCGGCTTCGGCCATTCTCGACGAACAGAACTTGGTCGGCGACGTCCAGAACCGCTTCGATGCGCTGTTCGACCAGGATCACGGCGATGCCCTGGCCGCGCAATGCACGCACGACTTCCCGGATACGGGCGATCATGGCGGGCATGAGCCCTTCGGTCGGCTCGTCCAACAGCAGGACCGTGGGCTCGAGGCACAGCGCCCGGGCGATCGCCAGCATCTGCTGCTCGCCGCCGGACAGCGTGCCGGCGCGCTGGGTCAACCGCTCCCGCAGAACGGGGAACAAATCCAGCGCGCGCTCCCGAACCGCCTGACCGGTGTTTCTGGCCATCAGGCCAATTTCGAGATTATCGACCACCGTCAACTCGGAGAACAAGCGCCGGCCCTGCGGCACATAGCCGATTCCATGCCGGGGCGCTTCCTCGGCCTGCAGGGCGGCGATATCGATGCCATCGACGATCACCCGCCCCGTGCGCGGGCGGACCAGGCCCATGATGGATTTCAGCGCCGTCGACTTGCCGGCCCCGTTTCGTCCCATGACGCAGAGAATCCGGCCCGCCTCGACCGACAGGGAGAAGTCCCGCAACACCTGGGTGCGGCCATAGAAGCAGTTTATGTTCTCTACGCTCAGCATCAGTTGCCCAGGTATGCCCGCCGCACCGCTTCGTTTTGCCGGATCTCCTCCGGCGTTCCTTCCGCCAGGATGCGGCCTCGGTCCAGGACCGTAATCGTGTCGGCAACACCCATCACCACGTCCATGTTATGCTCGATGAGCAGGACCGAGGCATTCAAGGCGATCTCCCGCACCAGCGCCACGAACACCGCGATCTCTTCATCCGCCAGGCCTTGGGTGGGTTCGTCGAGAATCAGAAGCTTGGGGGCAAGGCCAAGGCCCATGGCAACCTCGAGAAGCCGTTGGTGCCCATAGCTCAGGTTTCCGGCAATCTCATCCCGCCGGTCCGCGAGACCCACCCGCTCGAGGGCGCTCAACGATGCGCGCTCCAACACATCCAGGTCGGGGCCGAAGAAGCCTTTCGATAGCTGGTGCTGGCAGGCGAGTTTGACGTTTTCCAATGCCGACATGCCGGTGAACGTGCTGGTGATTTGAAAGGTGTAGGCGATGCCGCGATTGACGCGGGTATGGGCGGGAAGCCGCGTGATGTCCTCGCCCGCGAAGATGACCCGCCCGCTGCTGGGTGGGATCCGCCCCGAGAGAAGGTTGACGAAGGTGGTTTTCCCGGCCCCGTTCGGGCCGATCAACGCCCGCACTTCGCCCTGAAGGAAGGTGAAGCTCACTCCGTCGACAGCCGTCAGGCCGCCGAAATGCTTCGACAGGGACTCGGTGGAGAGGAGAGTCACGGCAGCCATGGCGCGACCCGCTCGCGGAGAGTTCCCAGGATCCCCTTGGGAAAGAACAGGATCAGCCCGATCAGCGCCAGGCCCACGATCAGCATGTTGGCGGTGGTGACTCCGCTGCTGATATCGACCAGGTAAAACATCAGCAGCGTGCCGACAAACGGCCCCAGGACCGTCGCGGCGCCGCCCATCAGGACCCAGAGTAGGGGCAGGATCGAATATTGGATCGACGCGAACGTCGCCCCGACGTAGCCGAAGAGCATGCCATACGCCGCGCCGACAGCCCCGGCTATGGCGCCCGAGATCGCCAAAGCCGCCAGCTTGTAGAGAAAGACGTTGTAGCCGAGCATTCGGGTCCGCTCCTCGTTCTCCCGGATGGCCGCCAGAACCCGGCCCATCGAGGAGCGGGCAATGGCGAAGCTGATGGCCATGCAGAGGGCGAACAAGGCGAGCGCCACGAAATACCGGGTCGTTGGCTCGAAGAGCGAAAGACCGAACAGGGTGCGCAGATGGGACGGAATCACGAACCCTTCGTCCCCGCGCGTATATTCGCCAAAATAGAAGGTTGCCAGAAAGGCCGCCTGCGCGAACATGAGCGTGACGATCATGAAGGAAACGCCGGTTGTCCGCAGCGCCAGGCCGCCGACGGCCGCCGCGGTCACCAGCCCGGCAATGACCCCCAAGACGAGCCCGCCACCCGCGCCAACGCCGGCGAATTGCGCCATGAGACCAGCGGCATACAGCCCTGCCGCGAAGAACATGGCGTGGCCCAGGCTGAGCAGGCCCGTATAGCCGAAGGCGATATTGTACCCCATGGCAAAGCTCGCCAGGACCATGATCCTGGCCAAATTCACGTGATGGTAGTCGGGCAGTACGAACTGAAGGGCGAACAGAACGGCGATCACGCCCAGATGAAGTGCTGCCGCCTTGCTGACCCGGTGCGGTGTCATGCGGATTGCGTGCCGAACAGACCCTTCGGCCGGATGACCAGAATCATGGCGACGATGAGGGTGGCGATGATCTTCGCCAGGGTCGGCGAGAAAAAGACCGAAATGATGCCGTCGCTCAGCCCGATGATGACGGCCGCGAGAACGGTCCCCCGCAGGCTGCCCAGGCCGCCGATGATGACTACGATGAAGGACAGAAGCAGGGGGTCGTTCCCCATCAGGTAGTGCGCCTGCTGAATCGGCACCACCAGCACCGCCCCAATGGCCGCCAGCATGGCGCCGAACGCGAACACGCCGCCATAGACCCGGTCGACGGGAATCGCGAAGGCGCGCGCGGTCTCCCGGTCGAACTGCGTCGCGCGCATCATCAGTCCGATCCGGGTCCGGGTCAGTCCCCACCAAACGACCAACATCAAGACGATGGACGCCCCGATCACCAAGAGTTTGTAGCCGGAATACCCGAACCAGGGCAGTTGAACGCGAAAGTCCAAAGGCGCCACCACCGGCCTGGCGTCCGGCCCAAAGGTCATCAGCGCGACCTGCTCGATGACATACAGCAACCCGATGGTGGCAACGATGGTGCTTTCGGGGTTGTAGTTCAGTCGCCGCAGAACCGAGCGCTCCGCCGATATGGCCACGGCGCCAACCGCAAGGGGACTGATCACCAAGGCGGCCAGGAAGTTGAGCGCGGGGCCGGCATTGAGCGTATCGGCAACCCACCAGGCGACGATGGCGCCCAGCATGAAGAACGCCCCATGGGCGACATTGACGATCCGCATGACTCCGAAGACCAGCGACAGGCCCAACGCCGTCAGGGCCAGCACGGCCGCGCCCACGGCGCCTTCCATGGTCGCTAACAGGAGATAGGGGCCGAAATCCAACGCGGTTATCCCCTGGAGGGCAGGGTTTCAGGAGAGGAAACCGGGGTGGAGGCTTGCGGCCGCCACCCCGGGAAACGGGCTCGTTTAAAACGGCTGGGACGTGTAATCGACTTCGTCCTTGTAGAAACCATCCTCGATCGCGGTCCTGTGGACGACGTTGAGTTTGCCGTTCCCGACTTGCGAAATGAACTGGTGTCCAAAGACCTGATGGGTTTTGCCGTTGAAGAGCTTGGCGCCTTGCGGGTGCGCCTGACTTGCCTCGATCGTACTGATGGCTTCCACCGCCTCGATCAGCTTGGCGCGGTCGCCCGGACCCTGATACCCGGCCGCTTCCATGCCCTGCTTGATGGTATGCAGGGTTTCCCAGCAGCCGAACATGTGGGAATAGGTCGAGACCTCCTTGGCGTCGTTGACGCTGGCGCCGTTCCCGTCGACACCCACCTTGGCCCGGTAGAAGCCGTCGAATTCGGGCGATTTCGCTTGCGCATAGCGTGGGTTGCCTTCCCAGAAATAGCTGCCCTCCAGGAATTCCAGGCCCGGGCTGTCGATGCTCACCGCTTCCAGCGAATCGATGAAGCCGAAGATGCCCGGCCGATTGGCGCCGAAAAACTCGCCCATTTCCTTGACGAACGTCAGCACACCGGGGCCGACCATCACGTGATACAGCACGTCCGTGCCGCTGGGGATCTGCGGGAAGTATTTGGTGAACGAACTCTCGGTCGGCGGGATCGCGATCTTGCCGATGACCTCGCCACCCTGCGCGGCCATGGCGGCCGAGAAATAATCCCGATGATCGTGGCCGAACGCGAAGTCCGGGAAAATCATCGTCACTTTTTTACCTAGATTGGACGCCACCCAAGGCGCCATCGACTGCACCTGGCTCTTCACGTCCGTGATGCCGGGTTGCAGGGTGTAGCGGTTCAGTATGCCGGAGGCGACATGGTGCCCCTCGCTGACGACGAAATACGGAATCTTCAGTTCCCCGGCGCGTGGCGCGGAACCGATGACCACGTGGCTGAACAAGGTACCGAAGGCCACGTCGGCGCCATGCTGGGTCGCAAATTTCTCGACCACCTCGGCACCGCGCTTGGGGTCCGTGCCATCGTCTTCGGCGATGATCTCGACCGGGCGTCCGTTGATGCCGCCCGAATCGTTGATAAATTGGGCCGCGGCCGTTGTCGTCCGATCGTACCAGCGGCCATAGGCGGCGCCGATGCCGGTGCGGTGGACCTGAAAACCGATTTTGATGGGAGCCGAGTTTTGCGCCTGCGCATAGCGCACAAACCTCGGCAAAACGCCGGAAACGGCCACACCGGCAGCGACGCCCCCCAGACCCGCCAAGGCTTTGCGCCGCGAAACACCACTCGCCTGCCGTTTCCGGCGCGGCGTCTTTGATTCAACCATATTTGACCTCCCAAGGCGTCATTTTCGTTTCAGACGAAGCGACATTTCGCGCTTGCCTAGTATGTTAGTGCCCGCCGGTCCCCCAAATCCAGCGAAATCGCGCCCGTTTACGCGCCCGTTGGCGTCGACAGGAGCCAGAGGCCGAAGACCGTGTAAGCCACCATCAGAGTGGCCAAGGGGATCTGGGCGACCGCGGCGATGCGCGGCGAGCCATGCACGCGAAACGCGATCGCGTGGGACAGAATGACCGCCCAGAGATGGCCGATGACAATGGCGCCCGCCACCAGGTTCCAAATGTTTTCGACGGAGCGGTGATCGGTGAGGAACGATGTGGTGACATGGAAGCTGCCGAGCCCCAGCAGGTCCAGGCCCGTGCCGAGCGGATCGGCCGCGGCGGCGAGGGCGTACTGCCCGTTGACCAGCAGCACCGTCAGGTAATGGGAAAAATGATAGGCGAGTGAGATCGGCAAGAGCGATAAGACCAGGTATCCGAGGCCGGCCCAAGGCGCCGTCGCGCCGGCGGCCCGTGCACCGGCAGCGATGCAAAAGCAAAACAGGCCAGCCATGAAGCCGAACATGCCTGCCAAGCCGGCGGTATTCGGCCAAATGACGGCCGAGCGGCCGGGAAATTCAAGCGGGTTGATGCCGATCAGATCCAGATACCAAAAGGTCTTGTTCAGGCCGTCGAAGGAGACCGTCGCCAACCCAAGCAGGATGAAGAGAACCGCACTCAGCGGCAGCGGCGGCGCGGCGAGGATGCGCGCACCCGGGATCGACAGGACGATTCGCCCGGCTGCATTTCTGCCGATCGGCGCCAGAAGCGAAATGAAGCGAAAGAAGACCGAAAAGCACTCCCCCCTCGATCTCCACTCCGCCTCGCCGAAGGCCAGCATGGCGGCAAAATTGATCGACCAGTAAAGTCCCGCGGCCCACGCCAGCCGCGTGGGATTATCGGGGGCAAGGTCCACCAATTCGAACCACCCGGCGGCGAAGAGGCCGACGATTGCGGGCAGATAGCCGAGCCCTTCCGGCAAGGTGAAGGGCGGGACCGTCCTGTCGCGTAGCCCCAGGGCGCCGGACACCAATCGATAGGGACCGCTCCAGGGATTGATCCAGTGCCAGAGGTTGCCCAACAGGGCATGTGCCAACGGCAATCCGACCCAACCGAGAGTCCAGATCGTCAAGGGCAGGGGATTGGCCAGGGGATCGTGGCTGCCAGCGAATCCGGCGTAGATCAAGAACGCGAACATCAGAAACGACAAGCCGCTGAACGCGTGGCGAAATCCAGGGCCGGGACGCGGTGGCGCAGGGGCCGATACCGCCGTTCCACGCAGGAACAACCTCTCCAGACCGCGCGCCGGCATGATACCCAGGACGGCGAAGGTCAGGGCCACCGCGATTGCACCGCCGATCAGGTAATATTCCGTCGGCAGCAGCATCAGCACCGCGCGCTCCGACGTGTGCGCCAAGGCATCGGCCGCCGTGGTCGCGCACAGGCCAAGGGCGAGCAGAATGACACACGCAGCGGACATGCCGCGGTTCATTGCGGTGTGGAGGCAGATGCGCAGTGGAACCATTCTCCGCTTTGCCGAAGCTCACTAGGTGAGGTGACTTTGGGTAACACAAGCTGTTCAGACTGAAAACAAGATCCGGTGCGCGTCGTCACTTCAACCGGGCTGGCCGGGAGATGGAATCGGCCCTAGGCTGGGCCGGTGCGCATGTGACGAACAGGGCCGAGACGGGCAAGCGAAACCATGAAACTCACTTTCCTGGGCGCCGTTGGCACCGTGACCGGATCGAAATACCTGATCGATGCGGGCGATACGCGCGTTCTTGTCGATTGCGGTCTGTTTCAGGGCTACAAGAACCTTCGCTTGCGCAATTGGGCCCCCTTGCCGGTCGATCCCGCGACAATCAAATCCGTCATCCTCACCCACGCCCATATCGATCATTCCGGATATTTGCCGCTGCTCGTGAAGAACGGATTCAAGGGCCCGGTTTACTGTACCGGTGCCACGCACGATCTCTGCGCCCTGCTGTTGCCCGATAGCGGTTTCCTGCAGGAACGGGATGCGGAGTTCGCCAACCGGCACAAATTCTCCAAGCATCGCCCCGCCCTTCCCCTGTATACTCGAGAGGACGCCGAGCGGTCGCTGCAGTCCCTGCGGGCCATGGAGTTCGGGCAGGACTATGACCTGGGCGCCGGCCTGACGCTCAGCTTCGCCCGGGCCGGCCATATCCTGGGTGCCGCCCTCGTCCGGCTGTCACAGGACGGCGTGTCGGTGCAATTCTCCGGCGATCTTGGCCGGCCCGAAGATCCGCTCATGCCGCCGCCCGCGGCCGTTCGCCAGGCGGACTATCTGGTGGTCGAATCGACCTACGGCGACCGGCGGCACGATAGCCGGAATCCGCAGGACATTCTCGCTGAGATCGTCAACACCACGGCGGCCCGGGGCGGGGCGGTGATCATTCCGGCGTTCGCCGTCGGGCGCACGCAAAGCCTGCTCTATCACCTGCACCACTTGAAGGCTGCGGGGCGAATTCCCAATGTGCCGGTCTTCCTCGATAGCCCGATGGCCATTGACGCAAGCGAAATCTATTGCCGGCACCAGGACGATCACCGGCTGTCCGCAAGCGCATGCCGAAACGCGTTCAACGTGGCGACGTATGTGTATAGCGTCGAAGACTCCAAGGCGCTCGATGGGAACACCATGCCCATGGTTCTCATCTCCGCCAGCGGTATGGCGACCGGCGGGCGCGTGCTCCACCATCTGAAACATTTCCTTCCGGATCCGCGGAACACGATCGTTTTCGCCGGGTTCCAGGCCGGCGGCACACGCGGTGCGGCACTGGTTGCCGGCGCCGAGGCTGTCAAGATCCATGGCGCCTACGTGCCGGCGAAGGCGGAGATCCGAAGCCTCAGCATGTTCTCGGCGCACGCCGATGCGGACGAGATCATCGGTTGGCTGCAAGGCTTCGAGAGGGCGCCGCGAAGGACGTTCGTGACCCACGGGGAGCCCGCGGCCGCGGATACCCTGCGCCACCGGGTGGAGGAAGAACTCGGCTGGACGTGCCACGTGCCCGAATATCGCGACCAGACCGATTTGGACTGACGCGCGCCGGAAGACGGTGCCCGTGGCAACGCTATCCGAATTTTCCTGTTCCCGGCATCGTGCCGGTGCGAAAATGGCAGGATCATGTTCGGAAAGCGCATCGTTCTATTCGAGATACTCGGCTTCAAGGTCCAGATCGACGCCAGCTGGCTGTTTCTCGCCGTGCTCGTCACTTGGTCCCTGGCTACCGGTGTCTTTCCGTTCTGGTACGAGGGCCTGAACTCCGCCACCTACTGGTGGATGGCGATCGCCGGTGTGATCGGCTTGGTGTTCTCGCTCATCTTTCACGAATTGTCCCATTCTGTCGTGGCCCGGCGCTTCGGCCTGCCGATCAAGGGCATCACGTTGTTCATCTTCGGCGGCGTCGCCGAGATGGAGGAGGAACCCGCCAGCGCCAAGGTGGAATTCCTCATGGCCATCGCCGGGCCGGTCGCCAGCGGTGTCCTGGCCGCGGGGTTCTATGGGCTCGCCCTGCTCGGCCTGTCCCTGGGCCTGCCGGTGCCGGTGCTGGGTATCCTCGACTACCTGGGGTTGATCAACGGCCTGCTCGCCGCCTTCAATCTGCTGCCCGCCTTTCCCTTGGACGGCGGGCGGATGCTGCGCGCCGCGCTCTGGTACTTCAAGGGCGATCTGCGCGAGGCCACGCGACTCGCCAGCCGCTCGGGCGAGATCTTCGGCATGCTCTTCATGGCGCTCGGCGCGTTCAATGTGATTGCCGGCAATTTTGTCGACGGCATGTGGTGGTTCCTGATCGGCTTGTTCCTGCACGGCGCCGCGCGCGCCTCCTACATGCAGCTTCTGAACAAGCGCGCCTTCGAGGGCGAGCCGGTGCGCCGGTTCATGACCCCGAACCCGATCACGGTCGCCCCGGAGACGACCCTCGACTCGTTCGTCACGGACACCCTCTATCACTCCCATCACGGCCTGTATCCGGTGGTCGATACGGAGGAATTGATCGGCTGTATCGGTGCCCGGCAGCTCAAGGGCGTGCCCCGGGAGGATTGGGGCATCATGCGGGTGGGCGAGGTGTTCGAGCGCCGCACGCCGGACAACACGATCCCGGCCGATACTGACTCGGTGAAGGCCATGGCGATGATGCGCAACAATGCCACCAGTCGGCTGATGGTCGTGGAGGGGAAGCGGTTGGTCGGCATCGTGACGCTGAAGGACATGCTCGACCTCTTCGCCCTGAAGATGGAGTTGGAAGGGCCGCCGTAAACCGGCACGGCCCAAACGCGGCGTGCGCGGCCGGCGCCTCAGGGCGCCGGAAAGCCGAACAGCTGGGCGGGACTATCGACGAGCACGGCCTGGTGGTGCCGCGTCGGTATCCAGCCGAGCCCCGTATCGAGCAATGCGGCATCGTCCGGATAGGCTTCCGTCGTGGTGGCGTGGTTGTGCGGCCAGTTGTTGCCCCAGATGATGCGCTCGGGCGCGTGGTCCGCGATGTCGCGGGCCACCACGGCGATATCGTTATAGTCCGGCGGGCCGGCGCGCGAGGATTCGGTGCAGCCAGCGAACTTGAACCAACAATTGCCTTTGTCTATCAGGCGCTTGACGGCATCGATGCGCGGCTTGTCCGGTGTCCCATCGGACAGGAACTTGCCGTGGTGATCGAGAATCCAATTGCTGCGGATGGCCGACAGCGCCGCCATGTGATCGAGAATATGGCTGCCGTCGAACTGCACGGCGACGGAGCCGCGCTTCTTCCACTTTGCGACCGTCTTCGGGTTGATGCCGTATCGCCTGGAAAGGCTCAGGCCTTTTCCTTGCTCACTTCGGCGTGGGCTTCGCCGATCTCGTCCAGACGCCGCTGCAAGCTGAGCCTGTCGAGCGAGCGCATCGGCAGATTCGTAAAGATGCCGATCCGGTTGCCCAGCATCCGGTAGGTATCGGCAAAGGCAGCGCGCCGGACCGATTCACTGCCGGATACGGCTGCGGGATCTGGCAGACCCCAGTGCGCCGTCATGGGCTGGCCCGGCCACACCGGACAGACCTCGCTCGCGGCGCTGTCGCAGAGTGTGAACACGAAATCGAGCGGCTCGGCCCCGGGACCGGAAAACTCTTCCCAGTTTTTCGAGCGCAGTCCGGCGATCGGATGGTTGAGTTTCGCCAGAAGATCGATGGCGAAGGGATGCACCCGACCCTTGGGCTGGCTGCCGGCGCTGAAGGCCTTGAATTTCTGGTCACCGAGACGGTTCAACAAGGCCTCGGCCAGTATGCTGCGCGCCGAGTTGCCGGTGCACAGAAACAAAACGTTGAATGACGCATTCATCATGGCTTCCTTCCTTAGACACACACCAGCTCTTTGAGCAGCGGTTCGCACGTCTCCGGGCGCCCGCCGCAGCAATCCTCCATGAGATAGGCCAACAGGCCGCGCATGCCGTCGAGATCGGCGACATAGCGAATGCTGCGCCCTTCGCGCTCCCGCCGTACCAGCCCGGCACGGGCAAGCACCCCCAGATTGGTCGACATGGTGTTCTGCCGCACGGCGAGGCGCGCGGCGATGTCCCCGGCGTAAAGCCCGTCCGGCCCGGCCCTTACCAGCAGGCGGAACACATCCAGGCGGGTGCCTTGGGAGAGTGCCGACAGGGCCTCAAGGGTGACTTTTCTATCCATATATCAGGAATAGTAGATATAATAACGGCCGTCAAGGCCGCGTTCGGGCTCAGCGTCTCTATCCGTGCCCGGCCGTGAATTCGGATGGGTTTCCAGTGCGGTCCGGTTCTGCCTGACGGCCGGATGCCATAAACTGCTACCAATGCCGCACCGCCATATATCCGAGTAAGGAGTGCCCGATGAAATACGAAAAGATCCGGCGGGACATGGCCGCCGCCTGCCTCGACATGAACCGCCGGGAAATCAACCAGGGAACCTCCGGCAATGTGAGCGTGCGCGTGCCGGAAGGCTATCTCCTGACCCCGTCGGGCATTCCCTATGACGAAATGAAGCCTGCCGATCTGGTTCTGATGCGCCCGGATGGAAGCCACACCGGCCGCTGCAAGCCCTCCAGCGAATGGCGCTTTCATCACGCCTTGATGCAAACCAGGCCGGACATCGGCGCCGTCGTGCACACCCATGCGATGTTCGCCACCACTCTGTCCTGCCTCGGCCTCGAGATTCCGGCGCTGCATTACATGATCGCCGCGGCCGGCGGACACACCATCCGCTGCGCGCCCTACGCCACCTATGGGACCCAGGAAACGGCCGATAACGCCCTCAAGGCCATGGAAGGCCGCAACGCCTGTCTATTGGCCAATCACGGCATGATCGTGGCCGGTCCGATCCTGAAGAAGGCCATGTGGCTGGCGGTCGAGGTCGAGACCCTGGCCGCGCAGTACTGGCGGGCGTTGCAGATCCGCGAGCCCAATATTCTCTCCGAGGCTGAAATCGACCGGGTGATCGTCAAGTTCAAGACCTATGGACAGACCGACGATTCGGCGCCTGCATGCTGCTGATATTATTAATTATTTCGGAAATCCCTCGCCATGGACGCGTTGAGGCGGTCTGAATGGTGGTGTCAGGCAGGGCCGAACGTATCCTGGTGAGACGCATCCCGGGGTCGCCCCCCTTTGTCTTGTCGGGGTGGGACGCCAAGGTGTACAACCGGTGTCGGTTCTGGCGAAGGAAGACCTCGACAGGGTTCCGGTTACGTTCTAATTTTCCCATCGATACCGAGTGTGGCCACCCGGGCGAAGGTGGCGAGGGGCCCGGTTGGGGCAGGCGGAGGTTCTATGGCTAGGCATCTTCTGGCATGGCTGGTGGTCGTTTTGACGATCGCCGGTGTGGTCAGCGGTCTCGGGTATTACAAATATTCCGAGATTCAATCCGCCATAGCCGCGGCCGCGTCGTTCCCGGAGCCGCAGGAGGCCGTGCAATCCGTGCGCGTGCGCCAGGGCGAATGGACCTCGACGGCCAGGGCCGTCGGCACTGTCGTCGCCCTGCGCCAGGTGGAAATCCGCAATGAATTGGCCGGCACGATCGTCGAGGTCGGCTTTACCTCCGGCGCAATTGTGGAAGCCGGGCAGCTCCTGGTTCGCTTCGACACGCGCCAGGAAGAGGCCTCCCGCGCCGCCGCCCAGGCCGAGGCCCGGCTCGCCCGCCTCACCTTCGAGCGGAGGGAAGCGCTGCGCTCAAGCCAGGCTGTCTCCGCGCAAGACCTGGACAAGGCGCGGGAAGAGTTTGAGGCGGCCACTGCGCGCGTACAGATGCTGGAGGCGGGTATCGATAAGAAAACCATCTTGGCCCCTTTCCGGGCCAGGGTCGGATTGACCGATCTGCAGCCGGGCGCCTATCTGGAGGCCGCAACCCCGATCGCCATGCTCCAGGGCGTCGATGCGGATACCTATATCGACTTCTCCTTGCCCCAGGATTCGGCCTCGGTGCTGCACCCGGGCGTGCCGGTTACGCTGACCGGGCCGCAGATCACCGGTGGCGCCGCCATTGCCAGCATCGTTGCCGTGGATGCCAGCGTCGATGGAAACGACCGGGCCTTGCGCTTCCGTGCCCTGGCGACCGGGCTGGGCGAAATCTTGCGGCCCGGTGCCTTCGTGGACGTGGTCGCCATGACGGCGCCGCCGCAACCGGCGCTGTTCATTCCCCTGACGGCCGTGCGCCGCGCACCCTTCGGTCAGCACGTCTACCATCTGGTCGAGGAACAAGGGCAGGTGCGGGCGCGTCAGCGGATCATCAGGACCGGGCCGGTGCAGGGCGGCGAGATTACCGTCCTGGATGGGCTGGCCGAAGGCGATCTGATCGCGGCCGCAGGTTCGTTCAAGCTGCGCGAGGGGCTCCTGGTTCAAACCGGCACCGCATCGGTGCCCGCGTCCGCAGCCGCGCCCGATTCGCAGACCACGACCAACTGAGCCGCGAAAAGACATCCCCATGCGTGTGATCGATATCTTCGTTCGCCGGCCGGTGATCGCGTTGGTCGTGAATCTGGCGATTATTCTGATCGGCGTGCGGGCCGCCATGGAATTGCCGATCCAACAGTTTCCACGGATCGAAAGCTCTTCGATCATCATCACCACCATCTATGTCGGTGCCTCCGCGGAGGCTATTCGCGGGTTCGTGACCACGCCGGTCGAGCGCGCGGTCTCGTCCATATCCGGCGTCGATTACGTCGAATCGACCAGTGTTGCCGGATTGAGCACGGTGACGGTTCGCCTGAAGCTGAACCATCCCAGCACGGTGGCGCTGGCGGAGGTTGGCAACCGCCTGGACCAAATCCGCAACGAGCTGCCGTCCGAAATCGAATCCTCGGTTGTCGAGGTGCAGCGGGCGGACCGTCCCTATGCCACGTTTTACGTGAGCGTTACGTCATCGACCATGAGCCCATCGGAGCTGACCGACTATCTGTCGCGGGACATCCAACCGCGGCTCAGCACCTTGCCCGACGTGCAGCGGATCGGCCTGGAAGGCGCGCGGCCGCAGGCGATGCGTATCTGGCTCAATGCCGATCGCCTCGCCGCCTTCGGCATCAGCGCCGTGGAGGTGCAATCCGCGCTCGCCCGGAACAATTTTCTCGCCGCCATCGGCCAGGCCAAGAGTGGCCAGGTGCAAGTCGATCTGCTCGCCAATACGGACTTGCGCAGCGTCGAGGAGTTCGAACGCCTGGTGGTGCGCGAATCGGCCGATCGCATCGTGCGGATCTCGGACCTGGGCACGGTCGAGCTGGGCGCGGAAGAGGCGAATGCCAATGTCCGCTACAACGGCAAGGACGCGGTCTATCTCTCGGTCTGGCCGCTGCCCGGCGCCAACGAGATCAGCGTCGCCTATGCCCTCAGGGCGGCCCTCGCCGAGATCAACACCGCCCTGCCGCCGGGCACCGAGATTGCACTGGCCTACGACGGCGCAAGATACATGGAAAACGCGATCAAGGAGATCGTCACCACCCTGGTCGAAACCGTCATGATTGTCGGGCTGATCGTGTTCCTGTTTCTCGGCTCGGTGCGCACCGCCCTGGTCCCGCTGGTGGCGATACCGATTTCCCTTGTCGGGGCCATGGCGGCGATGGTGGCGCTGGGGTTCTCGCTTAATCTTCTGACGATTTTGGCTATCGTGCTGTCGGTCGGTTTGGTCGTCGACGATGCCATCGTAGTGGTGGAGAATGTCTCCCGCTATATGCGCAACGGTATGGGCCGGGTCGAGGCGGCGCTGACCAGCTCTCGTCAGCTGTTCAGTCCGATTGTCGCGATGACGATCACCCTGGCCGCGGTCTACGCCCCCATCGGTTTTCTCTCCGGCTTGACCGGCGTGCTTTTCAAGGAGTTCGCCTTCACCCTGGCCATTGCGGTCATCCTGTCCGGATTCGTCGCGGTCACATTGTCGCCGATCATGAGCGCCTATATGGCACCTGAAGGCGGGCGCGAGGGCCGGTACACTCGTTTCGTCGGCCGCGTCTTCGACCGATTGAGCGAGGGTTATCGCGCCCTTCTCAACGTCGTCCTGCACTTGCGTGCCCAGGTCTTGGCCTTTGGCGTGTTCATCTGCGTGATCGCGGCGCCGCTTTATATGTTTTCCGGCCACGAACTGGCCCCGGTCGAAGACGAAGGCTTCGTGCTGCTCATCGTGAACTCGGCGCCGGACGCTTCTCTCGCCTATACCGCCAAGCATATGGACAAGGTCTATACCGTGGGCACGGCCGTGCCGGAGTTCGAGGCCATGTTCGAGATCGTCTTTCCATCGAACGGCTTCGGCGGCTATCTCTTCAAGAACTGGCGCGACCGGCAGCGCAGCGCCCATGAAATCCAACCCGAGATTTTTGGCGCGATTTCACAGATTCGCGAACTTCAGATCTATCCGGTCCTGCCGCCCGCCCTTCCAGGCGCCGGCAATTTCGATGTCGAACTGGTGCTCAAGGGGCCCGGCACGCCGGAGCAGATGGCCGACTATGCGGCGCAATTGGTGGGCGCCGCCTTCGGCAGCGGAAAGTTCATGTTCGCCGATACGGATCTCAAGATCGATCTGCCGCAGGTCCTGGTCGTGGTCGACCGTCAGCGCGTCGCCGATCTGGGCCTCGACCTAGCCGAGGTCGGCCGCCAGCTTGCCGTGCTGCTCTCCGGGAACTACGTCAATCGTTTCAGCCTGGATGGCCGCGCCTACAAGGTCATTCCGCAGGTCGGCGGCAGTGCGCGGCAAGCGGCCACGCAGTTGCTCGACTACAAAATCCAAACCCGCGGCGGCACCCAGATTCCGTTTGCCTCGGTGGCCCGGTTGGAGACATCGACGGCGCCGCGCACCCTGGCCCGATTCCAACAGGCCGACAGCTTCCGGGTGTACGGCGGCGTGGTTCCGGGCGTCACCAAGGCCGAAGGGCTGGCGACATTGGAAGCGGCGGCGCGGACCATCCTGCCGACGGGTTATACCATTGATTATGCCGGTGAATCCCGGCAGATCCGACATGAGGGCAGCACACTCGCCGGGACCTTGGGCTTTGCCGTTCTGTTGATCTATCTCGTTCTCGTGGCGCAATTCGGCAGTTTCCGGGACCCCCTCGTGGTGTTGCTCGGGTCCGTGCCCTTGGCGCTGACCGCCGCCCTCGTCTTTACCTTTCTCGGTTTCACGACGATCAACATTTACAGCCAGATCGGCCTGATCACCCTGGTCGGATTGATCGCCAAGAACGGCATCCTGATGGTGGCCTTCGCCAATGAATTGCAGCAGCGGGGCCTGAGCAAACTCGAGGCGATCAGAGACGCATCCGTGACCCGCCTGCGGCCGATCCTGATGACGACCGCGGCCACCGTGTTCGGGCATATGCCCTTGGTCTTCGTGACCGGCGCGGGGGCCGAGGCGCGGAACAGCATCGGCATAATGCTGGTCAGCGGCATGGCGATCGGAACCGTATTCACGCTTTTGATCTTGCCCGCCGTCTATCTGCTCATCGCCGCCGATCGGCGGCTGGGCCAGAGCGCCGCCTCAACACCGGCGGCGCCCGCCCATGGCTTGATGGAACAGTCCGCCCGTTAGCCTGGCACATGCCCGTTTGGGTCCGCGTCAAACGGACCCTGCAAAGATACGACTTAGGCGAAATGGCAGGCCGCCGAATGGCCGCTCTCGATGGTCCGCAATTGGGGTGCCTCGATGCGGCACCGGGCTTCGGCCCGGGGACAGCGCGGGGCGAAGGGACAGCCGCCGTCCGCCTCGGCAATCGGTGCGGGAGGGGCCGATGCGGTACTGCGGTCCTGTCGCCGGCGGGGGTCGGGTTTCGGAATGGCGGCGACCAGCGCCTGGGTATACGGATGCAGGGGCGTTGTGAAGACGCGGGACGTCGGGCCCTGCTCGACGATCCGGCCGCGATACATCACCGCCACCTCGTCGGTGACACAGCGCACCACACTCAGATCGTGGCTGATGAACAGGTAAGTCAGGCCCAGCCGCGCCTGCAGATCGGACATCAGGTTGAGCACCTGCGCCTGCACCGAGACATCGAGTGCGGAGACCGGCTCGTCGGCGACGATCAGCTCCGGGCGGGTGATCAAGGCGCGGGCAATGGCGATCCGTTGCCGCTGGCCGCCGGAAAATTCGTGCGGGTATTTGTTCGCGGCCTCCGCCGCCAGGCCGACGGCCTGCAATGCTTCGGCAACGTGCGCCCGGCGCGTGGCACGGTCGCGGCCTTCAGCGGTCATGCTCAGCGGTTCGGCGACGATGCGGCCGACCCGTTGGCGTGGATCGAGCGATCCATAAGGGTCCTGAAAGATCATCTGCACATGGCGGCGCTGGGCGCGCAACTCGTGCGCTGACAAAGCGAAAAGGTCGCGGCCGCGCACATGCACGCGGCCAGCGGTCGGCCGCTCCAGGGCCAGGATGGTACGCGCCAAGGTCGACTTGCCGCAGCCGGATTCGCCGACGATGCCAAAGCTGCGCCCGGCCGCGATGTGAAAGCTCACCCCATCGAGCGCGCGCAAACGCGGCGGCGGGGCAAACAGATGGCGGCGCGGCAACGCGTAGTCACGCACCAGATCGCGTACCTCCAACAGTGCATCGGTCATACCGGCACCTCGTCCAGCACCGGATGGATGCAGGCGGCGGTGTGGTTCGTGCCGATGGCGACAGGGGCGGGTACGCCGGCCCGGCACGCCTCGGTCGCCCGCGCGCATCGATCGGCGAAGACGCAGCCCCTTGGCCGGCGATGGGGATCCGGCACCTGGCCGGGAATAGCGGCCAGGCGCACGCGGCCGCCTTGATCGCCGGATGCGGCCACAGCGTGCGGCGAGGCGGCGAACAGGCCGCGAGTATACGGGTGGGCCAGGCGGGCGAAGACTTCGGCGGTCGGACCTTGCTCGACGATGCGCCCGGCATACATCACCAGCATGCGCTCGGTGGTTTCGGCGACGATGCCCAGATCGTGGGAAATCATGATCAGCGCCATGCCGGTTTCGGCGGTGACCGCGGCGATGAGGTCCAGGATTTGCGCCTGTATGGTCACGTCCAGGGCGGTGGTCGGCTCATCCGCGATCAGAATATCGGGCCCGCAGGCGAGCGCCATGGCAATGACCACCCGTTGCCGCTGGCCGCCGGACAACTGGGGCGGATAGAGACGGGGCGAAAAGCGCGGCGCCGGCAATCCCACCCGGTCGAGCAGGCGCCGGGCTTGATCCTCAGCCTCGGCGCGGCCCAGGTGCAGGTGCAGCCGCAACCCTTCGGCCACTTGCGCGCCGATGCACATCACCGGATTGAGGGCGGTCATCGGCTCCTGAAAAATCATGGCGATGCGCCGCCCGCGCAAGGCACACAGGGCGGCCTCGCCGGCTTGCAACAGATCATCACCGTCGAAGCGGATGGCGCCGGTAGCTTGCGCCGCCTCGGGCAGCAGGCCCATGACGGCCAGGGCCGTCATGGACTTGCCGCATCCGGATTCGCCAACCACGCCGATGCTCTCGCCGCGATTTAGGGCGATGGACACATCGCTGAGAATCTCCGCCACGCCTTCGTCGGTGGGAATGTTCAGGGACAGCCGGTCGATGTGCAGCAGGGGCGCGGGCATGCTCACCTCCGGCGCCGCAAGCGCGGGTCGAGCACATCGCGCAACCCGTCGCCCAGCAAGTTCAGGCCAAGAACCGCCAGGGTGATGGCCAGGCCGGGAAAGATGGCCAGCCGCGGGGCCAGATAGATGTAGGTCTGCGCATCGTTGAGCATCTTGCCCCAGCTCGGCTGTGGCGGCTGGGCGCCGAGGCCCAGGTACGAAAGGCCGGCCTCGGCCAATATGCCCAAGGCGAACTGGATGGTCGCCTGCACGATCAGCACACCGGCGACATTCGGCAGGATGTGCTCGATGGCGATGGCCAGATCGCCCTTGGCGGCGACCCGGGCGGCGAGCACGAACTCCCGCTTCCATAGGGACAGCGATGCGCCCCGGGTCAGGCGGGCGAACACGGGCACATTGAAGATGCCGATGGCGATGATGGCATTGACCGCGCCGGGGCCGGCGATCGCCGTGATCATCACCGCCGAAAGCAGGGCCGGGAAAGCGAAGGCGAAATCGTTGAAGCGCATGACCACTTCGTCGACCCAGCCGCGCCGTGCCGCCGCCAGCAGGCCCAAAGGCACCCCCAGACCGGCGCCGATGCCGACGGCGACGCAGGCGACGACAATGGAATTGCGCGCGCCCACCATGATCATGGACAAGACGTCCCGGCCGAAATGATCGGTGCCGAACGGATGCGCCCACGTGGGCAGGGCCAGCTTGCCGGCGATGTCGATGGCGGTGAAGGGATACGGCGTCCACACCAAGGAAACGAGCGCCGTGAGCGCGAGAACCAGGGTGACGGCACCGCCGATCCACAGGCTGCGGCTGCGCCAGCCTGCACGGCGCCACACCTGGACCTGGCGGACTTGGGGGACCTCGGGTAAAGATTCAGGCGGCATCGCCGCCTCCGCGCAGGCGCGGGTCGAGCGCCGCATAGGCCATGTCGACGATGAAATTGACGACGATGACCGTGATCGCCAGCAGCACCACCAGGTCCTTGACCACGATCAAATCGCGCTGGGCGATCGCCTGAAAGATCAATCGGCCGATGCCGGGCAGGGTGAAGACATTCTCGATGATGATGGTGCCCGCCAACAGAAAGGAAAACTGCAGGCCCATGATGGTCACCACCGGGATCAACGCGTTGCGCAGGGCATGGCGCCACAGGGCCGCTTGCCGCGACAGGCCCTTGGCCCGGGCCGTACGCACGTAGTCCTCTTGCAGGGTCTCCAGGACAGACGAGCGGGTGATGCGCGCCAGGATGGCCGCCTGCGGCAGGGCCAGCGCCACGGCGGGCAGGATCAGCGAGCGTAATCCCGCCCAGGGGCCATTGTCCCAGCCGCCGAAACCGCCAGCGGGCAGCCAGGCCAACTGCACCGCGAACAACAGGATCAGCAGCAGGCCAAGCCAGAAGTTGGGAACCGCGATGCCGATCTGGCTGAAGGCCATGACCGCCGCATCGGCGCCCCGGCCGTGCCGGGCGGCGGCGAAAACCCCCAGCGGAATGGCCAGGGCGGTGGAAAGCACGATGGCCAGGATCGCCAGCGGCAGGCTGACCACCACCCGGTCGGCGATCAATTCACCGACCGGCACGCCGTAGGTATAGCTCTTGCCGAAGTCCCCGACGGCCAGATGGCCGACCCAGATCAGATAGCGCTGAAGGGCCGGCAGATCGAGACCCAGCTCATGGCGCAAGGCTGCCAGCGTATCCTCGCGGGCGCCGACGCCCAGCATGAGCGCCGCCGGATCGCCGGGCAGAACCTCGAGCACCACGAAGACAACGATGGTCGCCGCCAGGGTGGTCAGGACCAAGGCCACCAGGCGGCGCCACAGAAATGCGGTCACGGCTCTTGGCCTGTGTTGACCCTCATCATGCCCGTCCCGAACCCAGGCGGGTTACTCGGCCCAGTGCGCCTCGGTCACGTCGTTGGCCTGAACCGGGCTGCTCTCCCACAGGCCTTGCAGCTTGGCGTTCCACACACCGACCTTGGCCAACTGAAACAGGAACACGTTGGGCTCGTCCTCGGCCAGCTTGCGCTGAATATCGTGCAGCACCAGGATACGCGCCGCCGGATCGGTGGTTTCGAGGAATTTCTGATAGAGCGCCTTGTAGCCCGCATCCTGGTAATTGAAGTAGTACTTGTCGCGGGCGTAGATATCGATGTCCATCGGCTCGGTGTGCGAGACGATGGTCATGTCGAAGTTGGATTGCTTGAACACATTGTCCAGCCACTGCGCCCATTCCATCGGCACCAACTCGGCCTTGACGCCGACCTTCGCCAATTGCGCCGCGATGACCTCGCCGCCGCGCCGGGCATAAGGCGGCGGCGGCAAGGTGATGACCGCTGAAAAACCGTCCGGATAGCCAGCTTCGGCCAACAGTGCCTTGGCCTTGGCCGCATCGTGCGGATACGTCGATGTCATATCCACGTACGCCGCGCTATGGGGTGCGAAGTGCGAGCCGATGGGCGTACCCAGGCCGGACATGGCGCCATCGACGATCTCTTGCCGGTCGATGGCATAGGCCAGCGCCCGGCGCACGCGCACATCGTCGAACGGCTTCCGGGTGTTGTTGAGGGCGAGGATGGTTTCCCCCTCGGTGGTGCCGATGCGCACCGCAAAGCGCGGATCGGCCCGGAAGGCGGCCAGGGCTTCCGCCGCCGGGAAATTCGGAAAGGCATCCACGTCGCCGGCCATCATGGCGGCGACCGCCGCCGACGGATCGGCAATGATCTTGAAGGTGACCGATGTCAATGCGACCGGCTTGCCCCAATAGGAATCGCTTTGCACCAGCTCCACCCGGTCGCCCTTGACCCATTGCTTCATCTTGAAGGGGCCGGTGCCGACCGGATTGGTCTTGTTCTCGGCCGCCGTGTCCGGCGCCACCATGACCGCATCGCCCCATCCCATGCTGAACAGGAAGGTGCTGGTCGGCAGCTTGAGGGTTACCACCGCGGTATGCGGATCGGGACAGGCGGTGGAGGCGATGGGTGCGAACAGGCCCTTCTGCGCATTCACGCTGTCTTCGGCCATCGCGCGATCGTAGGAGAATTTCACGATGGAACAATCGAAGGCCGTGCCGTTGTGAAATTTCACCCCCTGGCGCAGCGTGAAGGTATAGACCAAGCCGTCGCCGGAGATGGTCCAGCTTTCCGCCAGGGCCGGCTGGACGGTGCCGGTGCGGTCGACCCGGGTCAGGCCCTCGAACAGGTTCGCATAGACCACCTCGTCGATGGCCGCGGCGGCGCCCGCGGTCGGGTCCAGGTGCGGCGGCTCCAGAACCATGCCCAGCACCAGCGTGTCCTTGGCCGCCTGGGC
>DASWJP010000153.1:0-21101 GCA_036397065.1 Kiloniellales bacterium | reverse complement strand
GGTGCACGAGCGCACCATGACCTGGGACGACGTGCTGGGCGCCGACGAGGTGTTCACCACCGGCAACTACAGCAAGGTCTTGCCGATCACCCGGGTGGAAAACCGCGACCTGCAACCCGGCCCGATCTATCGCAAGGCGCGCGAGCTGTATTTCGATTGGGCGCACAGCGCCGCGGCGAAGAAAGCCAAGCGCGCTTAAGCTGCGGGGCCGGCCGCCGATTCCGCCATGGTCCAAAGCATACGTTGAAAGCGATGGTCAGGCGCTCCGTCGAGCCCTCATAGGACAGCACGTCTTGGCGCAGCCAGCTTGGAAACTACAGCATCATCCAGGCCACGGGGTAGACGGTCCAGGTTTAGGATTGTTTCAGGCCGGGAATGTCGTAGACGCTGACCGCCAACCACGGATCGATGTCTGGTTTGTCTTATCATGAACCGGCCTACAATGACGATATGACAAGAGGCAGATGGCTCGATGATCCGAATGCCGTCGCTGAGGCGGAACGGCTTTATGCTTTTATCGGCCGGTACGTGATCTCCTTCCAGTGGTTGGAAGGTAGAATAGACGAGATGCTTCTATTGGCTCAAAGCCATCAGAACCGAGCCGATACCTTCGCTTGGCTCGCCCCCAAGGACAACAAAACGAAGATCGACGCGTTTAAAGAACTGGTAAAAAGGGACGGACCATTCCGCGAGATTACTGTGGCCGGATGGGCAGAGCGGTTCGACGAGGTGATCACGCGACTTCATGCAGAACGGCAGCGACGCAACGGCCTCCTTCATGCTCAATATTTGTTCGATTTTCTCGCGATCGGTGCACCTGTGCTGCGCACTCATGTCCAACGCCTCGAGGGTGAATTGAATTTTGATCAACAAGAGTTATCTCCTGGAAGGTGCGATGAAATCATGCGCGAAGTTGTCCAGTTGTCCTTCGATCTGAATATAATCTGCGTTCAGCTCTATCACTCCTATCGCGACGAACCGGGGCATCCATAACCGATCTGCGTCAGACATCCATTCAATTTCTGGCGGAACGGCCGCGTAAATTGCCGACCCTCACGTGCGAATAAATAGAATGGCTGTAAGTCCGCCTTCGGACAGAACGCATTGATCCACTACCGAACAGATAAAGGCCGGAAGTGGCGCTATTCGGCTAGGCTGATAGCTGCGGAGGACGTCCGCTTCGCCAACATCATGCCAATCCATTTCGCGCGGCTGAAGGCGGATGTGCCCAGCGAAATCCAGCCGAGACGTTCGTGCACAAGGGGACCAACGACCGCTGGCGCGATACCCTGAGCGCGGACGAGCGCGCCGCCTACGAACGGAGGGCCGTGGTAGGACTCGGTCCCGAGTGCGCCGGGTGGCTGGCGACCGGCGATATGCCGTAGAATTTGCCCGGCTACTTGAAGTCCTTCAGCAATCGCGTTGTCTCCGGATCGAGGAAGCCGGCGATCGTGGCTTCCGTTTCGAGGCGCAGCGCGGCGCCGAGATCGCACACCGCGGACTGATTGAGCACGCGCTTCATGGCCCGCACGGAGAGGGGCGGTAGCGCGCTCAGTTTCGCCGCCACGGTGTGCGCTTCGTCCATCAGCCGGTCGTCGGCAACGACCCGCCAAGCCACACCGAGAGCCTTCAACGTTGCGGCATCGTATCGCTCGCCCAGGAAAAGCATTTCGCGCGCCTTGTTCAACCCGACCAAGGCGGGCAAGAGGGACGTGACCGCCCCAGTGACGAACAGGTTGAGGGAAACCTCGGGGAAGAAGCCCTTGGCGCTCTCGGCCCAGATGGGAAAGTCGCAGTTGATGGCCCACTCGAAGCCGCCGCCGACTGCCCAGCCGTTGATCGCGCCGACGACGGGCTTGGCGCCAAACACGATGGCGTGGGTGGCGCGCTGGATCGCATCGACCAGATCGCGCGCCTCGGCTTCCGAGGTCGGGTGAACGTGTTCGCGCCGGTCGTCGCCGGCGCAAAAGGCACGGCCGGCGCCGGTCAGAATGATCGACCGGGTCGCGGCATCGGCGTTGGCATCGTCGAAGGCCTGGGCAAGATCGTCGATGAGTCGGCGGTTCATGGCATTGAGGCTGGCGGGCCGGTTGAGCGAGATGGTGCGCACGCCGTTGTCGTCGACCGTACTCAAGACGGTTTCGTATTGGGCATTGCTCATGTGTATGTCCTTATCACCCGTCGTGTCTTGCCCTCGGTCCGGGGCAGGCTTTTCGGCGGCAGCAGCGTGATCCGCACGCTGGCGCCCAAAACCGCCTTCATCTTGCCCTCGATGGCCCCGGCCAGCGGCGGACTCATGCCCTGGCCGACCGCCAGCTCGGCCTCGATGGGCAGCACATCATAGGGCGGCGGGCGGTCGAGGACGATCCGGTATTCGCCCGACAATTCGGCGAACTGATGAATCACGCCGGCAATCATCGCTGGAAACATGTTCAGCCCGCGGACCACGATCATGTCGTCGCTGCGCCCGATGACGCGAAAGCGCGGCGCCGTGCGCCCGCAGGCGGCGCGCCCCGTGCCGGTCAG
This sequence comes from Kiloniellales bacterium, assembly GCA_036397065.1. Classification (GTDB taxonomy): domain Bacteria; phylum Pseudomonadota; class Alphaproteobacteria; order Kiloniellales; family J153; genus JAJFGI01. The sequence continues at coordinate 18,575 of DASWJP010000153.1, read as the reverse complement.
CCGGATGATATCGCCGGTGCGGAAACGGATCAGCGGCTGGCAGTCCTTGGCCAGGTGGGTGAGAACGAGTTCCCCCGACTCACCCTCGACCCAGGGCCTGCGCGCGCCATCGCGGGGATCGATCAGCTCCGGATAAAGCACGTCCAGGGCCACGAAATGCAGATCGTCGCATACCTCGGTCTGGCCGGCGAAATTGCACATGACATCGGTGACGCCGTAGTTGGCGTTGCGGGCGGCAAACCCCCAGGTGTCTTCCAGCCGTTGCCGAAACGCCGGTTCATCGAGCCCCGGCTCGCCGCCGAACAGGCCGAGCTTCAAGCCGAGGTCCCGGGGAGCGAGGCCGGCAAACCGGTCGGCGATGACCTGTTCGAGCACGGCCGGATAGGACGGCGTGCACGATATGGCGGTGATGCCCAGTTCGCGGATCACGCGGATCAGGCCCTCGCTGCCGCCGACTCCGTAGGGAACGACCGTCGCGCCGGTCGCCTCGAGGGTCGCATGATCGGTGTAGCCGCCCATCCAAAGCTGATAATTGAGGCAATGCACGACGCGATGGCCCGGCCCCAAGCCGGCCGCGGCCTGAGCCCGGCCGCCCACCGCCGCGGTCAGGGCGGCATCACGCCGGCTCAAGGCGAGATTCATGGCAACGCCGGTGGTGCCCGAGGTGCGGTGAACGCGCGAGATCGCATCGGTGCCGCTGGCCAGATAGGAGCCGAACGGCGGAGTCTCGTTCTGATCCTGGCGGAGCATGTCCTTGTCGGTGAACGGGATGTCGGCCAGTTCCTGCAAATCTCCCGTCAGCTTCCGTTTGCCAAGGAGCTTTTTGTAGAAAAGCGAGGCCGCTCCGACAGTGGCCGCCTGCTGCGACCAGCGCGTCTGCTGCACGGCAGCGAGTTCGGACAAGTCGAGGAAATCGGCCCGGTCAAGCGCGTCGCATGCACTCATGAGTAGGCGCGGGTCCGCTATTCCGCGGCCAGATCCTCGCCGGCCAGGGCGCGGCGGATCAGGGCGATGCTTTCGGGCAGGCCGTAGAGGCTGATGAACGAGCCCATGCGCGGGCCTTGGTCCTGGCCGAGCAGGATTTCGTAGAGCGCCTTGAACCAGGCGCGCAAATCGGGAAAACCGTGCCGCTTACCGACCTCGTAGACTTCGGTTTGGATGGCCTCCGCATCCGCCGTGGCGGGCAGCGCCTGGAGCTGCGCCAGCAGGTCTTCCAGGGCGGCGCGTTCCTGATCGCTCGGCGCGCGGTAGCGCTTGTTGGGTTTGACGAAATCCCGGTAATAGCGGACCGCATTGCCGACCAGGGCATCGAGCCTGGGCGCGGTTTTCGGCCGCGCCGCCGGCACGTAGCGGGAGATGAAACCCCAGAGGACCGCCGGGTCCTCGGTGTTGCATACACCGGTCAGGTTCAACAGCATGGCGTAGCTGAGGTGCGTCTCGGCCGCCGGCGGCGTCCCGTTGTGGATATGCCAGACCGGGTTTTCCAGGCGCTTGTCCGCGTCCTCGCCGGCGAAGCGCTCCAGGTGGCTGGAATAGTCGTCGACCGTGCGCGGGATCACATCGAAGTAGAGGCGTTTGGCCGCCTTGGGCTTCTGGTACATGAACAGGGCCAGGCTTTCCGGCGGCGCGTAGGCCAGCCAGTCCTCGACGGTCAGGCCATTGCCGCGGGACTTGGAAATCTTCTCGCCGGCCTCGTCCAGGAACAGCTCGTAGGTGAGATTGACCGGCGGGCGGCCGCCCAGGGCTTGCACGATGCGGCTGCCCAGGCGCACGGAATCGATCAGATCCTTGCCCGACATCTCGTAGTCCACATCCAGGGCAAACCAGCGCATGGCCCAGTCGGGCTTCCATTGCAGCTTGCAGTGGCCGCCGGTCACCGGCACCTCGACGCTTTTGCCGGCCTCGTTCTCATACGTGATGGTGCCGGCCGCCACGTCGCGGGCAATGAGCGGCACCTGCAGCACCCGGCCGGTCTCGGCGCAGATCGGCAGGAAGGGGCTGTAGGTTTGCCGCCGCTCCTCGCCCAGGCTGGGCAGCATGATCGCCATGACCTCGTCGTAGCGGGCCAGGACGTTGCGCAGGGCCGCATCGAAGCGGCCGGAGCTGTACCAGTCGGTCGACGATTGAAACTCGTACTCGAAACCGAAGGCATCGAGAAAGCCGCGCAGGCGGGCGTTGTTGTGGTGGCCGAAGCTTTCGTACTCGCCGAAGGGATCGGGGATCTTGGTCAGCGGCATGCCCAGATGCTGGGCCACCATCTCCCGGTTGGGGATGTTGTCGGGCACCTTGCGCAGGCCGTCCATGTCGTCGGAGAAGCAGAACAAGCGCGTCGGGATATCGCTCAGGCGGTGAAAGGCCTGGCGCACCATGGTGGTGCGCGCCACCTCGCCGAAGGTGCCGATGTGCGGCAGGCCGGAAGGGCCATAGCCGGTCTGGAACAGCACATAACCCTTGTTTGGCGCCGTGCCGCCGATACGCTTGAGCAGGCCGCGCGCCTCCTCGAACGGCCAGGCCCGCGCCGCTTGCGCCAACTCGCGCTCGTTGCTCATGGAAAACTTTCGTTGCCGCCGGTGATGCCTCGTTTAGACGTGCATCACGCCGGCGTCAACGCCGACCGCGCAACATGCGGCGCAGGAAGGAACGATCTTGGGCCAGCTCCAGGAATTTTTCGCGCTGGGCGGGGGTCAGGCTGGCCACGTAGGTGTGCAGGTCCTGGGCCGTGTCGAGGAAATAGCTGCGCCGTTCGGCCGACCACTCGGTGAGCAGGGTTTCCACGCGCTCGCGGTCGAAGGTCGGATTGCCGATCTCGGCCAGCAGGGCCGTGCGCAGGCCGCCGTGCGATTCGGGCATGGCGGCGCGGCGGGCCGCCACGGTCTCGCGCAGGGCTTTCAGGCCCTGCACCTGAGCCGGGTTCAGATCGAGTTGGCGGCTGATCTGCCGGCCGCTGCCACGATCGCCTTGGGAGTAGTACGCATACAGGGCGCCACCGGCAAAAAACACGTTGGCGATCAAGGACACGGCCAACAAAATCATCATCAGTTTCGGGCGCATGCGTCGCTCCTAAAGCAAGTCGTCGGTTGATGGGCTAATGTCGATACTGTCGTCCGCCTGTACCGGCGCCGCCGATGCCAGGGTTATGGTGGCCTCGCGGCCCACCTCGAAACTGATGACCGCAGCCAGCAGCATGGCCGCCGTGGCGGCGGCCCACACGCTCGGCTGGGTCCATCCGGCAAGCCAGGACAGAACGCCGCCGGATGCCGGTGGGACAATGGCCCGGCGGCCGGCGACCAGGCCGGACGCCCGGGCCACCAGCCTGGCGGGCGCGGGTGGATATGGCTTCGCTGCCGCCGACCGGGCGGAGATGATCAGGTCCAAAGCCTCGGGCGAGGCGGCCATCCAGGCTTCGACCCGGTCGCGGGCCTCCAGGTCCAGGGTGCCGTCCGCGTAGGCGGCGATGGTCAGCGCATCCGGCGCCGCCGCGCCTTGCGGCGTGCGACCGGCCCGCACCCGGCGCCACAGGGCAGCGGCCGCGGGCGAACCCAGATCATTGTCTTCGCGTGTGGTCTTCATGGTGTCACGGTCTCCGGCTCTTGACGTTGTACGCGGCGCATCTCCGAAACATCCCCTTGCCCAAATCAGCCGTCGGAGTCGCGGAAATGCGCCCGCAACTTGGTTAACGCCTTGTGGTGGGTGCTGCGCACGGTCTGCGGATCGATGGCCAGGGTGGCCGCCACGTCGGTAACGTCCAATTCCCGCATGTACAGCATCTCCAGGACCAGGGTCTGGCGCGGCGACAGCAGGCCGTCCGGGATTTTCAGAAGGGCCGGCTCCACCGGATCGACCGCCAGGCTGGCCTCCGGCACATCGTCGATCGATTGGGTATAGCCGCGCTGGCGGCGCAGATGGTCGATGGCGGCGCTGCCGGCGATCACGGTCAGCCAGGTGGTGATCCGCGCCCGGGCTGCATCGTAGCTGCGCAACAGGTGAAAATCGCGGGCGCACAGGCGCACGAAGACATCCTGGGCCACGTCCTCGGCATCGCCGCCCCGGCCCGCCGGGCCCAGGCGCCGGTGCACGGCGGCATAGATCACCGGCGCGAATCGGCCGACGAACCGGTCCCAGGCCGCCTTGTCGCCGCCCAGCAGGCGGTCCAGGTCGGCGGTCTCTCCGCTCAAGGTTGGCGTACCTTCATGCGGGCCAGTCCTACACGCTTGCGCTGCCTCTTGCCAGCGGCAGCCAAGTGACGGCACCGGCCCAGCCCCCTATAGTCGGGCCGATGCACCCCGCCGCCCCGCCACCCGCACACACCGGCCGCTCCGTGCTGGTCCCCGAGGCACCGGCGCTGATCGCCGGGCTGCGCGAAGTGCTGTGGGTCAGCGCCGACGGCGAGGTGGCGCACCTGCCGGCGGCCGCGGCGCTCAAACGGGCGCGAGCGGCGCCGCCCCTGCTCTGCCATGCGCGGGCGACGGCGCGGCGCCTGGCGGCCGATCCGTTCCCGGCTTTCGACGTGCTGGAACTCTTCGCCTTTGTCCGCCCGGCGGCGTTTTGCACGCCCACACCGCGCGGCCTGGCGGCGGCCTTGGGGCTGGCCCACCCCAACGATCCGGTGGCCGCGGCGCGTATCCTGTACGAGGCGACGACGGCCTTGCTGGGCGAACTGGCCGCGGCCGACCGCAAGCGCGATCCCGCCGCCGCCGACATCGCCGCCGCCATGGCGAACGGCGGCTGGCTGTGGGGCCCGTTCGTGCGCGCCGCCGTCGAGGTGCCGCCCGAGGGCACCCGGCCGCGCCGGGGCCTGGCGGTCTGGGACCGGCTGCCGGGGTGGAGCGAACAAGCCCCCCCGCCGCCGCCCGGCCAGGCCCCGGTCGGCACCGCCGAGGCCCGCGCCCGCCTGGCGCACATGCTGGGCAGCGAGGCCGAGGCACGGCCGCAGCAGGCCGACTATGCCTCGGCTGCCAGCCAGGCGTTCGATCCGCGCCAGGCACCGGGCGAGCCGAATTTGGTGCTGGCGGAAGCCGGCACCGGCGTCGGCAAGACCCTGGGCTATCTGGCGCCGGCCAGCCTGTGGGCGGAGAAGAACGGCGGTGCCGTGTGGATATCGACCTACACCCGCAACCTGCAGCATCAGATCGACGGCGAACTGGATCGCCTGTATCCGACCCTCAAGGACAAGGCCGAGCATGTGGTGGTGCGCAAGGGGCGGGAAAATTACCTGTGCCTGCTGAACCTGGAGGAAGCGGTCAACGGCCTGACCACCCGGCCCGGCGATGCGGTGGCGGTCGGCCTGATGGCCCGCTGGACCGGGCGCAGCCGAGACGGCGACATGGTCGGCGGCGACTTTCCCGGCTGGCTGGCCGATCTGGCCGGGCGCGGCCGCACCTTGGGGCTGACCGACCGGCGCGGCGAGTGCATCTATTCCGCCTGCGCGCACTATGGCAAATGCTTCATCGAGCGCGGCATCCGCCGCGCCCGCCATGCCCACATCGTCGTCGCCAACCACGCCCTGGTGATGATCCAGGCGGCGCTCGGAAGCGGCGATGACGGGCAGTTGCCCACCCGGTATGTGTTCGACGAAGGGCATCACCTGTTCGCCGCCGCCGACAATGCCTTCGCCGCCCATCTCTCGGGTCAGGAGGGGCAGGCCTTGCGCCGCTGGCTGCTGGGCGCCGAGGGCACGGGTGGCACGGGCGCACGCAGCGGCGGCGGACGGGCGCGCGGTCTGCGCCGCCGGGTCGAGGATCTGCTCAATGGCGCGGAGCGGCTGGAGGCGCCAATGGCCGCGGCTCTGATGGCGGCCCGGGTGTTGCCCGGCGACGGCTGGCATCAACGCCTGGCCGGCGGCCAGCCGCACGGGATCTGCGAGCAATTTCTCGCCGCCGTGCGCCGACAGGTCTATGCCCGCGCCGAGACCACCGACAACGCCTATAGTCTGGAAGCACCATCCCATCCGCCGTCGCCGGAGATGATCGCCGCAGGCACCGAGCTGGCCCAGGCCTTCGCCCGCATTGTCGAGCCCCTGGCGCAGTTTCGCGCCCGCCTGGCAACACGCCTGGACGATGGGGCGGCGGATCTGGACAGCGACACACGGCGGCGCATCGAGGCCATCTGCCGCAGTCTCGAACGCCGCGCCCTTTTGCCCCTCGCCGCCTGGCAGCGCATGCTGGCCACTTTGGCGGAAGACACGCCGCCGGAATACGTGGACTGGCTGGCGGTGGAACGCAGCGACGGCCGCGATCTGGACGTGGGCCTGTACCGCCATTGGGTGGACCCGACCGTGCCGTTCGCGGCGACCGTGCTGGCGAGCGCGCATGGCGCCGTCATCACCTCGGCCACCCTGACCGACGGCAGCGGCGATGCGGAGGCCGATTGGGCGGCGGCGGAACTGCGCACCGGCACCCGCCACCTGCCAAACCCGGCGATCCGGGCGCAGGTGCCCTCGCCCTTCGATTACGCGGTACAGACCCGTGCCATCGTGGTCACCGATCTGGGCCGTGGCAACATGGCGCAGATCGCCGCCGCGTATCGCGAGCTGTTCCTGGCCGCCGGCGGCGGCGCCTTGGGCCTGTTCACCGCCATCTCCCGCCTGCGCGCGGTGCACGGACATATCGGCGGTACGTTGGAGGACGCCGGCTTGAATCTCTATGCCCAGCACGTGGACGGCATGGATGTGTCCACCCTGGTCGACATCTTCCGCGCCGAGGAAGATTCCTGCCTGCTCGGCACCGATGCGGTGCGCGACGGCGTCGACGTGCCGGGCCGCGCCTTGCGCCTGATCGTCTTCGACCGGGTGCCGTGGCCGCGGCCCGACCTGGCGCACAAGGCCCGGCGCGCGGCCTTCGGTGCGCGCACCTACGACGATACCTTGACCCGGTTGCGCCTGCGCCAGGCCTTTGGCCGGCTGGTCCGCCGCGCCGACGACCGCGGGGTATTCGTGTTGCTGGATTCCCGGCTGCCGTCGCGCCTGGCCACCGCCTTTCCCGAAGGGGTCACGGTCCAGCGCCTGGGCCTGGCCCAGGCCATTGCGACGACGCGCGCCTTTCTATCCCAAGCCGAGGGCGGCGAAGAGCAGCGATAGGGTGACCACCGAGACCACGGTCGAGACCATGATGGTCGCCGTCGCCCGCTGCACGAAAATGCCGTACTGCTGCGCCAGCACGAAGACCAAGGCGCCGGTGGGCAGCGCCGCCTGGATCACCACCGCCGCCGCCCAGGGTTCGTCCATGGACATGACGGAATAGGCCAGCCACCAGGTGATCGCCGGTTGCACCACCAGCTTGAGGGCGGCCAGCCAGCCGATTTCGCCCAGGCCGGCGGTCACCTTTTGTCCGGCCAGGAACAGGCCGATGGCGAACAAGGCGCAGGGCGACGCGGCGGCGCCCAGAATATCGGCGAAGGTCGCCAGCGGCGCCGGCACGGGCAGGCCCGCGGCGGAGACGCCCAAGCCGGCGGCGGCGGCGAGGATCAGCGGCGACTTGGCGACACCCAAAAGAACCCCGCCGGCGATCTTCAAGGGTCCGCGTCCCTGACTCAAATCCGCTTCGATCAGGACGATGCCCGTGCCCATGATCACCGTGCCCATGATGACCGTGCTGATGATGCCGGGCAGCTTGCCGGCATCGCCGAAGATGATGAGCAGGATGGGAATGCCGAGATAGCCGGTGTTGGAAAAGATGGCGCACAACCCATGCAGGCCCAATGCCGCCAGCCGGTTGGGAAAAACGAAGATTCCGACCAGCAGGGCTATGCCGAAGGTGGCCAATACGCCGCCGCCGAAAGCGGCCAGGAACGGGCCGTTGAGCACCTCGCCCACCGGCACGCGGGCGAGAGAGACGAAGAACAAGGCGGGCAGGGCGATGTAATAGACGAACCGGTTGAGGGCTTCGCTGCTCGCCTCGCCCAGCAAGCGGATGCGGCCGGCAGCGTATCCGGTGAGCATGATGCCAAAGACCGGCAGGATGACAGTGATGATCGCCTGCATGGACGGCGGACACTGCCGGGAAAGCGCCGCCCTGTCGAGCCCAGATGTCAGCCGGCGCTCGCCCCCAACCAAGCTTGACGGCCCGGCGTGCGCCTGCATAGTTGGCGCAGCACCGCGTTCGCGGCCTCTCCCATTCGTTCAGAAAGCACGCACACCCGATGATCGATCCCCAATCCGCCTTGATCTACACCATGGTGCTGGTCTCCGCCGCCGATCGCGACATGACCGACAGCGAGATGCACACCATCGGCGACATCGTCAAACATCTGCCCATCTTTCGCGGCGTTTCCGCAGCCAAGCTGACCTCGACGGCGCAGGACTGCGCCAAGCTTCTGGGTGAGAGCGATGGCCTGGACAAGACCCTGGAGCTGATCGCCGGCAGCCTGCCCAAGCGATTGCATGAGACCGCCTATGCCCTGTCCTGCGATGTGGCCGCCGCCGACGGCGAGGCCAGCCAGGAAGAGCTGCGCATGCTGGAACTGCTGCGCCACCGGCTGAAGGTGGGGCGACTGGAATCGGCCGCCATCGAACGCGGCGCCCGCGCCCGCTACGCCGTGCTCTAACGCCATGCCGCCGGCCGGGTGGGTCGCGGCATGATCGAGCTTTGGATTCCCATCACCATCGCCGCGGCGTTCCTGCAGAACGTCCGCTCGGCCCTGCAAAAGCACCTGCGGGCGAATTTGAGCGTCAGCGGCGCCACCTTCGTCCGCTTTTCCTTCGGCTTTCCCCTGGCCATTCTGTATCTGGCCGGCCTGATGCTGGTGCTGGAACAGCCGCTGCCGCGGCCGAACGCGACCTTTGCCCTGTTCACCGCCAGCGGCGGCATCGCCCAGATCGTGGCTACCGCCCTGCTGGTTTCGCTGTTCGCCCATCGCAATTTCGCGGTGGGCACCACCTATTCCAAGACCGAGACGGTGCAAACCGCCCTGTTCGGCCTGGTCATCCTGGGCGACCACCTGAGCCTCGGAGCGATCATCGGCATCGTGGTCAGCCTGGCCGGGGTGATGGCCATCTCCCTGGCGAAAAGCCAGACCCGGCTGACCGGCATTCTGGGCGCCTTGAGCGGCCGGCCGGCGCTGATCGGCATCGCCTCGGGCACGGCCTTCGGCATTTCGGCGGTGTCCTACCGGGCCGCGTCGCTCTCGCTGGGCGGACCGGGCTATCTCATGCAGGCGGCCTTCACCCTGGCCTGCGTGACTGTTCTGCAGACCGCGATCATGGCGGCCTACATGCGCTGGCGCGAGCCGGGGCAGATCGGCCGCACCCTGGCCAGCTGGCGCACCGCCATGTGGGTCGGCGCCAGCGGGGTGGCCGCCTCGGCCTGCTGGTTTACCGCCATGACCATCCAGAACGCCGCCTATGTGCGCGCCCTGGGACAGATCGAGTTGCTGTTCACCCTGGCCGCCGCGCACTTCGTCTTTCGCGAGCGCACCACGCGCCTGGAGTTGGCCGGCATCGTCCTGACGGTGGCCGGCATTCTCTGGTTGCTGTTGTCGACTTAACGCACCACTCCACATCCGTCATCCTTGGGCGCAGCGCAGCGGAGACCCGAGGATCCATGGCCGAGCAAGGCGCCGCCTCAACCATGGATCCTCGGATCGGCGCGCCGCGGATGCGGCGCTTGTCCGAGGATGACGATGGAGGGAGATGGCGGAGGGAGATGGCGGGAAATGACGGTGGAAAAGGGTCGCGGATCACATAAGAAAAAGGGGCCGCGCGGTGCGCGGCCCCTGCAGACAATTGTTTGAGCGTTGGCTGGGTAAGGCCTAGAAGCCCATGTCGCCCATGCCACCCATGCCGCCCATACCACCCATACCGCCGGGCGCGCCGCCGTGGGCGTGCTCTTTCTTCTCCGGCCGTTCGGCGACCATGGCCTCGGTGGTGATCAGCAGGCCGGCGATGGAGGCCGCGTCCTGCAACGCCGTGCGCACCACCTTGGTCGGGTCGATGATGCCGGCCTTGATCATGTCCACGTAGATGCCCGTCTGGGCGTCGTAGCCACGGTTGACGTCGATCTTTTCCAGAAGCTTGCCAATCACGACGGAGCCGTCGGTGCCGGCGTTCTGGGAGATCTGCCAGACCGGAGCCTTGAGCGCCCGGCGGACGATGTCGATGCCCACCTTCTGGTCGGCGTTGGCGCCCTCGAGCTTGTCGAGTACCTTGCCGGCATAGAGCAGGGCCACACCGCCGCCCGGCAAAACGCCTTCCTCGACGGCGGCGCGGGTCGCGTGCATGGCATCCTCGACCCGGTCCTTGCGCTCCTTCACCTCGGTTTCGCTCGCCCCGCCGACACGGATGATGGCGATACCGCCGGCCAGCTTGGCCAGCCGCTCCTGCAGCTTCTCCCGGTCATAATCCGAGGTGGTCTCTTCGACCTGCGCCCGGATCTGCGTACAGCGGCCCTCGATCTCCTTCTTCTTGCCGGCGCCGTCGATGACCGTGGTCTCGTCCTTGGTGATGACCACCTTCTTCGCCTTGCCCAGCATATCCAGGGTCACGCTTTCCAGCTTGATCCCCAGATCTTCGGAGATGACCTGGCCGCCAGTCAGGATGGCCAGATCTTCCAGCATCGCCTTGCGGCGATCGCCGAAGCCCGGGGCCTTCACCGCCGCGACCTTGAGGCCGCCGCGCAGCTTGTTGACCACCAGGGTGGCCAGGGCCTCGCCCTCGACATCCTCGGCGACGATCACCAACGGACGGCCCGACTGCACTACGGCCTCGAGAACCGGCAGCAGCGGCTGCAAGCCGGCGAGTTTCTTCTCGTGCAGCAGGATGTACGGGTTCTCCATCTCGGCGAGCATCTTGTCGGCGTTGGTGATGAAGTACGGCGACAGGTAGCCGCGGTCGAACTGCATGCCCTCGACCACGTCCAACTCGGTGGCCAGGGACTTGGCTTCCTCGACGGTGATCACACCCTCGTTGCCGACCTTGCGCATGGCCTCGGCGATCATCTCGCCGATCTCCCGGTCGCCGTTGGCGGAGATCATGCCGACTTGGCTGACCTCTTCCGAGGTCGAGACCTTCTTCGAGCGCTTCTTCAACTGATTCACCACGGCCTCGACGGCCGTGTCGACGCCGCGCTTGAGGTCCATCGGGTTCATGCCGGCGGCCACCGCCTTGGCGCCTTCGCGCACGATCGCCTGGGCCAGCACGGTTGCCGTGGTGGTGCCGTCACCGACCAAATCGCTGGTCTTCGAGGCGACCTCGCGGACCAATTGAGCGCCCATGTTCTCGAACTTGTCGGAAAGCTCGATCTCCTTGGCGACGGTGACGCCGTCCTTGGTGATGCGCGGCGCGCCGAACGACTTGTCGAGAACCACGTTGCGGCCCTTGGGGCCCAGGGTCACCTTGACTGTGTCGGCCAGGATGTTCACGCCGCGCAGCATGCGATCACGTGCATCGGCGGAAAATCTAACGTCTTTTGCAGCCATATTCGTTCCTCCAGAAAACTAGTGCAGCAATACGATTTAGGCGGCCTTCCGGCTTTTCTTGGCGGCGGCGCCTTCGATGATGCCCATGATGTCGGACTCCTTGACGATCAGGAGTTCCTCGGTGCCGAGCTTGACCTCGGTGCCCGACCACTTGCCGAAGAGGACCCGGTCGCCGGCCTTCACATCGAGCGCGTGCAACTTGCCGTCTTCGCCGCGGACGCCGGGGCCGACGGAAACGACCTCGCCTTCCATGGGCTTTTCCTTGGCCGTATCCGGGATGATGATCCCGCCGGCCGACTTCTCCTCCTGTTCGATCCGCTTGATGACCACACGGTCGTGCAAGGGGCGGAAACGCATGACAAATCCTCCATGTCTTAGATCTGGTTATTGACGGTGGCTCACCGGGCAGGCGTTTGTTAGCACTCTCACTCGATGAGTGCTAGGGATGTAAGCCGTTGACTCGTGAGAGTCAAGGGCCGCCCTTTTGGTCGGACCGCCCCGCCGGTGCCTGGCAGCAGTCTCCCCACTCGGCTGCTATGTTGTTGTTTTATTTACCAATTACATTGCAAACTGAGGACAGAAACGGCACCGTAGTGCCGCTGGGTCGAGATCGAGACCGAAGAGGAGGCGGCAACCGCCATGGGCTCCCTGCACATGCAGCTCCGGGATTTCCGGCTGACCACCGCGGAAATTCTCTACCATCTGCCGGATCACCCGACCCTGCTGCAGAGCTATGTCTGGCAGGAATTCGATCTGGCGCCGCATTTCCCGGCCCTGCGCAAGTTCCTCGATTTCTGGAGCCACAACCTGGACGGCAAGCTGCATTCGGTGCAGGTCGCCAACCTGCAGCTCATCAAGGCGCCCGAAACCCGCTTCGCCAACGCCCTGTTGTCGTTGCACTAAGCCGCATCCGCCGCCGGGCTTTAGCCGGCGCGCCGTTCTGCTAGGATCGCCCGGACCGCCAGACCAGCGCCGGAGATCCGCCTCCTTGAGTTCGTTGACCACCGAAGCCATGCCCTTGGACCGCGTCCGTTCCGACCGCGCGGTCGGCCTGTGGCTGCTGATCTGCGCCGCCATGGTATTGCTCATGGCGGTCATCGGCGCCGTCACCCGGCTGACCGAATCGGGTTTGTCGATCATGGAATGGGCGCCCATTTCCGGCGCCTTGCCGCCGCTCAGCGACGGCGAGTGGCAGCGGGTTTTCGCCCTGTACCAGCAGATTCCCGAATACCAGCAGGTCAACCGCGGCATGAGCCTGGCGGAATTCAAGACCATCTTCTGGTGGGAATACATCCACCGCCTGTGGGGGCGGTTGATCGGCGTGGTCTTCGCCGTGCCATTCCTGTGGTTCTGGCTGCGCCGCCGTTTGCGCCGGGAGTTGGTGCCGCATTTGGTGATCATGTTCCTGCTCGGCGGCCTGCAAGGGGCGCTGGGCTGGTACATGGTGGCCAGCGGCTTTGCCGCCCGCACGGATGTCAGCCAATACCGCCTGGTCGCCCACCTGGGCGCCGCCGTCGCCATTTACGCCTACATTCTTTGGGTGGCCTTCGGCCTGCTGCTGCCGCGCCCGGAGCGAAGTGACGACCGGCGGACCGGGCACTTGCGCCGCCTGATGGCGGGGCTGGCCGGACTGGTGGCCTTGACCATGGCCGCCGGCGGCTTCGTCGCCGGCCTCGATGCCGGGTTCATCTACAACACCTTCCCGTTGATGGACGGCCGTCTGGTGCCGGAAGACTACGGCGCCCTGCGGCCGTGGATCTTGAATCCGTTCGAGAATGTGGCGGCGGTGCAATTCCATCACCGGGTCCTGGCCATCTTGACCGCGGCCGCCGCCCTTGGCCTGTGGCTCTATGCCCGGCGCCTGAGCCTGGCCCCGCGGGCAGGCGCCGCCTGTACCCTGGTTCTGGCCGGTACCGCCGGGCAATTAGCCCTCGGCGTCGCCGCCCTGGTGCTGGTGGTGCCGGTCTGGCTTGGCGCACTGCATCAGGCCGGGGCCCTGATCCTGCTCGCCCTCACCCTGTTGGCCGTGCACCTGCTGCGCCCCGCCGCGGGGTCTTAGCGGCGCCCCGCCGCCGGGTCGTGGCGACCCCCGGCGCCGTTTTTTCGATTTTCCCAAATTCGCGGTTCGCGGTAGGCTGGCGCAGCGAGACGGCCGCGATCGCGCGAGAGACCGCCGCACAGGGGAGGAATGGAAATGCATCTTAAGAAAAATCTTTTGGGAAGTGCGGCGCTTGGCGCCGCCGTGGCACTGAGCGTCGCCGGCGGCCTGGCGGCGGCCCCGCTGAAAGAGATCGGCAAGGCGGAAGGCGCCGTCGATATCGTCGCCTGGCCGGGCTACATAGAGCGGGGCGAGACCGATGCCGCCTTCGACTGGGTCACCGGCTTCGAGAAGCAAAGCGGCTGCCAGGTGCGGGTCAAGACCGCGGGCACGTCCGATGAAATGGTCGCCCTGATGAACGAAGGCGGCTTCGATCTGGTCACAGCCTCCGGCGATGCCAGCCTGCGCCTGATCTACGGCAAGAAAGTGCAGGAGGTGAACACCGCCCTGATTCCCAGCTTCAAAACGGTCGATCCGCGCCTGCAGAACGCCGCCTGGAATACGGTCGACGGCAAGCACTATGGCGTGCCGTACCAGTGGGGCTCCAATGTTCTGATGTATAACACCGACGTCTTCAAGAAGGCGCCGACCAGCTGGAACGTGGTGTTCGAAGAGATGGACCTGCCCGACGGCAAGTCGAACAAGGGCCGGGTGCAGGCTTTCGACGGTCCCATCTACATCGCCGATGCGGCCCTCTATCTGAAGGCGCACAAGCCGGAGCTGGGCATCACCGATCCGTACGAGTTGACCGAGGATCAGTTCAACGCGGCTCTCGATCTGCTGCGCGCCCAGCGCAAGATCGTCAACCGCTATTGGCACGATCCGTTCATCCAGATCGACGACTTCACCAATGAAGGCGTGGTCGCCTCGTCGGCCTGGCCCTTCCAGGTCAACCTGTTGAAGAGCAAGGAGCAGAAGATCGCCAGCGTGGTGCCGGCGGAAGGCGCCACGGGCTGGGCGGATACCACCATGATGCACGTGGACGCGCCGCATCCCAACTGCGCGTACATGTGGATGGAATGGTCGATCAACAAGAAGCTGCAGGGCGACCTGGCGGCGTGGTTCGGCTCCGTCCCCGTGGTCCCGGCGGCCTGCGAAGGCAACGAGCTGCTCGGCGCCGAGGGGTGCAAGACCAACGGCATCGACGATTTCGACAAGATCGCATTCTGGCGCACACCGGGTGCCGAATGCGCGGCGAATCAGACCTGCGTTCCCTATTACCGCTGGGTGACCAGTTACATCGCGGTTCTCGGCGGACGATAACCTCAAGGCCGAACCGGCGCCGCGCGGGCGGCGCCGGTTCGGTCCGCATGGTCAAATCAGGTTAGCGTATGGTCGCAGCGGTTCGCTTTTCCTCGGTCAGCCGGCATTTCGGCGAGGTCCGGGCGGTCGATGATGTTTCCTTTGCGGTCGAGGACGGCGAGTTTTTCGCCATGCTTGGGCCTTCCGGCTCGGGCAAGACCACCTGCCTGCGCCTGATCGCCGGGTTCGAGCAGCCGGATGCCGGGCAGATCTATGTGCACGGCGAGAACGTGGGGCGAATCCCGCCCTACGAGCGGGACGTCAACACGGTCTTTCAGGACTATGCCCTGTTTCCGCACATGTCGGTGCGCGACAACGTGGCCTACAGCCTGATGGTGCGCAAAGTCGCGGCACGGGAGCGGCGCGCGAAGGCCGACGAAATGCTGGAACTGGTGCGCCTGAGCGGCCTGGGCGACCGCCGCCCGTCCGAGCTGTCGGGCGGGCAGCGGCAGCGCGTGGCCCTGGCGCGGGCCTTGATCAACCATCCGCGGGTGTTGCTGCTCGACGAGCCTTTGGGAGCCCTCGATCTGAAACTGCGCGAGCAGATGCAAGTCGAGTTGAAGGCGTTGCAACGCAAGATCGGCATCACCTTCATCTATGTCACTCACGACCAGCAGGAGGCGCTGTCCATGAGCGACCGCCTGGCGGTTTTCGACGGCGGTCGCATCGAGCAGTTGGGAACGCCCAACGAAATTTACGAACACCCGGCCACCCCGTTCGTCGCCGGCTTTGTCGGCGCCTCGAATCTTGTGGACGCGGACCTGGCGCAGCGCATTTCCGGCACGGCGCAAGGGTTCACCATCCGCCCCGAGCGCATCCGCATCGTCGAACCCGCGACCATGGCCAACGAAAGCGCCTGCATCGCCGACGGCACGGTCGAGGACGTGCAATACCTGGGTGCGACCACCCGCTTCGATGTGACCGTGGCCGGCGGCGGACGGCTGATCGTCATGCGGCAGAACGCCGGCGACGATGGCGGCGGGGTGCCGCGGCCCGGCGACGCGGTGCGCCTGGCCTTCGAGCGGTCGGCGATCCACCGGATGCGCGCCGCGCCGGCAGACGCCTAGGCGGCCAGCCATGGAAATGTGCAACTCACCCCCCACCCTAACCCTCCCTCACAAGGGGGGAGGGAATGTTTGGGTGGCGCGCGCCTTTACACCCTCTCCCTCGATGGGGGAGGACCGGGGTGGGGGTGGTTTGCTAACCCCCGGTTATCAAGTTTAAGGCCGGCCATGGCCATGACCGGAACCGCCGGCCGCCTGCCCCGCGCCCCCCTCCTGCGCCGGCTTTCGACGGTTCTGTATACCCATTCGCATCTGTTGCTGCTGCTGCTCCTGGCGCCGCCGCTGTTGTGGCTGGGAATCATCTACCTCGGCTCGCTGCTGTCGCTGCTGGCGCAGAGTTTTTTTTACATCGACGGCTTTACCGGACAGATCGTCCGCGAACTCTCCTTCCGCACCTATGCCGAGTTGCTGTCCAGCCGGGCCAATCTGGATGTGATCATGCGCACGGCCGGCATGGCCGGTGCGGTGACCGTGGCCTCGGCGGTCATTGGTTTTCCCGTTGCCTACTACATGGCGCGCTATGCCAAGGGCCGCATCAAGGCCCTGTTCTATCTGGGCGTCATGCTGCCGCTGTGGTCGAGCTATCTGGTCAAGGTTTATGCCTGGAAGCTGATCCTGGCCAAGGAGGGGGTCATCGGCTGGACCTTCGAGCATCTGAAGCTGGCCTGGCTGCTCGACGGCATCCTGGCGGTGCCGGTGATCGGCGGGCCGTCCCTGTCGGTTTCGTACATCGGCATGTTCCTGGTCTTCACCTACATGTGGCTGCCCTACATGATCCTGCCGATCCAGGCGGCGTTGGAGCGGGTGCCGCCGACGCTGCTGGAAGCCTCCGGCGATCTCGGCGCCCGGCCGGGCCTGACCTTTCGCAAGGTGGTGCTGCCCTTGGCCTTTCCCGGCGTGGTCGCCGGCTCGATCTTCACCTTCTCGCTGACCCTGGGCGACTACATCATTCCCTACATCATCGGCTCGTCGCGGTTTTTCATCGGCCAGGTGGTATTCCTGCAGCAGGGCACCGCTGGCAACATTCCGCTGGCCGCCGCCTTTTCCGTGGTGCCCATCGTCATCATCGCGATCTACCTGACCATCGCCAAACGCCTGGGGGCTTTCAGTGCGCTCTAACCGCGCCTCCGCACCCATCGGCTTGAAGCTGGCGGCCATCGGCGGGCTGCTGTTCCTGCATCTGCCGATGCTTTTCATCCTGCTCTATGCCTTCACCACCGAGGACAAGTCGTATCAGTTTCCGCCGCCCGGCCTGACCGGCAAGTGGTTCGCCGTGGCCCTGGAACGGCAGGACATCTGGAATGCGCTGAGCCTCTCCCTGCGGATCGCGGCGATGGCCACGGTCCTGGCCATGGTGCTGGGCAGCCTGGCTGCCGCGGCCATGTACCGCACCCAATTTTTCGGCCGCGAGACGATTACCCTGCTGATCATCCTGCCCATCGCCCTGCCCGGCATCGTCACCGGCATTTCCCTGCGCTCGGCCTACAATCTGATGGACATCCCGTTCAGCACCTGGACCATCGTCATCGGCCACGCCACGTTCTGCGTGGTGGTGGTTTACAACAACGTGCTGGCACGGTTCCGCCGCACCTCCGCATCGCTGATCGAGGCGTCGATGGATTTGGGCGCGGACGGATTTCAGACCTTTCGCCACGTCATTCTGCCCAGCCTGGGCACGGCGCTTTTGGCCGGCGGCATGCTGGCCTTCGCCCTGTCCTTCGACGAGGTGATCGTCACCACCTTCACCGCCGGGCATCAGCAGACCCTGCCCATCTGGATGCTGTCGGAACTGGTGCGGCCGCGGCAGCGGCCGGTGACCAACGTGGTCGCCGTGTTCGTCATCGTGGCGACGTTCATTCCCATCCTGGCGGCCTATTATCTGACGCGCGGAACCGACGCCCATGGCGGCGGCAAGTAGGCGCATTATGAGGGTGTACGCGAAAATGGGACCGCGTTGAACACGACAGCCAAGATCATCCTTCTCAACGGGGTCGGCAGCGCGGGCAAGAGCACTATCGCGCGAGCACTGCAAGCTGTAACGATAGAGCCTTTCCTGCACGTTCAGCTCGACACATTCATGGACATGCTGACCGACGCCTATCAACAACATCCGGACGGATTCACCTACAAGACAACGCATGAAGCCGGCAAGCCGCTGGTTGCTATCGAAATCGGCCGAGCTGGCGCCCGCGCCTCCTTGCTCAGCAGCATGAGGATAAAGTGTTGAATCTATTCAGACCTCATTCTGAGGAGCGGCCCGGAGGGGCGCGTCTCGAAGAATGGCCCAAGGGCGGCACACCCCGAGGACGGGGTTATTTGAACTCGACCTCGACGAAGACGAACTCATGGTCGTTGGCGTTGATGACGTCGTGGGCGACGCCGGCGTTGCGGAAATAGGACGTCCCGGCGGTGAGCTGGGCGATGGTCTCGGCGCCCTGGGCATCGATGATTTTCAAGGCGCCGGTGGTGCCCGGCACGATCACGTAATCGAACTCATGTGTGTGAAAGCCGGTCGCGGCGCCCGGCGAGAAGCGCCATTCGGTCACCCGGGTGCGGGCGTTGTCGATGTGCACCGTCGGCTGCGCGGTTGCTTTCACGTCGCTCTTCTCCTGTCGGGGGAATTGGAGCGGGTGAAGGGAATCGAACCCTCGTCACTTGCTTGGGAAGCAAGAGCTCTACCATTGAGCTACACCCGCGCCGGG
>DASWJP010000152.1:0-4997 GCA_036397065.1 Kiloniellales bacterium | reverse complement strand
GGCCCGGACGTGGTGAAGACGGTGACCCACGAGACCGTAACTCATGAAGAACTAGGAGGTGCCGTCACCCATACCACCAAGTCCGGGGTCGCCGATCTCGCCTTCGAGAACGATGTGGAGGCGCTGTTGGGTCTGCGTCGTTTTCTCGATTTCCTGCCGGGCTCCAACCGCGGCACGGCACCGGTGCGCGAAACCGCCGATCCGGCAAACCGGGAGGAGCCGTCTCTCGACACGCTTATCCCACCCGATCCGCACAAGCCCTATGACATGAAGGAGCTGATCGAGAAGGTTGTCGACGAGGGCGATTTTTTCGAGATTCAGCCGGCCTATGCCAAGAACATCATCATCGGCCTTGCCCGCATGGAGGGCCGGACGGTGGGAATCGTCGCCAACCAGCCGCTGGTCCTGGCCGGCTGCCTGGATATCGCGTCGTCCATCAAGGCGGCGCGTTTCGTGCGTTTTTGCGATTGCTTCAACATTCCCATTGTCACCTTCGTGGACGTGCCCGGCTTCCTGCCCGGCACGGCGCAGGAATTCGGCGGCATCATCAAGCATGGGGCGAAGCTGCTCTTCGCCTTCGCCGAGGCCACCGTGCCGAAAATCACCTTGATCACGCGCAAGGCTTATGGCGGCGCCTATGACGTCATGTCCTCCAAGCACATTCGCGGCGATGTGAATTATGCCTGGCCGACGGCGGAGATCGCCGTCATGGGCCCCAAGGGGGCGGTGGAGATCATCTTTCGCGGCGACCTGGGCGACAAGGCGAAGATCGAGGCCCGCACCGAGGAATACCGGCAGACCTTCGCCAATCCCTTCGTCGCCGCCAGCCGCGGTTTCATCGACGACGTGATCATGCCCCACGGCACCCGCCGCCGCCTGTGCCGCGCGCTGGCCATGCTGCGCGACAAGCGTCTGGAAAACCCATGGAAGAAGCACGACAACTTGCCGTTGTAGGGGACTCCAGTGCTCAAGCTCTACGACAACAAGGAATCGCGCAACGGGTACAAGGTGCTGCTGTTGTTGACACAACTCTGTACACCGTTCGAGCATGTCGGGCTCGACCTGTTCAAGGGCGAGACGCGCACACCGGAATATTTGGCCAAGAACCCGTTCGGCAAGATCCCGGCGCTGGAATTGGATGACGGCACGGTGCTGGCGGAATCCGGTGCCATCCTGTGGTACCTGGC
This sequence comes from Kiloniellales bacterium, assembly GCA_036397065.1. Taxonomy (GTDB): domain Bacteria; phylum Pseudomonadota; class Alphaproteobacteria; order Kiloniellales; family J153; genus JAJFGI01. Next base: position 3,810 of record DASWJP010000152.1, on the reverse strand, counting down.
CGAAGGCACGCCCTATCTGCCGGACAGCAAGGTGGCGCGCGCCGATGTGTTGCGCTGGATGTTCTTCGAGCAGAACATGCACGAAACCAGCGTGGCCGAGGCCCGCTTCATCGTCCGCCATCCGGAGATCGACCCCAGCCGGGTGGAACATATCCTGCCGGAGAAGCAGAGACGCGGGAACGTCGCCCTGAAACTGATGGATCAGCACCTGGCCCGAAACGACTTCTTCGCCGCCGGCCACTATACCATCGCCGATATCGCGCTCTACGCCTACACCAGCGTGGCCGACCAGGGCGGCTTTGACTTGGCGGCGTATCCGGCGGTGCAGGTTTGGCTAGCGCGGGTTGCCGCTCAGCCGGGCTTTATTCCGGGCTCGATGGGGTAGGACGCACTTTTATCGTTGGAGTGTTGGGTATGCATAAAAGCCGGCTGGCTGGCATCGTCATCGATTGCAAAACCGATGACTTCGAGCGGGACATTGCTTTTTGGGGCGAAGCCCTTGGCTGTGACGTCAAGCGCACGCACGATCCAGACGATCAGTCCTACGCGGAATTGGAAACGCCGCACGATCAGATCAAGGTGCTGCTGCAAGAGGTCGATCACCCGAGCCGCGTCCATCTGGACATCGAAACCGACGATCTGGAAGCCGAAGTCCGGCGCCTGGAAAAGCTGGGGGCCAAGCGCTTGGCCCATATCAAGCGCTGGTGGGTGATGGAAGCCCCGAGCGGCCACAGGTTCTGTGTGGTGCAGCCGCAGCGGGCCGATTTCGGCAGTAAAGCCAAGGACTGGGCGTAACCCGATAAATGCCTGGAAAGGCAGGATAACAGGCGCCATAATCCGCCCGCTTCATGGGACCCAGGGGGCCAGCAGCCGCGTGTTTGACAAGATCCTGATCGCCAACCGGGGCGAGATCGCCTGCCGCATCATCCGCAGCGCCCGGCGCATGGGCATTGCCACGGTCGCGGTCTATTCCGAGGCGGACCGCGGCGGCTTGCACACCGAGCTGGCGGACGAGGCGGTGGCCATCGGTCCGGCGGCGGCCAGCGAGAGCTATCTGGTCATCGACAAGATCATCGCCGCCGCCCGGCAGACCGGGGCCCAGGCGGTGCACCCCGGCTTCGGCTTCCTGGCCGAGAACGCCCGCTTCGTGGAAGCGGTGCAAGCCGCCGGAATGGTCTTCATCGGCCCGCCGCCCGATGCCATCCGCGCCATGGGCGACAAGATCGAGTCCAAGCGCCTGGCCGCCGCCGCCAAGGTTTCAACCGTGCCCGGCCACATGGGGATCATCGCCGACGAGGCGGAGGCGGCGCGGATCGCCGCCGAGATCGGCTATCCGGTGATGATCAAGGCCTCCGCCGGCGGCGGCGGTAAGGGTATGCGCATTGCCCGCACCGACGCGGAAGCTAAGGCCGGCTACCGCTCCGCCCGCAACGAGGCGAAGGCCAGCTTCGGCGACGACCGGGTGTTCATCGAGAAGTTCATCGAGCAGCCGCGGCACATCGAGATCCAAGTGCTGGCCGATGGACACGGCAACACCCTGTATCTGGGCGAGCGCGAATGCTCGATCCAGCGGCGCCATCAGAAGGTGATCGAGGAGGCGCCGTCGCCCTTGCTCGATGCCAAGACCCGCGCCGCCATGGGGGCGCAGGCGGTGGCCTTGGCCAAGGCGGTCGGCTATCGGTCGGCGGGGACGGTGGAATTCATCGCCGACCAGAAGAAGAATTTTTATTTCCTTGAGATGAATACACGAATTCAGGTCGAGCATCCGGTAACCGAGATGGTCACCGGCCTCGATATCGTGGAATGGATGATCCGCGTTGCGGCCGGCGAAAAGCTGCCGCTGCGGCAAAAGGACGTGAAGCTGGATGGCTGGGCCGTTGAGGCGCGGGTCTACGCCGAGGATCCGGAGCGCGGCTTCCTGCCCTCCATCGGCCGTCTCGGGCGATACCGCGAGCCGCCGGTCAGCGACCGCTTGCGGGTGGACAGCGGTGTTGCCGAAGGCTCCGAGATCACCATGCATTACGATCCCATGATCGCCAAGGTGATCGGCCACGGGCCGGACCGCGCGTCCGCCATCGACGAGTTGCGCATGGCGCTGGATGCCTTTCAGATTCGCGGCCTGAAGCACAACGTCGGCTTCCTGGCCGCGGTGCTGGGGCATGCACGCTTTCGCGCCGGGCGCCTGAGCACGGAGTTCATCGCCGAGGAGTTCCCCGGCGGCTTCCACGCCACCGCGAGCGTGGACGCGCGCGCGGCGATGATCGCCGTCGCCGCCCTCGCGCAGCACCGCTGTGCCGAGCGCGAGAAGGGGCGGCCGTCCGGCGACTGGGTCGTGACCGTCGAGGACGGAGCGCATCCCGTGCACGTGACCGCCCACGGTGCGGGCTTCCGGGTCGATGGGGACGAGGTGGCGACCGATTGGCGGCCGGGCGAGACGCTGTTTCGCGGCCACATCGGCGGCCGGCCGGTGACCCTGCAGATCGAACGCCATGGGCCGCGTTGGCGCCTGTGGCACGGTGGGGCGGCGCTGGACGCCCTGGTGCTGCGCCCCCGGGTGGCCGAGCTGGCGGCGCGCATGCCGGTGAAGCGGGCGCCCGATCTGTCGCGGTTCCTGCTGTCGCCCATGCCGGGCCTGCTGGTGAAAATCGCCGTCGAACTGGGCCAGGAGGTGAAGGCGGGGGAGGAGTTGGCGGTGGTCGAGGCGATGAAGATGGAAAACGTCCTGCGCGCCGAACGCGACGGCACGGTCGCCAAGATTCACACCCAGGCCGGGGACAGCCTGGCCGTCGATCAGACGATCCTGGAGTTTGCGTAGTATCCTGTCGGGGGTGCGAAGACCCCCCCACCCTAACCCTCCCCCTGTAGGGGGGAGGGGATATTCGGCGGAGTGCATCTCTTCTCCCTCCCCCTCGATGGGGGAGGGCCGGGGTGGGGGGTGATGCGCGGAGGTCGGTCCAATATGATGGTTGTGACATTGGTTTTTCATGGAACATCTCGACCGGCCGGATGAGGCTGTTTGGGATGAGCGCCGCCTGTGGTTCGAGGGGCGCGAGGCCGCGGCCGCCCGCGCCGGCGCCCCGGCCCCCAGCGAGCAGGCCTGTGCCCTGATGATCGACCTGCAGGCCGTCTTCTGTGCCGGGGCGTGGAGCGCCGCGGTGATCCTGGCGGCGGCGGTCATCGACTGCCAGGCGCACACCTCCGGCACCCGCGACAGCGATACGCCGCACGGCCTTGATGCGGAGGCATGGCGATGGCTGCGCGCCTTGCGCAACCGCTTGGTGCACGAGGATCGATCCAATCCAGCCCTGACCATCGAGGATCAATGGCAGCGCCGGTCCGAGTGGGAACGTCATGCCCGCCGCGCCGTCGAGGCGGCCTTCGCGGTGCTCTATCCGGGGGCAAGCCCGCGATGAAACAGGTTCGTGTCGTCATCTCCGGTCAGGTGCAGGGCGTCTGGTTCCGCGGCTGGACGGTGGGCGAGGCGGCCGCCCGCGGCCTTGACGGCTGGGTGCGCAACCGGCGAGACGGCACCGTCGAAGCCGTCTTCCGCGGACCGCCGGAAACGGTCGATGAAATGATCGACCTGTGCTGGGACGGCCCGCCAGTGGCATCCGTGGACGCCGTGGAGATATTCCCCGACACCGATCCCGTCGAGCCCGGTTTCCGCCAGATCAAGAACGCGTAGGCGCGCGAACGTATCTTGATTCGCATCCTGCGAGGTGGAGTATGTATTGTCCCCGGAATATTCCTATTGCCAACCACTGCGCAGAAGCATCTCGGGCGAATTAAGTATTGTGTCCCCAGAATTCC